>PDQK01000002.1 GCA_002746685.1 Desulfobulbus propionicus | reverse complement strand
GTTACCTCAAGCTGTTGACTGCTTACGCAAAAACAGATCTCCTGATTCTTGATGACTATGGTCTGGCAACCCTTAATCAGGAGCAGCGCCACGATCTTCTGGAGATTCTGGAAGATCGGCACAACCTTAAGGCAACCATTGTAACCAGCCAGTTATCTGTAAAGCATTGGCATGAACAGATCGGCGATCCGACACTGGCAGACGCCATTCTCGACCGCATGATCCACACCGCCCATAAAATAGAACTTGATGGAGAATCCATGAGAAAAAAGAAAGCACACTTGACGTAAAAAACACCCTCAGAGTAAGAAGGAAATAATGGCGTCGCTACGTTCCGACGGCCTGGCCGGAATCACTGGAATACGCAGAACGACCTTTCAATCTTATGAAAAAACGGGAAGATTTGGAGAATGCGAGGGTTCGCAGTCAGCATGCACTATTGGGGCGTGTGACGTTTACTACGATTGCTCCATTGCTCATTGAGATGGCGGGATGTCGGCGTAAAAAAGACAAGAAACGTCCTAACCAACTTGAGTTGTTGGATAACGTAGCGTATAACAGAACGATACGATAATACAGAAAACAAGTTGAAGATTGAGGGCTTTTCCGCATAAGTGCGACCGAAAAGAGCAAGAATCCTGGTTGTGCATTGAGCATCACGGGATAAAAAACAACAATCAGATCGAAACTCATTCTGGGAAGCCTGCAACTCAAAAAAAAAACGGCCGCATCGGTCATAAAATAGCTACATCACCCTTCTCGTATGGTACTTTTCAACACCCTTATCTCATCCTTATCACACTGGGTAGTTTTTACCCAGTATGGAATATGAGGCTGCGTAAAAAAGGATCAACCTGATCACTGAAATACGATAATTGATCAATTCAGCTTAAAGACTCGCTATATTTGTTCAATAATATCAAAAACTTAAAAATAAAAAATAATTCTGGCATACCTTTAGCAAATAAAAAAGCGCAACAGGCAAAAACAGTTCAACCTTTTTCCAAGGAGAATACTCAATGAGAAAAACGCCCACCCAAAAAAGCATTATGCTTGCAGCTATTTTGACAACTGGACTCTCGCTGGCCATCAGCCAGGCAGCCATTGCACAGCCTGGTGTTTACCACAAACGAGGCACAGGACCTTGCCAGGTTCAACAGCTTGATCCTGCCATGAAGGAAGCAAAACAAAAATTTATGGCAGCAACTGTCCAAGCTCGGAAGCAGATGGCTGAAAAACGTGCAGCCATGCGTGCTGTAATGCATGCAGATCAACCTGATCCTGCACAGGCTTCAAAAATTGCTGGAGAGCTCTTTGACCTGCGAGAGCAGCTCCGTGTAAAAGCACAGGAGCTGGGACTGCCAATGGCAATGATAGGAGCACACGGCAATCTTGATGATTGTGATGGTATGCAGCAGCGTAAAGGTCATCAAGGCAGGCATGGTCACGGAAAAGGCCAAGGCAACAGCTAAAATATACACTTCACCTTCTCTCCGTCCCCGGCAGGTTTCTCTCCTTTTCCCTGTCGGGGATTTTTTTATTCTCTGTCTACATCAAATTCTCAGGATCCACATCAACCTGCATTGTAACAGATGAGCTACACAAGGCTCGTTTGTGGGCAAGAATGTGGTCAACCATTTGCCCAAGCAGGGCAGGATGTTTACCTTTAACAGCTACCTGCCATCTGAATTTATTGCGCACTTTACTCAGGGGTGCTGGAGCTGGCCCCAAAACAGTCAAGCCCTGTTTCAGGCAAAAAGGTTGCATAACGTTTGCTGTTTTTTGTGCAGCCTGCTCAACCTTTGCTTCAAAGGGACCACTCAACCTGAAATTAACTAGCCGGGAAAATGGAGGAAATTCCATGGGTGAACGAGTGGCAACTTCTTGCTCATACAAGGCAGTGTAATCGTGTTCCTGGGCAAAACGAATGGCATAATGATGGGGTTGATGGGTTTGAATGAGCACCTTGCCCGGTTCTTTGCCCCTTCCAGCCCTGCCATTAACCTGTGCAAGGAGCGAAAAGGTTCTTTCAGCAGCCCGGTAATCAGGCATGGCAAGCCCGGTATCGGCCAAGATTACACCAACCAGAGTAATGCCAGGAAAATGCAAGCCCTTGGCAATCATCTGGGTACCGACGAGAATATCAATTTCTCGCTGTTTAACCTGTTGTAAGATAGCGATATATTTTTTACGGCTTACTGCCACATCGCTGTCCAATCTTGCCACCCGGGCATGGGGGAACAGTTGCCGCACTTCTTCTTCTATCCGTTCAACACCAAGCCCAATACCTTTTACATTGGTGGATTGACAGTTGGAACACATAATATTTGTTCCCATGGTGTAATCGCAATAATGGCAGAGCAACCGTTTTTTGGAACGGTGGTAGGTCATGGAAACCTGACAATTACGGCACTGCACAATATGGCCGCAATCACCACACAGCATGGCAGAAGAAAACCCTCGCCGGTTAACAAACAGCAGTGTTTGTTGATTCTTTTCCAGCGTGTCTCCCACAGCGCTGATGAGTTGATCTGAAAAAAACAGCTCAGGTCTGCTTCGTTTTTCTTTGGCCAAATCGACTATCTGCACCTGAGGTAACTTTTGCTCCCCTACCCGTTTGCTCATGGTAAGCAGGGTATACTTCCCGGTTAATGTGTTGTGGTAGCTGACCACCGATGGTGTAGCTGATCCCAGGATAATAGGGCATGAAGCCATTTGTGCCCGTTTAACCGCCACATCCCGGCCATGATAGCGTGCCCCTTCTTCCTGTTTGTAGGCGCTTTCATGCTCTTCATCTACGATGATCACCCCAAGCTTGTCAAGAGGGGCAAAGACTGCAGACCTGGCACCCAGTACCACTCTGGCAGTACCATCAAGAACCCGCTGGTATTGGTCCAATCGCTCGCCGTCTGCAAGACCACTATGAAAAAGGGCCAAAGAGTCTCCAAATCGTGAATAAAACTGTGCTTCCAGTTGGGAAGCAAGGGCAATTTCCGGAACCAGGATCAGTACTGTTTTTCCCTGTTCCAAGGCAGCTGAGGCGGCACGGATGTACACTTCGGTCTTGCCACATCCAGTAACCCCATGGAGCAGAAAAGGAGCAAAGACAGCGCGCTCTATGGCAGGGATTATCGCATCCAGTACACTTTCCTGCTCTGATGTAAGGGTTTTCGGGATTGGCTGCGGTTTTACAGTCTCACCAAAAGGGTTGCGATAAACACGCTGTTTACGCTTGGTTAACACCCCTTTTTCACACAATGCTTTCAGATAGGGCGAGCAACTTGGATACGCCTCCAACACAACCTTTCTTGGCACGGGTTGCCCATGAGACGCCAGGTACAGCTTTTGAAAAAGGTCTACTGTTTTTTGCTCGGTACCTTTAAGTTGACCGCTGTTTTTTTGTCTGTCTCCGGGCTCGTAGACGGTTTCCAGTTTAGCTTGTACTTTTGATTGCGTAACGACGGGTTCAAGGGTCACCACCCCTTCATGAACCAAGGCATCCAGTTGTTTTTTCTGCTGCTTATCTTTTTTAATCCGAGCAACCACCGCTGGAGTCAACGCATGTTGTTCCTGCAAGACGTTGAACCATGACAGCTTTTGATACTGTTTACTTTTCTCTGCAACGCCAAGTTGTTGCCACAGATTTTCATCCAGCAAGGCACGGTAACCACTCTTGGCCGATGGAGCTGATGGTAATGCCGTTTTAATCACCTCACCTAAAGGATGGTGATAATATTCAGCGATCCAGCGGTACAAGGCAATAAGATGGGGTGGGAAAAAGGGCGTGGGCTGAAAAAGCTGGATGATGGACTTAAGTTTGTAATCAAACGATACCTCATCTTGCTCAACGTGAGCCACCACATACCCGGTAACCTTGCGGTTACCGAGTGGTACCAACACGCAGCTCCCAACTGGAATGTTGTGCTGAACAATCGGGGAAGCTTGGTTTACGTCCTGTTGGGGATGGCCGTACGTGAGGGTGTGATCCAAAGGGACAGCAACAGCGACTTCATAGCAAACCATGTGTATAAAAACAACAAGCGCTTACTTACACACTTTATCTAAATACTCTTTAAATGGTTTTCCAAGGGTCTGGTGAGCCAAGGCAAAATCAACTATCGCCTTTAAGTAGCCTAATTTATCCCCGGCATCATAGCGTTTCCCCTCAAACTCGTAGGCATACATGCCACGCTGATTAGAAAGAGCAAGCAGTGCATCGGTTAACTGGATTTCTCCACCGTGACCAGGGGTGGTTTTACCCAGGAAATCAAACACCTCAGGCATAAGCAGATAGCGGCCAATAATAGCCATATCCGAGTTGGAAGTACCAGGAGCTGGTTTTTCCACCATTCTATCAACCTTATAGGTGCGCTCCTTCTCGGTTTCACTTCCTTCCACAATACCGTATTGATAGGTTTCCTCAATGGGCACCCTCTGGACAGCGACAACAGATTCACCCACTTCGTTATACAGGTTGATCATCTGCTTGCAGCAGGGCACATCACTCATCACCAGGTCATCACCAAGCAGGACCAGAAAAGGCTCATTGCCAATAACATTTCTCGCCATCCAGATCGCGTGACCAAGCCCCAAAGGTTTTTTCTGCCGAACCGAGACAATGTCAATTAAATTGGAAATATTGGTCAGTTCTTCCCTAAGCAATGCTTTATTTTTTTCACCCAGTACAGTATCAAGCTGGAAATCATAGTCAAAATGGTTTTCAATGGCTGATTTACCGGCACTGGTGATCAATACGATTTCTTCGATCCCTGAGGCTACAACCTCTTCAACAATGTATTGGATGGTGGGTCTGTCCACGATGGTCAGCATTTCCTTGGGAATGGCTTTGGTTGCGGGAAGAAATCGGGTACCAAGACCAGCTACCGGAATAACGGCTTTGCGTATTGCCTGCATTATCACCTCAAATTTTATGGATTTTCTCTGCAAAAATAGCGTGTATCATAGACGTATATCATAAAATTATACTCTTATTTCAGGTTAACCCTCAAGGACTAATCACATCTTTTTTATGCACTTTTCGTATCCAACAGCTCTCCCCATTTCTGCCCACAGAGAAGAAATAATTGCAGCTTTACAGGAACACCAGATTCTGGTGATCGCCGGAGATACGGGATCAGGGAAGACCACCCAACTCCCTAAAATGTGTCTGGAAGCTGGACTTGGACAACGTGGTCGAATTGGCTGTACCCAACCACGGCGCATTGCAGCCATGTCCGTTGCTGAGCGGGTTGCTCACGAAACCAGAAGTACCAGACTGGTTGGATATACAATTCGTTTTCAAGATCGGATTACTGAGGAAACAACCATCAAATTTATGACCGACGGTATTCTGCTGGCAGAAACACGGCAAGACAAGTTGCTCAAACAGTACGACACCTTGATCATTGATGAAGCCCATGAACGGAGCTTAAATATCGATTTTATCCTTGGTTATCTCAAGCAATTGCTCCCCAAACGACCAGACCTGAAAGTCATCATCTCTTCAGCAACCATTGATACCAAAAAATTGAGTAACCATTTTGATAATGCACCGATTATCAAGGTTTCAGGACGATTGTTTCCCATTGAAACCAGATACCTGGAACCAGAGGAATTACCTGATGAAGAGAATGGAACCGATTATGTTGCTCAGGCCATAACCGTAGTCCACGAGCTGACCGACAACCCTGCCCACCACCTGAGCGGTGATATTCTCATCTTTATGCCGTCAGAGCGCGATATCTATGAGACCATCAACGGTTTTGGAGCTCAGGTAACAGACAACAACCTCGTTCTGCCATTATTTGGTCGTCTCCAGGCCAGCGATCAGAAGAAAATTTTCAAGCCATCACCAAAACGCAAGATCATTGTTGCAACCAACATTGCAGAAACCTCTATAACTGTACCAGAGATACGGTTTGTCATTGATACAGGACTGGCGAGAATTTCGCGCTATAATGTCAGGACAGGTACCACCAGTTTACGAATAGCAAAAGTTTCCCAGGCAAGCTGCGACCAGCGACAAGGCCGTTGTGGACGAACCGGGCCGGGAATCTGTTTCAGGCTGTACGCTGAAGAAGACTATACTGGACGTGAACCATTTACCTTGCCAGAAATCCAGCGTTCTAATCTGGCTGAAGTCATCCTCCAGATGGTACAGTTAGGTTTGGGAGCACCGGAAAAATTCCCCTTTGTTGATCCACCTCAATCCAGGGCCATTGGTAAAGGGTTTCAGCAACTCATGGAACTTGGGGCATTAACCCGGGAAAAACGGCTCACTCAAGATGGCAGGCTTATGGCATCCTTGCCCATTGACCCACGTATCTCACGGATCATTATCGAAGGTAACCGCCAAAAAGCACTTAAAGAAATTACCATTATAGCAGCAGCACTATCCATTCAGGATCCACGGGTCCGTCCTTTGGATAAAGAACAAAAGGCCGATGCAGCACACCGTCAATTTCAGGATACAAACTCTGACTTTATGTTTCTGCTCAACCTGTGGCAAAAACTCTTTGAGGATAAAGACAAGATATCCTGGTCAGGTTTAAGTAAATTCTGTAAACACAACTACCTCTCCTGGCAACGGATGCGGGAATGGATAGATGTTCATGAACAACTGCAACGTTTGCTCAGGCAAAAACACGCCTTTTTTCAAAATACAGAAAAAGCTTCCTACAGCGCAATTCATAAAGCGCTTACCTCAGGTTTTCTACGCAATATTTGCCGTAAAAAAGAAAAAAACACCTTTCAATCCAGTGGCAACAAAGAGGTTGTCCTTTTTCCAGGTTCATCCATCTCTACCTCCAGCACAGAATGGATTGTTGCAGCTGATTTTGTTGAAACAACCCAGCTGTTTGCCCGGACAGCAGCAAATATCAACCCGGAATGGCTGGAGCAACTTGGTGGGAAGCTGTGCACATACAGCTGGACCAATCCCAGGTGGGAGAAAAAAAGCGGGCAGGTAATTGCCGATGAGCATGTTCACCTTTTTGGTCTCCCCATTGTCGCAGGCAGAAAGGTGAATTATGGCAGGATCAACAGTGAAACCCGCAAGGAAGCTACACTCCTTTTCATCCAGGAAGCACTGCTTGCAAACCGGCTTGGTGGTAACTTTCCTTTTTTGAAAGCTAACCAGCAGCTTATAAAGCAATATCAGGAGATAGAGGAACGGCTGCGTAGACGCAATATCATTGTTGAAGATGAAGAGCTGATTGCGTTTTATACTCAGCGGCTCAACAACGTGTATGATCGATTCACACTTAAGCAGTTTATTCGAAAACATAAAAGTGATGCGCTGCTGCGCATGCAAAAAGAAGATATCTGTGTCAGTGCAGCGCAGCTCAGTGACCTCTACAGGTATCCTCCAGAGCTTAATGCAGGCGGGGTCAACATCAAACTTACTTATACCTTCAGCCCTGGCGACGAAAGAGATGGGGTCACCGCTTTTATTCCGCTCCAGCTTGCAGAAAGTATCCAGCCCACCGTCTTTGAATGGCTTGTACCAGGGCTTTTACAGGAAAAGCTCTTGTTTCTTTTTAAGCGGCTGCCCAAAAAACTGCGTAAATCACTGGTCCCGCTGCCAGATACTGTAGACAGGGTACTTGATGAGCTGGAACTCTACAAAGGATCGTTATATCAAAGTATTGAGGCAATCCTGCTTAAAACAAATCGCTTGACCATCCAACGAACAGACTGGCAACCGGCTGCCTTGCCTGCTCACCTCAGGATGCGCTTCGTGTTCATTGATGCAAAGGGGAAACCGCTGCTTACCACCAGATCATTTCACGATATCCATACCTTTCAGCTCAAGGATGCAAGCACTCCAACAAAAAAAGGCAAAAAAGCTCCGACACTCCCCCAGCTGGAAGATATTACCAAAGAAGATTTACATACAATCCAAGCACAGATTTCCAACAGCTCCAGTGCCAGTACTATACCCGTATTTTTCTCCCCTCTCTTTACTGTTGATCAGCACTCAGGAAAAATAAAGGTTAGCTACACTCAAGATACGCTCCAGAGCAAAAAGAGTATCCCACTTGGTCTTGCGGCCCTCTATGCTCGCGAATTCAGAACGGAAACCAAGCAACTGAAAAAAGAATGTAAAGCCCTGGTGACTAACAATTCAGCAAGTTGGCTGGCCTTAGGGATGAAGCTCACCGCTGCCCAACTCCGCGATGCAGTTTACCACTTTATTATGAACGAACTTTTTCGGCTGCAGACAGGAGCAATCCCAACCCGTGAGGAATTTAATGAGAGAGTCGAAACCGTCCGCAATCAACACTTTACCAGGCTGGTTGCCCCTCTCTACAGATTGCTCCAGGAAAACCTGAACACGCGCAAAGCAGCCCAAAAAAGAATACATCTCTGGGTGCAAAGTACCAAAAAACGAAAATGCTATAGCAGCGAATCACACCAGGATTTTCAACACACCCTGGAGAGTATTCTGCCTGCGGATTTTCTGTGTAATCCAAACGGGCTTTCCCTTAAGCACACCACCAGGTACCTCCAGGCCCTCATCGTGAGGATTGATAGGGCAGAACACGCCCCGGAAAAGGATAAAAAGAAAAAACAGCGCCTAGTGAAACCGCTGGCACGGCTTGATCAATACAACGAGTTTTCCTCCCCTTCTGCCCAATGCATTGAAGTTCTCAATACCTACCGGGAACTGGTTGAAGAATTTCGGGTTTCCGTCTTTGCCCCTGAACTTGGAACAGCTGTTTCTGTGTCCGAAAAACGTCTGGCTGCGTTTTGGCAGGAAGTGGAAAATAAATGCAGGATGGTGGAGTAGAGCCGAGCTGTGCATCGCAAACATGACCTATTTATATACAACTCCAACTCAGTTGATATTCTCCATAAACCTTATCCATAACGTATCTTCTCTCTCTTTATTGAATAATCATTCGTTGTAAGGTAGTGTTTACCCGTTATACCAATTGTAGTTGTACGCATTCTGCTTACGCCAAACATACGTTGAGTGGAAAAAGTACACCCCCGTAAACAGCTATAAAGGAGGTCCAACGTGCAAAAAAATGTGGTTAAACTGCTCCCCTGCCTGCTGGTTATTGGCCTGTTGAGCTTTGGTTGCGCAAAAACAAGCGACACACAACCAACCGCCCAAAAACCTGAACCTGCCAAGCAGCAGGTGATGGGAAATGTGTATAAAGGTAAGGTTGTTGGTAAATCCAACAAAGCTAAAACCATCTCCATTGAAGTAGGTAAAGGCAGCAAAGCTAAAACCATGATGGTCAAGTTTGATGACCAGACCAAAGGGATTAAGCACGCTGTGAAAGGCCATGCAGCAATTATACAATATGAAAAACGCGCTGGCGGGATCTTTGCAACAGTTGTTAAACCCAAGCTGGCCAAACTGCCTGCAGGTGTTACGGAAATCAAAACCGACGCACTGCTCCAGCTGATAGAAGATGCTCACACCATGGTTATCGTGGATTCCAGGCCAGCATCACGGTACGGTCAGTCTCATCTTCCTGGTGCCATTTCCATTCCGGTGCCCATGCTCAAGGAGCGTAAAGCTGCGCTTTTACCCAAAGATAAAAACAAGCTCATCGTCTTTTATTGTGGTGGCCCCACATGAGGGATGTCAACTTTTTCCGCCGGTCTGGCGAAAAAACTTGGCTATACGAACGTTCGTGTGTACCTCGATGGTGAACCAGCATGGGTTGGAGAAGGACTTCCCACCTATGCCACCCACGATTTTGTTACACATGGTAACGTAGTGCTCGTTGATGTCCGTGAAAGGAATGAGGCTGTAAAGGGCCGCATCAAAGGTGCCTATTCTATTCCATACGACAACCTGGAAGATCGTTTAAACGACATCCCAAGAAACGCGCCTGTGGTTCTTTACGGCAATGATGAGGCAATGGATGCTGTGGAAGACCTGCGTGATGACGGATTCAAATTTGTCTCGCTGGTAAAAGGAGGGCTTGCCGGTTGGGTCGCCTCAGGAAAAGCGGTTGAAAAGGGCCCGATTTTCAGCACTGAAATCTCATGGGTGCGTAAGCTTGGCAAGGGTGAAGTATCTTTAGCTGATTTTAGAAAAGCAGCAGCTGGTGAAGATAAGGATGCGGTCATTGTCGATGCAAGAACAGAGGCGGAGGTCGCCGAGTTGGGAATATTTAAAAACACCATAAATATCCCGCTGGACCAAATCACAGCCAGAATGAACGAGTTACCAAAGGACAAAAAGCTGTACGTTCACTGCTCGACAGGTGCTCGTGCTGATATGGCATACAAGGAGTTGCTCAAAAACGGGTTTAACGCCAAATTCCTGCTGTTGAATATAGAAGATTCAGCATGTGATTGCGAGATCATCCGCCCATAATCGGTTGCACTCAAATCTCATAGAGTAAAAAAAGGGGGGCTCCTGCGCCCCTTTTTTTTATGCACGCTGTCAGTTTATACCCTCAAATTAGTGCAGAGAACTCTGTCAACAACTGACCAAGTTGAGCGATTTGATCATCCACCCCTTCCAGTTCATTTGCCTTGGCTGCCTTTTCAATTGCCAGAGCAACCGCTGTGATCCCCTCAATGCCAAGACTTGCGGCTGCACCTTTGATGCTGTGGGCTGCTGCAGTCATGGTTTCAACTTTTTTACTCGCCGCAGCTTCCTGCAACTGTTTAAAGTCTGATTCAGAAGAGTCTTTAAATAAGATGAGTAACTCATCAAGTAACTCTTGATCACCGGCAGTCTGCTCTAAAGCAAACTCCTTATTCCACTGTAATTTAGCCATTATACATTCCTCTATTCATTATCGAGCATGTCTAAAACCATACTGTAATTCAGCACACCTTTTCTAATGCATTCAATGGAATCAGCTTCACATCGAACAAGAGTTGAGCCCTTTCCACCTGGAGTCTCCCCCCCATCAACAACGTAGTCAATTTTTTCTGAAAAAATGGCCCTGACCTGAGATGGATTGCAAGCAGGTATATGTCCAGAAACATTTGCACTGGTAGCCGTTACTGGTCTGCCAAAGTTTTTGACCAACTGTTGTGCTATAGTATTTGAAGAGTGTCGCATCCCAATGCTGTCTGTATACCCTGTAAGTTCACGGGGAAGATGACCTGCAGCTCGGCAAATAAGTGTAAGCGGCCCGGGCCAGAACTGTTGTGCAAGTTGTAAAAATAATGGCGGCAACGGCAGTCTCGCTAGTTGACCAGCCTGGGTTATGCTCTCAATCAACACCAGAATGGGAAGATGAGCAGCGCGCTGCTTCACCTCAAACAGTTTTTTAAGAGCACCCCGGTTAAATGGATCTACCCCGAGCCCGTAATAGGTCTCTGTTGGGAATGCTATCAATCCGCCGGATTGTAAAACGTCTACGGCCCGATGGATGTGCTTATCAATGCGATCTGCAGTGCTCACCCTTGTAAAGCCTGGTTTTTTTCTCTTACCTGGTTTTCCATGTCCCTGGCATATTGAACTAATTGCTGCTGAAGGCGTTCATCGTCTATGCCAAGAATTCGCGCGGCTAGCACCGCTGCATTTTTAGCACCAGCTTTACCAATACCCATGGTTGCCACAGGAATACCTGGCGGCATCTGAACCGTCGAAAACAAGGCATCCAGCCCGTTCAACGATGAAGCATCAATGGGTACTCCAATAATTGGGATGGTGGTGTGTGCAGCCAAAACCCCGGCTAAATGTGCTGCCATACCAGCTCCGGCAATGATCAGTTTCATTCCGTCATCTCGGGCATTCTTGGCAAATTCTGTAGCCTGGTCAGGGGTACGGTGAGCTGAAACGATACGCATTGCATAAGTAATACCAAAAGATTTCAAGACATCTGCAGCAGCCTGCATAACGGGAAGGTCAGAATCACTGCCCATCACAATACCAACTGTTGGGCCTGTTGGTTGACGGAGCCTTTGTAGTGCCCGGTGGCCGATATCTGCTCTGTAAAAACAATTTTTCCAGGTTATTTCCTTGACTCCCTGGTAGGCAAGATCAATGGCTTTTTCAATGTCCTGAGCCATGGCTGTAACACCAAGCACCCGGCCGCCATTGTTAACAGTTCGCCGATTACTCATCAGGGTTCCAGCGTGAAAGACTTCAACGTTCTTCTTTTTAGAGGCCTTGATCATACCGGTGATGGGGTTGCCCTTTTCATACTCTCCAGGATATCCGCCAGAGGCCATAACCACGCAGACCGTGGGTCGTGGGTCAATATCAAGTTCTATCTCGTTAAGGGTTCCATCTATACAACGTTCAAACACATCAACCAGATCGCTTTTGAGCCGCATGAGCAACGGCTGGCATTCCGGATCACCAAACCGGCAATTAAATTCAAGAACCTTAATATCTTGCCCATCAATCATCAGTCCTGCATAGAGCATCCCCTTATAAGGGCGTCCCTCTGCTTCCATACCGCGAACCGTAGGCAACATCACCTCGTTCATCACCCGCATGGTCATGTGATCGTCAAGAATCGGTGCAGGTGAATACGCGCCCATCCCACCTGTGTTTGGTCCGCGGTCCCCCTCATATGCCGCCTTATGATCCTGGGAAGAAGGCAGCGGCAAAACGGTCTTGCCATCGGTAAAGGCAATAAAGGATGCTTCCTCACCATGTAAAAAGCTTTCAATCACAACCTGATTCCCTGCAGCTCCAAACTGTTTATCCTTCATGATGGCATCAACAGCCTGTTTGGCCTGTTCTTCAGATTCAGCCAGGATCACCCCTTTACCAGCAGCAAGGCCGTCTGCTTTAACTACACAGGGAGCCCCAATTTTATCGATGTATTTTTTTGCAGGACCAGCTTTGCTGAACACCTTATATGCGGCACTTTGAATACCGTATTTTTTTAAGAAATCTTTGGTAAAGGCCTTGCTTCCTTCCAACTCTGCAGCAGCTTGACTGGGACCAAAAATACGCAGCCCACTTTCTTCAAACCTGTCTACTATACCTTGGGTGAGCGGATCTTCCGGCCCTACCACAGTGAGGTCAACCTTTTCCTGCTCTGCAAACGCTTTGAGTGCATCAACATCGCCTGCTGCAATGTCAACACAGGTAGCCTGTTTACTAATCCCGGCATTTCCCGGAGCACAGAATATCTTTTTTACCCTTGGAGACTGTTTCAGCTTCCAAACCAAGGCATGCTCTCGACCACCACCACCTATAACCAGAATGTTCATTAAAGATTCTCCCAAATGGTATTTTTCAAATGAAACAGAGTAACCGTAAACCTAATAAAATGTTGTTGTGTACGTCCAGTAAAAATAACTATGCTAGTGATTTATAGACACGCCCGATCTTTTTTTCATCCTCCTTACAAACCATGAAAATTCAGGCATTTTGCTTGACAAGGCCACACCAGATTGTTACCCTTCAGAATGAGGGCTCATTCATTTCATCAGGTAACTTTCCGTTTATAATATAAATGAAATCAGCTGATAAGCATCGAAAAATTATCCGTGCCGCCACTAAAGTCTTTGCCAAAAAAGGGTTTTTCAATGCCCGCATTTCTGATATTGCCAAAGAGGCCAAAGTAGCTGACGGTACCATATACCTCTATTTTAAGAATAAGTTTGATATTCTCATTTCAGTTTTTGAACAAGAGGTTGGAAAATTAACCACTCAAGTTACCAAACTCATAGAACAGGAAACTGATCCCAAGGTAAAGTTACAGATTTTTATTTGCAAACACCTTGAAGAAATGAAGAAAAATCGTAATTTGGCTGAGGTTATCCATATTGAACTCAGACAGACCAACAAGTTGGTGCGTGATTATAGAAAAAACAGCTTTTCCAGCTACCTGAATATTGTTGCAACCATTATTGAAGAGGGAAAGCAGAAGAATATTTTCCGTCAGGATATTCAAGCTGATATAGCTAAGCAAATCCTGTTTGGAGCCTTGGATGAAATCTCTAGAGTATGGGGTGCTGGCAACGACATGGACGTTAGTCTTTCCATTGAAGAGGTAAGCGAGCAACTCTCAGCCATTTTTCAATATGGCATGCTTGAACATCCGAGTTCCTAACTTGTTTCCTTTCCCATATTTTCTCCACACTCAGCATGCCAGTAAAAATTCTCCTGGCATGCTGTTTTACGCCCTGGAAGTTACTGTACTCCACCAACAGCAATTTCTATCACTTCAAACTCCCGGGTGCCTCCAGGTGTTTTAGTTGTAACTTCATCGCCTACTTCTTTGCCCAATAGAGATCGGCCCAGTGGCGAAAGAACAGAAATGGAGCCTTTTTTGACATCAGCCTCTTCCGGGCCCAGCAGTTGATAGGTGACCTCTTCATCGGTGTCCATATCCATCAGCGTGATAACCGTTCCAAATACTGCTCGCTGAATGGAAACTTTTGAACAATCAATCACCTCAGCGCGGCCTAGTTTGTCCTTCAATTCCATGATCCGCCCTTCAATCATTCCCTGTCGTTCCTTGGCGGCATGATATTCAGCGTTTTCGCTTAAATCCCCGTGTTCCCGGGCCGTCCCAATAGCCTTAACTGTTTCATGACGTTCAACCCGTTCAAGCCTTTCGAGTTCTTCACGCATTTTTTGGTTTCCTGTCACAGACATGGGTATTCGTTCGACCATTACATATTCCTCTTGTAATACATACTACATTATTGTTTTAGATTGTTCTTCAAGCCAAACAGGGGCTGTGAAGAAAAAAGTGTGAATAGTATCAATTAAACTGTTTTTCTTTAGCTAGATTGCGTTGGTGTTGCAAGGCGGCCAACTCTTGTTTTCTGCCCTGGCTGGTTAAGAGTTGGGTCAACTCCTTCCAAATCGGGTCGGTTTCGGGAACCTCTTTGGCTATTATGAGCAACAGGTCGGTGAGCGTTGATACATCGCCACGTTCCCTGAGCATATCAGCCATAATTTTATACACTTCAACCCGGTAATGCGGGAGGTCTGAAAAATCATCCCATAAAAGCTTTGCGTCATTATTTTCAATCAGAGCAAGCCAATCTTTTGCTAAAGTTTGTAAGGATTCCTGCTTTAGGGCAAGTACTACCGGATCATCTGGGTATGCTGTCAGTAGTGCATCACAGAGTTCCAGTGCCTTATCAGCACGGTCACTTGCCAGATACAGCTCAATTCGCCGCCTGGAAAGCTCAGGATCCAGCTCAATAGATTTTTTTAATTTTTCCAGGTGGATAAGCTCCATGGCCGGGTTGTTCTTTGCTATGTAATAGTTTATTAAAGCAAGGTTCCCAACCAAACTCCCAGGTTCAAGGACGACTAATTTTTGCCAGAAGATGACTGCAGCATCATTATCGTTACTCAACTCAGCTAATCTCGCACAAGTCTCCAGCACTTCAAGGTCTTCTGGATATGCTTCCACTACGGACGGGACCAATGCATATCCTTTTTCAACTTCACCCACTTGAGCATACAAGAGCATGGCACGGCGTTGAACCTGAGAATTATCCGGCTGCAGAATCAAGAGTTGCGAAACCCAGGGAAGGGCCTGGCTCATCTTTTTCTGTCCCATAAGGGCTTGTGACAACCCGTCAGCAACCAAAATGGTTTCCTGCTGGTTAAGGGTGGTGGTGAGCAAGCCATGGTACAGCTGTTCAGCGCGAGGAAAATCATGAGAATGTAAGGCTATTTCTGCCAATGCAAAATCATAGGCTCTATTTTTCAGCCCTTTTGCAAGAAGGATATTCAGTTCCTGTTCAGCTTTCGCCCACTCTTTGAGATGCAGAAGAATGGAGATGTACTCCCACCTGGCTTCATTCAGGTTAGGCTTATGTTCCAGTAACAAGGCAAAAGCACTGGTCGCTTCAGCATATGCACCTTTACGGGACAACTCTCTGGCCTGATCCCAGGTTACCTTCCATACCGGTGGGGCCTGTGAGGCATATTGAATGTCCCTCTCAGGTACCAGTTGTTCGGGTTCCTTGGTTTTTTCATCATTACCAGCCAGGCAAGGGCGCATAAAAAGACCAAGCATCACCAGGGCAGCAAAAAAAACTTTGGATAAAAAGAACCTTCCCATGTTTTGTCTTACGACTTATGCGTAGAAATCCTTAATGCAGCTTACCACATGGGCAAGTTGCTCCCGAGTAAGCTCGGGGTAAATAGGCAAAGCTAAAGAGGTTGCGGCAGCTTTTTCTGCTCGCGTAAATTGCTGTTTCTTCATCCCAGGCAGGTGCGCTATGCACTCCTGCTGATGAAGACAGAGTGGATAGTAAACCTCACATCCGACCGATTTGGATTGGAGATATTCACGTAACGCATCTCTTTTGGGAACTCTGATAACAAACTGGTTGTAAATGTGATGATTATGCTTGTCTGCGCCAGCAACATGCGCGTACATTGCTGGTGGTAAGGTCACAACTTCATCAGCGAGTCCGGCTTCTTTAAATAGAGTTGTATAGATGGCAGCATTTTCCCGTCTTGCCGCATGCCATTTTTCCAGGTGTTTAAGTTTTACCGAAAGTACAGCGGCCTGAATGGCATCCAGCCTGAAATTCCCACCGACCCTGGAGTGGTAATATTTGGGTTCTGCCCCATGATTTCTGTTGGAGCGAAGAATTTGGACAAAGTCGTCATCTGATGAGGTGACAATCCCACCGTCACCAACACCACCCAGGTTTTTGCTGGGGAAAAAGGAAAAACAGCCAGCAATACCCATGCTGCCAGCTCTTTTCCACTCTATCTTGCCTGCTTTTTCATAAGGGTACTCAGCTCCAATGGCCTGGGCAGCATCCTCAATCACAGGCAGGTCATATGTATCACAGATATGGTGCAAAGCTTTCATGTTGGCACATTGCCCATACAGGTGCACAGGCATAACCGCTTTAACCGGTGTCCCTGCTTTTTCTGCCTGTCTGATACTGTCTTCAACCAGGAGCGGATCAAGAGTAAAGCTGTCTTCTTCAATATCAACAAAAACAGGGGTTGCTCCTACCCTCAAAATGGTGCCCATGGTGGCAAAAAACGTATATGGGGTGGTCAGTACGCCATCACCTGGACCAATATCAAGGGACATCAAAGCAACAAGTAAGGCATCTGTCCCACTGGACACCCCTATGCCGCTGGTTGTCCCGATGTATTGAGCAACCTCAGCTTCAAACCGGCTGACCACAGGTCCTAAGATATACCCGGTGGAGTCAATAACCTCTGTAACAGCATCAATTATTTCAGTTCGAAGCTCCTCAAGCTGGGGCTTCAAGTCAAGCAATGGTACATTCATTTAACTAGTGTAAAGTAAAAGGGAAAAGAAAAATAAGAGAAAAACAATCAGGCAGGTTTGCTGGCAAGAATCATGGACTCACCACTGAAAAAATCGTGGATATCAGGCATCTCTTTTTCCAACAGCTTTCGCAATTTTTTAAGCAGATTGGCTTCAATCTGGCGGACACGCTCACGTGAGATACTAAACTCGTCAGCAATGGTCTGAAGCGTCCTGGGTTCATCACTGAGTAACCGGGTACTTAAGATCACCTGCTCCTTTTCATTGAGTTTATCGTTCAGTCCGGCAAGAATGTCCATCAACCGCTCCCGCATCTCATCGCTGGCAACGATCTCCTCAATTCCAGGGCCATCCTGGGGAAGAAAACTTTTCTGTTCATCTTCCGAGTCACTGCGGACTGGAGCTTCCAGCGAGACATCCCAGTTGTCCATCCGCTGACCCATCTCAACGACTTCGCTTTCTTTTACGTTCAACCGTTCTGCAAGAAGCTTTACCTCAGGTTTAAACCCTTGTGCTTCAAGCAATTTCTTTTCTTTGTTCAAACTGAAAAAGAGCTTCCGTTGGGCCTGAGTGGTTCCGATTTTTACCAGCCTCCAGTTATCCATGATAAACTTAAGAATATAGGCCCTGATCCAGTACGCAGCGTAATAGGAAAATTTTACTCCGCGATACGGATCAAATTTTTTGGTAGCCTGGACAAGTCCCACATTCCCTTCCTGGATGAGATCCATAAAATTCTGCATCCAGTATTTCTGGAAATCCATGGCAACCTTAACCACCAAACGTAAATTTGATGATACCAGTCGGTACGCAGCGTCAGGATCTCCTGTTTCTCTGAAGCGGGCAGCTAAAGCGTCTGTCTCTTCGCGACTCAGCAACTCATACTGACTGATCTCCTGTAAATACCTGTGGAGTGCCGGGTTACTCAACGCAGGCAGATTTTCCTCATTTGAGGTCACCACCAGGGGATGATGCGTTGCACTAGTCGGATCAAGAGCATTGCTTTCTTGAGATTTTGTCATATATATCCTTAAAGTTGGGTGCGTTTAAGTCAAGTATTTGGCAGCGAAAAAGCGCTTTTTTATAAACTAGTAGAGAGTTAGTCGAAGCTATAATACACTATTTGATTAGATTTTTCACTTTATATAGCAACTGATCCGCAGAAGAGTTTTTTTTTCCATGATTATATGCTATTTATAGCGGCCCGAACACCACACCACCTATTCAACACGCACATAACAGATGAAGAACATACGAAACTTCAGCATAATAGCACACATCGACCATGGCAAGTCCACTTTAGCAGATAGAATTATCCAGCTCTGCAACATGGTTTCCGATCGCGAGTTCAAAGATCAGTTACTCGACAACATGGATATTGAACGTGAACGCGGGATCACCATCAAATCCCAAACCATTTGCTTACCCTTTACCGCAAGTGACGGAAAGACATATATTCTTAATCTGGTTGATACTCCAGGTCATGTGGATTTCAGTTATGAAGTTTCCCGTGCGCTTGCCTCTTGTGAAGGAGCGTTGCTCCTTATCGATGCTGCTCAGGGCATTGAGGCCCAAACCCTGGCTAACCTCTATCTGGCCATGGAAAACGACCTTGAGCTGATCCCGGTGATTAATAAAATTGACTTACCAGCTGCAGAGCCTGAAAAGGTGGTGAGTCAAATAGAGGATGATCTTGGCCTTGATGGTGATTCTATTCAACTCTGTTCTGCCAAGACCGGCCAAGGTGTTCAGGAGTTGCTGGAAGCAATTGTTCAGTACCTGCCTCCTCCGGAAGGTAACACCTCGGCTCCATTACAAGCCCTGGTATTTGATGCCAACTATGATCCATACAGGGGAACGATTATTTCTGTTCGGATTATTAATGGAAGCTTGAAGACCGGTGATGTGATCCAGTTTATGTCCAACAATGCAGAGTACAGGGTGGAAGAGCTCGGTGTTTTTGGACTGAAACGTACTCCGAAAAAACAGCTTTCAGCAGGTCAGGTCGGCTACATTATTGCTGGCGTAAAGACCGTATCAGACACTCGTCCTGGTGATACCATTACCTTACAGGCAGCCCCCTGCCCTGCTCCGCTTCCAGGTTTTCAAGAAGTACAGCAGGTCGTTTTTTCTTCCATCTATCCGATCTCAACAGACGATTATGAAAACCTGGCCACCGCCCTGGAAAAGCTTAAATTAAACGATGCTGCCCTGACCTTTCAAAAAGACTCTTCTGCAGCTCTTGGTTTTGGTTTCCGCTGCGGTTTTCTGGGGCTTCTGCATCTTGAGGTTGTTCAGGAACGCCTGGAACGAGAATTTGATATTTCGCTTATCCTCACCGTGCCAACGGTAAAATACATATTCTATCTTCAGGATGACACGGTCATGGAGGTAGACAATCCCGCTTATTTTCCTGATCCAGGCTCCATTGCCAAGATTGAAGAACCATTCATTAAGGCCACCATTCACATCCCGGAACGATATATGGGTGCAGTGATGAGCTTATGTATGGATCGTCGGGGTGAAAATACCCACTACCACTATCCAATGCCAGGCAGGATTGAGTTCACTTGTGAATTACCACTGGCCGAGGTGATTTACGATTTTTACGATCGTCTCAAATCAGTAACCCAGGGCTATGGCTCCTTTGATTACGAAATGCTGAATTACCGCCCCAGCGATCTGATCAAGCTGGATATTCTGGTTAATGGTGAACAGGTTGACGCTCTTTCCCAGCTCACCCACCGAACACGAGCGCGCGAGCGCGGCTTAAATGCCTGTGAACGACTCAA
This sequence comes from Desulfobulbus propionicus, assembly GCA_002746685.1. GTDB lineage: Bacteria > Desulfobacterota > Desulfobulbia > Desulfobulbales > Desulfobulbaceae > Desulfogranum > Desulfogranum propionicus_C. Next base: position 10,923 of record PDQK01000002.1, on the reverse strand, counting down.
GGATGAAATCCCACGTCAGATGTTCAAAATTGCCATCCAGGCAGCTATTGGAGGAAATATCATAGCCAGAACCAACATCTCAGCCTTACGAAAGGATGTTACTGCTAAATGCTATGGTGGTGATATTTCAAGAAAAAGGAAGCTGCTGGAAAAACAAAAAGCTGGAAAAAAACGGATGAAAACCGTAGGGAATGTGGAAATTCCTCAGAGCGCTTTTTTGGCAGTACTTAAATCCGATCAGTAGCAGTTACACCTTATACTCCGGCAAACTGTTCCAGTTTGCTGCGCAACGATTGCAACCCTTGACCAGTTTTAGAGGAAAAAATAATTCGCTGATCAGGGGGGATAGACAACCCTGCGTCCAGGGCTGCGGCATGTTGCATCTGTTTATTTTTCCCAAGTTTATCTGCTTTGGTATAGACAAACTGGTATGGGATACCATGAAATCTGAGCCAGTCCACCAGGTTGCGGTCCAGACTCTTGAGTTCGTGTCGCAAATCGATTATCACCACAACGACTGCTAACTGTTCCCGGCTTTCCAGATAACTGTTAATCAGCGTCAGCCATTTATTACGCACCTGTTTGGACACCTTGGCAAACCCATATCCGGGCAGGTCAACCAGATACAGCCTATCCTCAATGGTGAAAAAGTTAAGGCTCTGGGTTTTACCAGGTTTTGAACTGGTCTTAACGTAGTTGGTTCGTCCAACCAGGCGGTTTATAAGGCTCGACTTCCCCACATTAGACCTGCCGGCAAAGGCAATTTCCGGCAGGCCATCTTCTGGCAACTGCTTCAGCCTGAAGACTGAGAGCAGAAACGAAGCTTTTCTAAAATCAATTTGCATACACGCAATAAACGGTATCAGATAACCTTGTTAAGGCTGTATTCAATGATACCCTCTGCTCCTGCTCTTTTCAGCTGAGGAACCAGATCACGCACCTGATGTTCTGAAATAACCGTTTCCACAGAAAACCATTGCTGCTTATACAACTGAGCAACGGTAGGCGCATTCAGACTCGGGAGTAATTTGATAATATCATCAAGTTTATCCTCTGGTGCGTTCATTTTCACGCCTACGATGCGGTCAGCATTGAGCGCACCCTGGAGCAACATAACAATATTGTCAATTTTATCTTTTTTCCATGGATCCTGCAGGGCAGCTTTATTGGCCACAAGCTGTACATTAGATTCCATCAACTCGTGGATAACACGCAACCCATGAGCGCGAATGGTTGATTCTGTTTCAGTTACCTCAACAATAGCATCGGCCAGCCCTGACACAGCCTTAGCCTCGGTAGCACCCCATGAAAAGGAAATATCCACATTAAGCCCATGCTCATCAAAAAAACGACGGGTTACATTCACAAGCTCGGTGGATATCTTCTTGCCATCAAGCTGATCAATACTGGTGATCTCAGAATCACCAGGTACTGCAATTACCCACCTGGTTGGTTTTTTGCTCACCTTGGAGTAGACCAGGTCAGCAATCACCTCAATATCAGAATCATTTTCCATGGTCCAGTCTTTACCGGTTATACCGGCATCAAGCATTCCAGACTCAACATATCTGGACATTTCCTGGGGACGACAAATAGAGCACTGTATCTCAGGGTCATCAATTTCTGGAAAATAATTTCTCGACATTAACTTTATCTGCCATCCAGACTTGGAAAACAAATCAATGGTTGCCTTTTCCAGACTTCCCTTGGGAATCCCTATTTTCAATACACTCATTTTTCCCCCACCAATATCGTTAGCTCTGAAACCTGCTTTATTATTTTTTATACACTGCTTCAGGATCAAAAACCTTTTCCTGTGTGACTATGAGGTTAGCACCATCAACAATCCGGTAAAAGCAGCTTGGGTAGCCCTTATGGCACGCAGCGCCACCAAGTTGTTCCACTTCGTAAACCACGGTATCTTTGTCGCAGTCAACACTGATTTTTTTAATGATTTGCACATGACCAGAGGTTTCGCCCTTAAGCCATAATGTATTCCTGCTCCGACTCCAAAAATGCGCTTTACCTGTTTCCAGAGTTTTTTGCCATGCAAGCTCGTTTATATAGGCAAGCATAAGCACCTCCCTGGTTTCTGCATCTTGCACAATGGCAGGAATCAGTCCACTTTCATCTTTTGAAAAATCTAAACTAACCATTGATCCATGTGAGAGTAATTTACTCCTATTTTTGATATATACCTCGTCAAAACCGGGTATACATAAGAAGAGCCAAGGTAACTATTCACGGGGTTTGTACCTCTTCACTCTTCTCTGCTGCTGACGTGTACCTGGTCACAGATACGGGCTAAAAGGCAAGGTTATATGATAGTAATAGCCTGCCAGATGCTGAGTTTTCGTTTGCAGCAAAAGTTACTTACAGATGCACACTACCCCATGCCGGGTATGACAGGCATGGGGATACTTATGTCCTTGCAGTCATTTTGTCAACCCCAGACTTTTGCAGAGGGCAACTATTGTCAAACATAGGCAGGTTGATTATTGTAGGCCTTTGTAACAAAAATGTGTACTTAAAAGCCAGTCTCATAACTAAAACCAGGAAAATATCATGTGCCCTGTGCAAATAACAGACTTGTTGCTAGTCAGCTATACAGCAAAAATTGATTCCGGAGAGGTGGTGGAAAGTGTTCCAGACTCAAAACCTATCCCCATCTCCATCGGTTCCGGCAAAATCCTGAAAGCAGCCGAGGCGTCCATGCTTGGCATGGAACCCAATGACACCAAAACAGTGAGAATTCTCCCTGAAGATGCATTTGGTCCCTATCATAAATCCCTGGTGCATGAAATTCCACTGGCTAATTTTGGAGATAAAATCCGACCACGTCCAGGCATGGTTCTTTCCTTGTCCGTTGAAAAAGATGGACAGGATCAACAGGTGCCAGCCACCGTTTTAGGGGTAAGCAACAACACGGTTACCATTGATTACAACCATCCTTTAGCAGGCAAAGCTATTACCTATGAGTTAAAACTCCATGCTATTGGCAGCTAAGAGCTGTTTTTAGGCCCTCAAAGAAACTTCTCCTTCTTTGAGGGCCTCTTCTGTCCGCTCGCTGTCTTCTCCTCTTAAACACATTCAGCATGGTAACTGATCACAGGCACTTCATCTTTGCACGATCACTCCTTCCCGCTTGCTTACTCTTGTACACAGAGTCTCACTTCGTTCGCTTACCTGCTCAAAAGAATACGTGTACAATGCTGTTGCACCTGTGACCAGTTACACGTCAGAAGTAGAGAATAACGCAGAAGTACAGATTACCTGATTGGTTACCTCAGCATTTCCAGCAGGCATTACACCAACACCTCCCCACTCTCTCTTCTCAAAAAAAAATGATAAAAAACTGTACAACCCGCTTGGGGCCCGTACAATACTTATTAAGAACGCAAAAAAAGAGGAGCAGGAAGGCTTATCCAGCTACCCATTTACGAGGAGCAAACAGTTTTAATCCTATGCAGGAGATCAGCGTATGACTTTTGAAGATGATGAAATATTACAAGGATTTATAGAAGAGTCGCTTGAACATCTGACTGACATTGAAAATGATCTTCTCGCCATTGAGGAAAAAGGCTCAGATATTGATGTTGAGCTGGTGAATAAAGTTTTTCGTGCTGCCCATTCCATTAAAGGCGGTGCCGGATTTATGGGCTTGAATGTTATTCAAGATCTGGCCCATGCTTCTGAAAATGTTCTCGGCTTAATTCGTAGTGAAAAGCTCATTCCAACGCCGGAAATTATCAACGTACTCCTTACTGCTTCTGATGAACTGCAGCAGCTCATCGAAGATGTGGGCAACAGCAATAGTGTTGATATCTCAAGCCATGTGAATGCACTCAACCTTATTTATGAGCAGGGAGAGACTCCCGCTGGAACTCCCGGCACTACTGAAGATGCCGTTGTGGTTAATACAGAACCAGAACAAAAGACAGAAGAGCCGATGCAGGAAGGCTCTTCCGCCAATGAACCAGAAGAAAGAGAACCTGAGGTCACCATCACTCAGCCGGTAGTTGAACCGAACCCTGTTAAAACTCCCACTGTACAGAGTCCAAATGAAGTTCCTGCCAAAAAGATATCTACAGCTTCCAAGCCAGACACCTCTATTCGGGTGACCGTCAGCCTCCTTGATCAACTCATGAACCTGGCTGGTGAATTGGTACTTTCCCGTAACCAGCTCCTCCAGACCATCACCTCAGGAGACGTTCGCAGCGCTGAAACCGTTGGACAAAGGATAGATTTGGTTACCTCTGAGTTACAGGAAGCGATCATGCTGACAAGGATGCAGCCCATTGGTAACGTGTTCAATAAGTTTCCCCGGGTAGTACGTGATCTCTCTTCAAAGCTAGAGAAACAGATTGATCTCACCATTGTGGGAAAAGACGTTGAACTGGACAAAACCATTATTGAGGCGATCAATGATCCGCTCACTCATCTGGTTCGCAACTCCGTCGACCACGGCATTGAAACGCCTACCCAACGTGTAGCAAATGGAAAAGATGCAAAAGGACTCATCGTTTTAAAGGCTTACCATGCAGCTGGTCAGGTTGTCATTGAAATCAGTGATGATGGCAAGGGCATTGATGGCGATGTGCTTGCCAAAACTGCGGTAAGCAAAGGGCTCGTGACCCAGGAACAGGTCAATGTGATGTCTGAAAAAGAGCGCATCAATCTGATCCTTTTACCTGGATTCTCTACTGCTGAAAAAATAACCGATGTTTCTGGTCGCGGTGTTGGCATGGATGTGGTGAAAACCAATCTTGATCAGCTTGGCGGCTCCATCGAAATTGACTCTGAGGTTGGCAAAGGAACCACCATCAGCATTAAGCTCCCCCTGACCCTTGCGATTATTCCTTGTCAGATCATTATGACCGGTGGTGAACGATATGCGATTCCACAGGTTAACCTGGAAGAGTTGCTCCGTATCCCGGCATTAAAAATATCAGAACGCATTGAGCGGGTTGGTAACGCTGAGGTTGTCCGGTTGCGCGGGAACCTGCTGCCGCTTATCCGCATGTCAGATGTTTTTGATATTGAGCGTACCTATTTTGATCCGGTAAAAGAGGAAACGCAAATTGACCGGCGTATTAATGTTGCAGACCGAAGAGACTCTTCAGCCGTTGCAGTTGATGAATGCAGTGTTGAAGATGGCTCCACAGTTACTGAGCAACGAAAAAAAGAGCGCCGCCAGGCTCCGGCGAGTGCGCTCAACATTGTGGTGGTCTCCACTGGGGCCATGAAATATGGTTTGATCGTTGACCGACTCCATGATTCTGAGGAAATCGTTATTAAACCCCTTGGTCGCCACCTCCAGCAATGTAAGGGCTATGCCGGTGCCACCATCATGGGCGATGGTCGTATAGCACTGATCCTCGATGTGAGCAGCATTGCCAACATGGCAGGTCTGACCTCTCTTGATGGCACAGAACGAGCAAGCAAGCTTGCTGAGGCTGCAAAAGAAGCGATCACCAAATCCCGCGATCGACAGGCTTTGCTTACCTTCTCCATCTCACCTCAGGAAAACTTTGGTGTTCCGCTTAATCAGGTTGAGCGGGTTGAAAAAATCAAATCAACCGATATCGAAGAGGTCGGCGGTCGTCGAGTTATGCAGTACAGAGGCGGTAGTCTCCCTCTTATATCCATCGATGAAGTGGCCATGGTCCACCCCCTGGATGACCGCGAAGATTACCTAGTCATTGTATTCCATCTGGCAGGACGAGACATTGGCTTGCTCGCCACCGGCCCTGTGGATGCAGTGGAAACCTCAACTGATATTGATGACATCACCCTCAAACAAACTGGTATTATGGGTTCTGCCATTATAGATGGCAACACCACCATGCTCATCGATATTTTTGAAATCGTCCAGACTATCAACCCCCAGTGGTTTGAAGAGTTAAAGATTGAGGAACAATTTGGCGAGGAAACTGAAGCACCTACAGTACTCATTGTCGAGGACTCCAATTTTTTTAGAAATCAGGTAAAAGGATACCTTGAAGAAGTAGGATTCAGTGTGCTTGAAGGTGAAGACGGTGTTGAGGCGTGGAACATTATTGAGCAACAATATGAGAACATTGCCTTAGTCGTTACTGATATTGAAATGCCCAACATGGACGGCTTTGAACTCACTGAAAAAATTAAGCAACATCCAACGTATTCAAGCCTGCCGGTTATCGCCCTCACCACTCTGGCAGCAGATGAAGATGTTGAACGTGGACGCGCGGTGGGTATTGATGAATACCACATTAAGCTAGATAAAGAGCGGCTCATGGTGAGCGTTCATAAATACACCAAGATGAAAATGGCTTAATGATGCCACACGCAGGAGCCAGTTCCGCTTTCATTTTAGAAGGGAGTACATATAACAATGGATAATCAATCAAATAAAGCTATTATCGAGCTGACCACCTTCCATGTGGGTGATGCCCTGTGCGGGATGGACATTCTCAAGGTTCAGGAGATTAACAAGTTAATGGAAATGACCAAGGTGCCGCAAGCACCTGACTATGTGCAGGGAATCCTGAATCTGCGTGGTCAGATTGTTACCATTATCGATCTCAGTAAAAAACTGGGACTTGGTGAAACTGATCTTGGCGACGATCCAAGAAACATTATAGTGAACGCACCTAGTGAGTATATTGGGCTTCTGGTGCGAAAACTGAGCGACGTAGTCATGGCCGAGCCCGATAAGATTGAGCCGGCACCTGCAAACATGAGCGGCATTCAAGGCAGTTTTTTTACTGGTGTCTATAAAACTGAGGACAAGCTCATCGGTATTTTAGATACCAAGGAAGTGCTGCGCCTGGAAGAAAACATTAACCGCGTTTAACCCTGTACCACAGAAGCATGCTGAAAAACATCAAAGTCCTGGTCGTTGACGATACTATTGTATACCGAAAGGCAGTCAGCGATATTTTAATTGAAATTCCAGGTGTTGAAGTTGTTGGTGTTGCTCACAACGGTAACATAGCGGTTTCTAAAATTAAAACCCTCAAACCAGACGTACTGACTCTGGATATTGAAATGCCAGAAATGAACGGACTTGAGGTGCTTGAATATCTGAAAAAAAACAAGCCAAACACCTCCGCCATCATGATTTCCACCCTCACCAGTGAAGGGAGCAGCATGACCATGAAGGCTTTGGAGTTAGGTGCCTATGACTTTATTTTAAAACCGAATACCAGCAACATAAATGACTCTAAAAAGTATCTCAGGGAAAATCTCACCCCACTGATTAAAGCATTTTTGACAGGTAAAACTACTGTAGGGCAGATGGGGGCCAAGAGAAAAACTCCTGGCCTGCCGGTGCAAACAAGGAAGCCCATATCCAAAAAAACAGTTCAGGTCAGTTCGAGGTCCCAGGTATCGCCAGGGAAAAAAAATGCTGCCCAATACAATGCCGAAATCGTAACCATAGGTATTTCAACAGGAGGGCCTAACGCCTTGGCCCGTATGATGCCTATGTTACCAGCCAACATCGGGGTTCCCATCCTTATTGTTCAGCACATGCCACCGGTTTTCACCAAATCGCTTGCGGCAAGTCTGGATAAAAAATGTCAGATAAAAGTCAAAGAAGCTGAAAATGGTGAACCAATTCTGCCTAATATCGCGTATATTGCCCCAGGCGGCAAGCAAATGAAGGTAACAGCCGCAGCAGACGGTATAAACAGGCTGATCAAAATCACCGACGATCCTCCTGAAAATTCGTGTAAACCTTCTGCTGATTATCTTTTTCGTTCAATCGCCGATTTTTATATGGGACGGGCCACGGGTGTTATCATGACAGGCATGGGGTCTGACGGCACCAAGGGATTCCAGGCGCTGAAAAACAAAGACAGCTTTTTGATTGGTCAAGATGAGGCAACCTGTGTGGTTTATGGCATGCCTAAGGCACCTGCTGAGCAAGGATTACTTGACAGCATTTTACCTCTGGATAAATTAGCTGGCGAAATTGTCAAATCCTTAAAGCCATAACCTGACTCAACCTACCGTTATAACGACTACCGTCTATACCCAGTAAATACAATACACTTACTTGATGTTAAAGATTACACCAGAAGAGGCCACCCAGATTTCCCAATATATCTATGGTATTTCTGGAATATCACTTGATGCCACAAAAAAGTATTTACTGGAAACCCGTCTCAATGGCCTGCTTGAAGAGTATAAGTGTGACTCCTATCTGGATCTGTATCGTAAAGCAAAGACAGAGCCGGGCAAAAAGCTTGAACGCAAGATCATTGATGCCATCTCAACCAATGAGACCTTGTTCTTCCGCGACACTAGCCCCTTTGAGATGTTACGACATAAAATCCTGCCAGATCTCATTGATACACGATCTCAAAATAAAACGTTAGGAAAAACCCCACTCCGTATCTGGAGTGCTGCCTGCTCCACTGGACAGGAAATTTATTCCGTTGCCATAGTGCTTCAGGAACTGCTGAGAGATCTCTCCAAATATTCCATCAAACTTATTGGTACTGATATTTCAGATGCTGCCATTGCCCAGGCCAGTGTAGGAAAATACAATAAATTTGAGATTGAGCGGGGGCTTGCCAAAGACAAGCTCAACAAATACTTTACCCCAACAGGAACGTACTGGAAAATCAAAGATGAGATACGGGCCATGGTGAATTTCCGTAAAATAAACCTCATGCAGCCTTTTACCGGGGTGGGCAAATACGACATTATTTTATGCCGGAATGTGGCGATCTATTTCACCTTGGAAGATCGTAAGAAGTTGTTTAACAAACTTGCTCAAGCCCTTGAGCCTGATGGGTACCTGATTATTGGCTCTACGGAATCACTCACGGGTATCAGCCAGCGCTTTGTCCCCAAACGACACCTCCGTTCCATTTTTTACCAGCTTAAATAATTGCACTCTTTTTCTTTCATCATGTCTGCTGAACAACAATTCGTGGAACTGTTTCGAATTATCCGTACCCTGCGAGGTGAAAAGGGGTGTCCATGGGACAAGAAGCAGACTCCAGAGTCGCTAAAAAAATATCTTGTTGAAGAATGTGATGAACTTGTAGAAGCCATTACCAGCAAAGAGACCACACATGTGTGCGAAGAGATTGGTGATCTTTTCTTTGTACTTTCTATGCTCCTGGTAATGTATGATGAGCAAAAAGCCTTTTCCCCTGAAGTACCATTAATGGCAGTCTGTGAAAAAATGATCCGCCGTCATCCCCATGTCTTTGGGGATGCAACCTACCAAAACGAAGCACAACTCCACAAACAGTGGGAGCAAATAAAAAAAGAGGAAAAATTACGCTAACCTTTCTTTTCCCGCCTTAATAGAGCTTGCTTTTTTTGCATACATCTGGTATTCTGAATAGTTTATCACATTAACCTTCTCGCTCTCATCATTTGATAGAAGCGAGGGCCTTTTATGATCACGAGGAGGAATCATGCGTCATTACGAAACCACCTATATCCTGCGTCCGAATCTTGGTGAAGAGCAATTCACTGAGATCATTGAACGAACCAACTCACTTATCACCAATGACGGCGGCGTAATTATCGCCCTTGATCGTTGGGGCATGAAAAAACTCGCCTACGAAATCAAGAAAGAAGTTCAGGGCTACTATGTGTATGTAAACTACGCGGCTCCTGGACACACCATTGAAGAACTTGAGCGTATTTTCCGTATTGATGACCGGTTGCTCAGATACTTGACTGTCAAGCTCAGTGACAATATGAACGAAAAAGCCATTGCTCTGGAGAAAGAACGCATTGCTGAAGCTGCAGCAAAAAAAGCTGCTGAGGAAGAAGCTGCGCAGGCTGAACAAGAGCAGCCAGCTGAAAAGGCTGAAGAAAAAACAGAAGAAAAGCCCCAAGAGCAATCTGAAGAAGCGTAATTTCACACCATTTTTAATCGTATTATCTAAGGAGCTAACCCATGGCAGCACCAAGAAAAGTCTTTTCCCGTCGTCGTGTATGTCGATTCTGCACAGATAAAGAAATCGTCATTGATTATAAAGATGCAAAAACTCTGCGTAATTTTGTAACAGAACGCGGCAAAATTATTCCCCGTCGTATCTACGGAACCTGTGCCAGCCACCAGCGTCAGCTAACAGAAGCTGTTAAACGTGCACGCCAACTGGCCTTATTGCCTTACACCGGTCCAACCCAGTTCTAAGGAGCAGCACCATGGAAATTATCTTAAGAGAAACCATTGATACCTTGGGCCTGGAAGGCGAGGTCGTAAAAGTTAAGCCTGGTTACGCACGTAACTACCTCATCCCTCAGAAAAAAGCTGTTCTGGTTACCCCAGAAGCGCTGGCTGAACTTGAGCAGAAACGTCAGGATATTGAAGCCAGACTGGCTGAGCAGAAAAAAGATGCAGATAAACTTGCTGCCCAACTTGCTGACAAAACCTTTATCATCACCAAGCGTGTTGGCGATGATAATCGGCTCTTTGGTTCTGTGACCAATGCAGACATAGCGGTAGCTATTGAAGATCAAGGTATCAAGTTTGATAAAAAGAACATTGTACTCAAAAATCCAATTAAGGAAATTGGCGAGTACAAGGTTACAGTGAAAGTTGGTTACCAGACCACCACTGATATTGCAGTTCAGGTCGCACCTGATTCATTAAGTGAGTAACACCACAAAGAATAACCGTTTTTCTTAGCCAATCAGGTAGCACCAGCTACCAACTTTTTTTCAGTAACTGTTCAGTTGCTGAAAACCTTTTATCAATGCCTTTTCTGCTTCACAGAAAAGGCATTGATTGTTTTGTACGTGCTTTCTTTTAGCGTACCAGCTACATTATACAGTTCATTCACCTTACCTGTTTTACACCTGGATTTTACATGCAACAGGCTACCTTTTCGCCGCTGACTCTGACGCCCAAAATGGTCCCTCCACAAAATGTAGAGGCCGAACAGGCTGTGCTCGGTACCATTCTCA
>PDQK01000028.1 GCA_002746685.1 Desulfobulbus propionicus | reverse complement strand
GCCTACAGCAAATACTTTGGCCGATTATACCGCGCTGCTGCCGTGGAACGTAACCCTTGAGAAAGACTCCTGCAAGGTGTAGGTCGTTTGGCGCTTACTCTCCTATTGGCGAGGTCCGATTGATTCCATCCACCAGTCGCAAGTTTTCCCTGAGTGTCGACACTTTCAGATCCACAGGGGTGAATTATGACCCACGAGATAATGGTGGCTATTTGCTGACTGGCGATCACGGCGCTATTCATCTGGGGGCAACTATTTTCTGGCGTGTGCGGGATCCTATTACTTATGCCTTTCTTGCTGACCCAATGGAAAAGCGCCAATTGCGGGATATTGGTTCCTTACCAAGAGTAGAGCAGGCGATCAGACGTGCATTTCAACGTGCCGCTATCCATACTTGCGCCAAGGAAGATCTTAAGACCATTCGCATTACCGGCAAGGATCATATTCGTCAACTGATTGAGGCCAATATGAATGATCTGTTAAGCAGTTCTGGAAGCATGCCATTTGCTGTGGCCATTGATACTGTGGAGTTCAACACGAACTTGCCTGCTGGCGCGCAGAATGCTTTCGACCGAGCTCAGCGTGCCCAGAGCCAAGCCGATCAACTCATTGCCGAAGCAGAAGGTAGGCGTGCAAACACCATTGCTACGGCTCAGCAAGATGCCGCCCAGATCATCGGGTCAGCGAAAGCAGCCGCCAACGAGTTGATCAGTCAGGCGATTGTCCGTACCAAGCCGATTACCGCTTTGTCCAAAGCCAATAGCAGTGATCGCAAAACCGTACTGTATCGCTTGTGGCGTGACAGTATTGATCGTCTCTTTAATAAAGCAGACTCAACCATGATTGTACCCGATCACGATAACCTGCGTGTCATTTTACCAACTACAACTTCTTCGTCCTCGAAATCCGCAGTGGAAGCACAACCATGAGCCATCATGAAAATGCAGGCGCTGGCGCCGTGATCAGTCAGAAAGAAAAATGGTCACTGGGGGGCCGTCTTGTTTTAGCCGCTGTTGCCGGTTGGTTCTTAATAATAAGCTGGGCAATTCGTTGGTGGTTCCCTCCCCAGCAAGATCTCGGACTGCTCTGCGTGGGGCTTTCATCTATTTTGATCAGTATACCGCTCTTTTATAATGCCTGGCAAGGCTTGTTCAGCAATGACATTAATGGATTGGCCGATCAGCTTGTCATTACAGCTATCGTCGCAGCATGGGTTACAGGTCATCTGGATGCGGCAGCTTTAGTACCACTGGTCATGGTCGCCGGTCATATCCTGGAAGAGCGTAGTCTTTTTGGAACCCGCGAAGCCATCGCTGCGCTTGGTACCTTGACCGAAACAACTGCCAGACGACAAGTCGGATCAGATTGGGAGACCGTGTATGCGGCAGAGCTCAATAAAAATGACATTATCGAATTACGTCCTGGCGACTTTGTCCCGGCTGATGTGATTGTCCTCACCGGCCAGTCGGCTGTCGATACATCGGCTATCACGGGAGAATCTATTCCTTTGGATGTGGGGGTTAATGATACCGTTTCTGCCGGCTCTATCAATATGGAAGGGTTGATCACAGCAAAGATCCTGGGGACCGGTAACGAAACTACGCTCGGACGCGTGGTTCAATTGATGCAGGAAGCAGAAAACAGTAAACCCCCTGTCGTGCGCATGCTGGAGAGATACGCAGGCTATTACATGCCTGTTGTTTTAATGGTTTCTTTCATGGTCTTTTTCGTCAGCGGCTCCATGACCAGCATGATGGCCGTTTTGGTCGCAGCTTGTCCGTCTGCATTGGCCCTGGCATCACCTGCAACTGCTGTCGCGGCAATTGCTGTTGCCACCCGGTTTGGCGTATTGATCAAGTCTACGGCGTTCATGGAAGAGCTCACCCGATGCGACACAGTTATATTCGATAAAACTGGCACTGTCACCGAAGGCGCTTTGCGCGTCGTTGATTTCATCTGTGCTGATAATGTCGACGTGGAGCAGGTGAAATCTCATGCTGCTGCCATGGCCGGTGCATCAACGCATCCTGCATCACGTGCTGTGGCCATGCTGAAGTCCGATACGCCACCTGTTCTTGAAGAAGCCAATGAGCTCGCCGGACGTGGCGTGGAAGCGATTATTGAGGGTAAACGCTATCGCCTCGGTCGCGCAGCCTTGCATCATGAAGCCCAGGCAACCATGCTGCCAGAGCCTGATCATGATGGTCCAATTGTTGGCTTGTCTTGCGAAGACCGCTTTCTCGGTTGGATTCTTCTCGCAGATACCATTCGTGCAGAAGCTCCAGATGCATTAAACCAGCTTCGTGATATGGGCTTCAGTCGTCAACTCTTGATCTCTGGCGATCGTACCAGCGTTGTAGAACACACACAAAAAATGTTGAACATTGATATAGGTGTCGGGGATGTACTTCCTGCCCAGAAACTGGAACAGGTGCAACAGCAGCAGGAAGAAGGTCGTCGGGTAATGATGGTTGGCGATGGGATCAATGATGCACTCGCGCTCAAAGCATGCAATGTGGGGGGCGCTATCGGTGGGGGGAATACCGATGTTGCTCTCGCCTCTGCCGACCTGGTGCTCAATCACGGTCGTCTGGATCGCTTGGTGCATATGGTGCAACTTGCCCGCGAGGCCCATATCGTCATGAATATCAATTTTGCCATCGCTCTGGGCATTAGCTTTCTTTTCGTTACCCTTGCTGCTGCCGGCTTTGTCGGCCCCGTGACAATAGCTGTTATTCACAATATTGACGCCCTGCTGATCATGATGAACTCAGCTCGTCTCCTCCACTTCAAGCTCGAACGATAACGTATTGGCTCAACGGGAAAAAATCGTTGAGCCAATATATTCCCCTTCCGAATATAACCTGCAAATTGAGCAACTGAATACTTCGGTGGTATTGAAATCATCATGTGCACATGGTCAATCTGCAAGTCTTCTTCTAAAATTTTGCATTCCCACTTGACGTGACTTCAGCCCCCTGACCGCTGAAGATTTTATGAGGACACCAGTTTGCCAACCAGGCACAGTTTGGTTCCTGGGAAACTCGTCTTTGTAGCGTTGAATTCGTGGAATATCTTGAGCATTGTCTCAGCGCTGGCACGGTTTGCCGGTTGATGCAGCTGGGCAATCAGCTTTTTCTGCTCGTAATCCGGTAAGAGGTCTGCGGCCATCCCCTACAAGCTGCAGACCAGCCTTCCTGCATCATCCAGACGTCGCATGGTTTGGCAAGCGATAGGCTATACGCTTGATCGTGTCGATAAAGTACTTGCCCTGCATACCAAGCATCCGGAACCTGTCCGCTTCTGGTAGATACCAGCTTGACTTGGTATTCTAAAAAATTCGTCTTCAGGCCACTCCTGTCCGAGATATTTATGGAATGTCGCAATATGTATTTTCGCATCCTGTTATATGATCAGGGCTATAGTCTTTTCGATCAAAGACCAGGGAAAAACATGGGCGCAAGGAATATGCCCGGTCAAACTCTTCCTGTTGATCGGGAATTTCCTGTATCCGGCGGGTGACGTTACCTTTTCAGGGAGCAAAAAAAAATACACCTGCTGCTAAAAATTCTTTTTTGATTAGTCAAAATATGGTATTTGTTATTTACGAGTTAGAATTATCTAGATTGGCAAGAAAAACTTATTGACCGCCGAGTAAAAAGCAAAATCATCTTTGTTCCACCTACGGTCAAGCGTCTAGAAAGGAGCTAAAATCTATGAATACCTCACTCGAAAAGAAGGCTCGCGGAAGCATTTTTTTGCTGCTTGGCTGTTGTGTTTTTGTGGTGTCATTTATAAGCGTTACAACACTCGCCACCACACAAGGTTCATCATGGAATGCCTCTATCATAAAAAATGAAGAACTAACCTGCTTAAAAGCACAAAAACTGAACATTGTCTGCACCGATGGTGGCAAAATAACTGTACGAGAACCTTCATCAGAAACCCCTTGGACATATACCACATATGGCCAGCAAGCCGGTCACATGACAGCAACACAAGTTGTTTGTCATGAGGACGGAGGTTTTTCCTGCGCCATAGTTTCAATGAGACATGACGCCGATTTCACGCAGGAACAAACAGATACAGCAAGGATAATTGCCGAGTGCTCAGGGGGAAGGTTACAATTGTAATACTTACCCGGTAAATGTGTACCTGTATTAGTGTTAGCTTGAGAAGCGATTTTCAAAATAGGGCTCCAGTACCTTAGGCAGCGCAATGGAACCATCTTCCTGCTGGTAGTTTTCCATAATTGCCAGCAGGGTTCTCCCCACTGCAAGCCCGGATCCATTCAGGGTATGTACCAGTTTGCTTTTCTTTTCCCCTTCGGGCCGGTAACGGATGCCTGCCCGTCTGGCCTGGAAATCAAGGAAGTTTGAGCAAGAGGAAATTTCGCGATAAGCATTTTGACCTGGCAGCCACACCTCAATGTCATAGGTCTTGGAGGATGAGAAACCAAGATCACCACTGCACAGATTAACTACCCGGTAAGGGAGTTCCAGCATTTGGAGAACGGTCTCGGCTTCTCCAAGCAGTTTTTCCAGCTCTGCCTCAGACTGTTCCGGTGTGGTGAACTTAACCAACTCTACTTTTTCAAACTGATGTTGGCGAATCAAACCGCGGGTATCTTTTCCGTAAGAACCTGCCTCTGAACGAAAACATGGCGTGTAGGCCGTGTAGTACAGCGGCAGTTGCTCCTCACGTAAGGTTTGGTCGGCATGGATATTCGTCAGAGGCACTTCAGCCGTGGGGATCAACCAGAGGTCCCAGTCATCAATTTTAAATAAATCTTCTTTAAATTTGGGCAGCTGGCCGGTTCCGGTCATGGTGGCTGAGTTCACCATGAAAGGCGGGATAAATTCTGTGTATCCATGCTTTTGGGTGTGGAGATCCAAAAAGAAACTGACCAATGCACGGGACAGCCGTGATCCAAACCCTTTAAGCAGGGAGAATCTCGCCCCGGAAAGCTTTGCAGAGGTTTCAAAATCAAGAATATCTTGTTCCTCTCCTAGTTCCCAGTGCGGTTTGGGCTCAAAGGAGAACTGCGGCAGGGTGCCCCATTTTTTTATCTCAACATTATCGCTGTCGTCCTTTCCCTGGGGACAATCAGGAGCACACAGGTTTGGGATGGAGAGCACCAAATCTTTGAGCTGAGCGTCAATGGAGCCGAGCTCATCATCCAGTTTTTTGATAGTATCGCCCACTTCTCGCATCTCTTTGATCAGCGGTTCCGCTTCTACATGCTTTCCAGCCTGCTTTAGCGGGGCGATTTCCCTGGAAACTGTATTACGTCTGTTTTTAAGTGCTTCAACTTGGCCCAACAGTTCTAGGCGTTTGGAATCGACAGCTGAAAAGGTATCAAAAAGAGTGTTGTCAACACCACGCAACAAACTTCTTTCACGAACAAGTTCAAGGTTTTCTCGGATAAAACGTAGTTCTAACATGGCAATATTTTGTTTAAATGTAATAGATAGGGGATAGCGATTCTACTTAGCACGGCTCCAAGGTAAACGCAATCTCAAACCAAAACGGGTAACTGCTATGGAGTTACAATCGAACAGCTGCATTTGATTGCTAATCTCAGCTGATTTTGCTATTTTCTGAGCTACTTTTTGTTCCTCTTTACAATGCGCTTAACTTTTATAACGCTCTACCAGTGAATGTCAGCAAAAATTTCATCATTTTTCTCTCAGAGCTGAGAAAATCAATCAAGCTACTGGGTATCAGCCTTATCCTGTTAACCGGGATTGTTTTTGGTATCTCAAGTAATTTGATTACCTTTTTTCAGAACCACCTGGAGGAACAGCTGTACTTTTTTTCTGTGGCAGGACCGTTTCTGGCCCATGTAAAAGTTTCTTTTTTTGCAGCCAGTTACGCTTTAATGCCATTGTTAATGTATGTGGTATGGAAGGCCCTTGGCAAGCCATTTCACGTTACTGGAACAAAGCTTTTTTGGTTTGTTTTTACAACTTGTGTGCTTTTTTATGCGGGCACGTTGTTTTGTTTTCTGGTGACTCTGCCCTTTGGGGTGCAGTTTCTGCTTGGTTTTCAGTCAGAAGAGATGAAAGCGGTGATCTCCATTGGTAGATTTGTCAATTTTACCACCCTGTTTATCCTGGCTTTTGGGGTTATCTTTGAGTTACCTGTTTTTATGATTTTTACTGCTCAAGTAGGTATTTTCAGCAGGAAAACTTTTGAGAAAAACCGTCGCTTTGCTGTTTTGGGGATTGCCATTCTGGCTGCGCTGCTTACACCAACTCCGGATGTGGTCAATATGGCTCTCATGGGGGGGCCATTGTATCTGCTGTATGAAGCAGGTATCTTGTTGATCAGGATATTTAATTTAGAGAAAAACCGTAGCTGATCACAGGCTTTTCATTTGTGTACGATCGCTCTTTTTCGCATACTCTTATATAGCGAAAAGAGCCCCTGCACAATACTATTGCATCTGAGACGAGTTACCCGTCAGCAGTAGAGTATAACGCTGAAGTACAGATCCCGTGGGTGGTTGCAAAAATGCCGCCCTTGTGAGCAGGTCACACAGAGTGAATAAAGAATTACTCGAATTCAATAATTGTAATACCATTGTTGAGCAATAAAGCCGCTGCAACTCCGGTTACCCCGTTCAAGGCACATGAGGGGCTTCTGGCTTTGAAGTAGCAGGTGGTTATGTCATGGAACCTGGCAATGGTGAGGGTCATTTCAGCACCTTTGATAAACTGGGCAGTTACATCTTCACCATTACGATCAACAACTACAGCCTTACCTTTAAGAACATCAAATCCATTACCGCCAATGATGTCAGCAGCTGTTCTGGGAGTGGCTAAGCCACCTAATTGTTCCGGGCAAACAGGAATAAAAAAATGGTTCCGTACGTGGGCCATACATGGTGGGCTGAGTTTGGTTTTTCCGTCGTAACGGGTTGCAAGGCCGGTGAGACAGGCGCTGACAAGGCATTTTTTCATTTTCAGTTAAGTAGGCTTTGAGTAGAAGGTAACAAAACATGACGGAAAATAGGGACCACCAGCAGGTTGTTGGTGAGAAAAAACTACTGCGCAGAGTAGGTCTTGTTGTCATTTTTCTGAGCTTGCTGGCTCTTTTATTCATGCCAGGAAGAGGCGTCTTGCATTACCGTAAGATGAAACGTCAGGTTGCGGAATTGCAACAAGCCAACCAGCTTCTGGAACAAGATAATAAGCGGTTGGCCAAGGAAAATCATCGTTTAAAAACCGACAATACATATATTGAAGAGTATGCGCGCAAAAAGCACAACATGTTGAAGCCCAATGAAGAGGTCTACGATTTCAATAAAAAGTTAAAGAAAAAGTAGACCTTAGATATATTGGGTGATCGCGGCTTATTGATCATATACTGATGAGCCTCACGGGCTCAGATCATCACGCTCAGGTAAAACCTGAGTTTGGTGAGCAGCCACCGCCAGAGAGCGAAGGTCTTGATACCGGCGCTCCAGAACCGATCCGGATAGCCGAGGCGGACATGTTTTTTACCACATCTCTGCTGTTACATTCAGGGCAGGTAACCGGTTCCTGTTGTGAACTGGTGGTGATGATCTCAAATTGGTGTTTGCAGTCTCTGCATTCATATTCAAATATTGGCATGATGTGTACCTCATACATTGCGTTTGGGGCTAAGTGTAAACATAGGTGAAGGGTTTGTCAGCCGAAAATATACCAGATAAAAATACTGCTCAATCCAAGTTAACACCTGCTGAAAAGGTTCGTGATACTGCTCTTTTGAGTATGGAAATTCGCAAGCTGCTGCATTTTTACCATCAGGTTGGGATTAAGGCGTACCCTAAAACTGAAGCGTTCAAACTGCCAGCATTCAAACGTAAAAAGAGCAAACAGGAAGTCTTCGCAAAGCCCTCCTTATCCAGGCCACTGGTTCAAAAAAATAGCCCACAAGAAAAGAACGTTGTTAAGAGAGCCGACCTGCTGGAAATGTATGAAGCTATTGAGCGGTGTGATACGTGTTCACTTCATGCTTCTAAGCAGCCTGGTATCCCAGAGGAGCTTGCTGCCTCTGTCAAACTGATGATTGTGGGTGATTTTTGCTTGAGCCAGGAAGAGGAGAATACACCGGTGGTTTTTGGTCAGCAGGAAGATGAAATGGTAGCCAAAATGATTGGTGCGTTGGGCCTTTGTCAGCAGGATGTGTATGTGACCAACTGTATCAAATGCAGGTGTGCAAAGGAAAACACGCTGACATTTGATAACAGTGATTGTCACGATTTTCTTGCCCGTGAAATTCTCGCTGTTCAGCCCTTGGTCATTTGCGCCATGGGTGATCTCAGTGCAAAGGTGCTGCTGGGAAAAAATGCACCCCTGGTGCGATTACGGGGGAAATTCCACCACTATGTTCATTATGAACAGTATCCCGTGGAGGTGATGCCCACCTTCCATCCCCGCTTTTTGCTTGCCCATGGAGAGATGAAACGGGCTACCTGGGGTGATTTACTCCAAATTCAAAAAAAGTATCTTCATCCGGGCAGGAGGTAGGCTTGCTAAGGATAGGCATCCCGATCAGTCCTCTACTCATAGTTCTATGAAAAAAATATCGGGCACTGGGCTCATCTGCTTGTTTTTGGGAAATCTGCGATTGATTTAACCATGCTGAAACCATCTCAATGAGTTTATTAAGAGCAGGATTTTTCAGTGAAGAAGCAATTCTGCAAGTCAATTTTTACGCTGGAATGATCTTCAGTTCCATGCTAAAACCGTCACTCGTAAGACAGACATTTGGCATTTATAATCACGTCACTTCCATTAGGAGTTACACATGGCCGTTCATGAAATTACTCACCCGCTGGTACGTCACAAACTTGGGCTTCTGCGCGAAAAAGACATCTCAACCAAGGATTTCAGGGATCTGGCATCTGAGGTGGGCATGTTACTTACCTACGAGGCTACTAAACAGTTGCCAGCCGAAAAGGTTACCATTGACTGCTGGTCCGGACCAACTGAGGTGGAGCGGATCAAAGGGAAAAAAATAACCATTGTACCCATCTTAAGAGCCGGGCTTGGCATGATGGATGGAGTGTTGAAGGCGGTGCCAAGTGCAAAGGTCTCGGTGGTTGGCCTGTACCGGGATGAAGAAACGCTCCAGCCCGTGGCCTATTTTGAAAAATTGGTTCAGGATATTGAGCAGCGCAAAGCCATGATCCTTGATCCAATGCTGGCTACCGGTGGTACGCTCATCGCAACCATTGATATGCTCAAAAAAGCTGGCTGTAAAGATATCATCGGTATCTTTCTGGTTGCGGCTCCTGAGGGTATTGCAAAGTTACAGGCAGCACATCCTGATGTGGATGTCTATGTTGCAGGCATCGATGAGCGGCTTAATGATCAGGGCTATATTTTACCAGGGCTTGGTGATGCAGGGGATAAAATTTTTGGTACCAAGTAAGGATTTGTTCAGAGTCTTTTACCTGTTTGTTAAGGAAGAAAAAGGGAGAGAGCATGACCACAGAAAATGAGAACATGGGGGTGGTAAAACAGTTTTTGGTCGGTACACAGATGCTGTTTGTGGCCTTTGGAGCTTTGGTACTGGTACCGATTTTAACTGGTTTGAATCCGAATGTAGCCTTATTCACAGCAGGGATGGGAACGCTGGTTTTCCAGCTTATTACCAAGCGGAAGGTCCCCATTTTCCTGGCATCATCATTTGCCTTTATCGCACCAATCATCTACGGCGTCCAGACCTGGGGCATCCCCGGCACCATGAGCGGATTGCTGGCCGCTGGAGTGGTCTACATGCTGCTGTCTGTACTGATCAAATTTAGGGGGCGTGGAATCATTAAGAAGGTTTTGCCACCGGTGGTCGTTGGCCCGGTTATTATGGTGATTGGGTTGAACCTGGCTCCTGTTGCCGTTTTTATGGCTCTTGGTAAGACCGGTGATGGTTCGGCAGTGTTGTTTCCCCAGGCCTCAGCGCTCATTGTGGCCATGGTGTCCTTGCTGGTGACAGTACTAGCGGTATTGCTTGGTAGGGGGATGATTCGGCTGATCTCCATTTTACTGGGAATTGGAGCTGGTTACCTGGTTGCCATTGGATTTGGGATGGTGAATTTTACGCCTGTTCTGGAAGCATCCTTTTTTGCTATGCCAGCCTTTGTGTTCCCTGAACTGAACTGGCAGGCGATTTTTTTCATTGTTCCGGTTGCCATTGCACCGGCCATTGAACATATTGGGGACATGCTGGCCATCAGCAGTGTAACTGGCAAAAAATACCTGGAAGACCCTGGGCTGCACCGAACCTTAATGGGCGATGGTGTCGCGACTTCCTTGGCCTCCATGCTAGGTGGTCCACCCAATACCACGTATTCTGAGGTGACCGGTGCGGTTACCCTGACCCGAGCATTTAACCCGGCCATTATGACCTGGGCAGCCTGTGTTGCTATTCTGCTGTCTTTTTCAGGAACCCTTGGAGCTGTGCTTGGGACCATCCCAACTCCTGTTATGGGTGGGATTATGACGTTACTTTTTGGTACCATCGCAGCTGTGGGAATGAACACCCTGGTGCGGGAAGGTACTGACATCACCCTGCCGCGTAACCTGGTGATTGTCAGTCTGATTCTGGTGTTTGGGATCGGTGATATGGCCCTTGGGTATAAGGGCTTTGTGGTCCAGGGAATCGGATTGTCAGCAATCGTGGGGATTCTGCTTCACCTATTGCTACCGGGTAAGGAAGATTCTATCGGTAAAACTCAGGACACAATTGCATAATGAAAGCGAAGAGCCCCTGATTCAGGGGCTCTTTCTCTCTTACCATCTCAAAAAATCCGCCTTATAAGAGAGCCCAACAGTTACAGCATGATCATCGTATTCGTCTCCAGCATCATCTGATTCCTGTTTTGTGTAGTCATAAGAAAGAGTCGCAGACCAGTCTGGATGGAACATATAACTCAATCCTAGGCCTCCTCCATAACGCTTTGTATTAACTGTAATGGTAGATCCTGCCATGGAGCCCGCTTCTTCCGCATCACTATTGTCGTACGTTGCATAACCTGTCAAGGAGACGCGCTCAAAGAGAGAATAATTACATCGGGCCTGGATTTGCCAGAATTCTGATGAGCGCCTTTCGTTGGTTCCTGTATAGTTCTGAACATGCTGTCCGCCAGACGCTGACAGGCTCAAAGAGCCCCTTTGCAGTTGATAATTCAACACAAGGTTACCATTGCTGTCCCAGGTGCCTTCCTCACCATCTGTCTTACTGTATGTGGGGCCCCCACCGATGCTGAAATTCAACCGGGGAGAAATACTCCATTGCCAGCCCAAGGTGATGTCGTGTATCTCACGATCCCGTCTTGCTGCAGCTTCGTAATCTGTCCCTGAGTAGTTGTAAATGGTAGTGAGTGTATGTTGTCGATTCAGGTTATAATGAGCACCTATATTTGCCCTGAACTCATCCACGTCATCTGAAGTACTTCCTGAGTCATCAAAAAGGCCTATGGTATATCCCAACGACCCAGTTATACTCCATTTCTGATTAAAACGGTGATTGACGGATGCATCAAATGCGTGCCGGTCGTAATCTTGATTGGTACTTCCAGAAACATCGTCGTCATTTCTTAGAAGCGTCCAGGCATAATGAACAGCAACGTTGCTCGCTTCCTGATAGGTATAGGTGGTTCCAATCCTAAAGGTGTTTGTGGTTCGCGATCTTCGAGAGCTCACGTCACTAAGCCTGTCGCCTGTAACTGCATTTTCTCCAGGTTGAGTAGAGGTGATCTGCCCTGTTTCACTATCTATGAGTGGTGCCTGACTTTGATGGTCGTCGGTATAAACAAATGCATTGCTGAGCGTGATATTCCAACGGTTTGTCAACGCCCGGTTGTACCCCAGAGTGAGGTGATGACCTATATCGTTATCACTGTCGTTATTGTCCAGGTCAATTACCGGTAAGCTAGGTGTATAGCTGAAGTCGACAGTATCCTTGATACCCTCTGAAACAATGCTGATGGAAGGAGATACAACAATACGGGAGTAATCATCACCATCATCGTCTGTGGGGAGGCCGGCATCATCTACATCGTTTGCGTATTCTCTGTCATAAACGTTGTAGCTGGTGGTTACCCCTCCAGATAAGGTGGTTACCCGCGCATGGGATTGATTTGCTGCAACCATTAATATGAGTATGAGGAGAAGTGGCTTGAGTCTTTTCATTGGTGTTCCACGCGTATGGAGGTAAACGGTTTTGTAGGTGCCTCTGCAATGGGATTACGTATCCCACAGAGCTTTTAATAGATAAAAGGTAATTGATTACGGGCACTTCATCTTTGCACGATGACGCTTTCCCGCATACTCTTGTACACGGAGTTTCACTTCGTTTGCTTACCTGCTCAAAAGAGTGCTTACGCAAATCAATCTACAGCACCCGAGACCAGCTACACGTCAGAAGTAAAGAGTAACGCTGAAGCATAGCCCCAGTGATTAGTTACGATAAAAAAATTAGCAAATTAAGGTGCCTGTTGCAACTTTTTTGACCATATTCTGGATAATTACCTCATATCATACATTGGTGAGGGGTACAGAGAAAGTCGGGTTTTCTGCTTTACATCATCTCACCGGTAAGTGAGCGAACCCTTAAAAAGGAAGGGAACTTTGGCTTTCCAGATTTGTAGAATCCTGTGTATTTAAAGGTGATTATAGCGCCTATGGGTGGTGGGTTCTCCCGTTGTTTATCATCGAATCCTGTGCCAATTTTGAACTGGATACTTCGCTTGTGATACAACTCAACAATCAGAGAACCCATTCGCCCCTTATGTTTGCCTTTGCCTGGCACGTAGCCAACCACTACAGCTTCTGTATCGTTAAAATTTTTGACTTTGAGTATATCGACACTTCTTCCATTTTGGTATTTAGCTCCTTTGCGGACCAGTACAATCCCTTCGCCGCCAGCCTGTTCGATTTCCTGTAACAATTGCTGCAGATGCTCTCTACCCTGTAATGGTTTCTGCTCAATAATAAAGGCGTATCTGGAAGGATGGGTTACAAACCAGTTGGCTGCTCGTGCAAGTCTTTGCTTGATGGGAAGTTCTGCGTCCGGCGCGTCGAAGATACCGAATCGTAAACTGCTCCACCCCTTGTCTTCACCAGCAGTGGCAACAATGCTGCTGGTGTGTTCAAAAGTTTGTCGTCCTCCCCAAATTTCTCCTGAGAGGGGAAAGGGAGGAAAGTTTTTGGTGAAATACCGGGGCACATCAATTGGGTTTCCTTGCTTGGTCAGCATTGCAGTTCCTGTCCATTCTCCTCGGATACCGTCAAGCTTTTCACTCCATAGCCACTCTTCATTCAACTCTTGACCCGCATAGGTTGTTGGCAGCATGGGGGCGGTTGGATTGGACCTGCCTGGTTCACCAGAGAGCGTGGTTGGCTGGAAGAGCGGAAGAATAAGACATAAAGAGAGCAGAAAAAGCGGAAAATTAAAGGGTGTTAGGCAGCTATTAACAGGTAAAAACAGCAATGTATTCAGGTGTGCTTTCATCGCAAAGAAATGGGAGGTGGATTTGTCTCCACGCTTATTCCCCTTGTTTTTTGATTCCCTGCTCATATTTTTTCATCTGGCTTTCCAGGCCAATAACCTTTTCCACGGGCAAGACAAAGGCGATGCCTGTTCCAGGTTTGTGAAACTCACCGGCCTCTTTTATGGCGTCTACGATTTGATCAACCACATGCTGCTCAGTGAGAAAGAAAATGATGTCGGTCTGGGTCTCTAGGGACAGCCCAAAAAAGGTTTTTGCCTCACGGATACCGGTGCCACGTGCCTGGATAATGGTTGCTCCTGTGGCTCCAGCAGCCTTGGCTGCATCAACAACGTCGTTGGTATAGTTAGGTTTTACCGAGGCAATTATGGTTTTAAACTCCATCTTCACTCCTTCTTCCGTTTTTTTGCTTTAAGTAGATTCATTATATGGGCGTGTTGCGCATAACCAAGCACTGAAATTATGGGAAATAAACTGGCAAAGGCGATCAAGCCAAACCCGTCCAGAGCAGGATTGCGGCCAGGAATGGAGGACGCCAATCCCAATCCAAGTGCTGTTACGATGGGAACCGTCACCGTTGAAGTGGTGACCCCTCCGGAATCGTAGGCTAAGGGGATAATATCTTTGGGGGAAAAAAAAGTTTGGATGATGACCAACAGGTAGCCAGCAATAATATAATAGTGGAGTTGGGTCCCGGTGATGATTTTAAAGGTGCCCAACGTGATTCCCACAGCCACCCCAATGGCGACCGAGATACGCAGCCCCCATTGGCTGATGACTCCCCCGGAAACTTCATTAGCTTTGATGGCTACGGCGAGCAGGGAGGGCTCAGCAATAGTGGTTGAAAAACCGATCAGTGCTGCAAACAGATACACCCAGTAAAAATCGCTCCAGCGAATACCCTCTGGCATTGTCTCGCTGCCGTATATAAATGCCGGATCAGAGAGCTGCGTGGCCATTATTTCCCCAATGGGAAAGAGCGCAGTTTCAAGCCCAAGTAAAAAGAAGCTCAAGCCAACGATGACGTAAAGAATCCCTACAACCAGCTGCCTGAGATGTGGAATGGGTTGTTTGAGAACCAGCAACTGATAAAAGACAATTAAAGACAGGATGGGTAACACATCCCGACAGGTGGCGAGCAATATCGACCAGAATTGAGAGAGAAATTGCAGCGTATCCATAAGCTCAGGGTAACGTGTTAGCGTATTTCAAAAAATAATCAAGCCATACCCCATAACAAAGATCATGGGCATGAGTGAGGCAAAGGCAATCAGGCCAAATCCGTCTGTTAGTGGATTGCGCCCCCGGATAATGGAAGCAAGGCCCACACCAAGTGCGGCAACCAGAGGAACCGTAATGGTGGAGGTGGTGACCCCGCCGGTATCATAGGCAATACCAATAATTTCTTTGGGAGCTATGGTGGTTATAAGCATCACCATTATGTAGCCACCTATTATGAGGTAATGCACGGGCCATCCCTTTAATATGCGCAGGATGCCGACTAAAATGGCTATCCCTACAGACAGGGCAACGGTGAGACGCAATCCCAGGGCATATTGGGCCGCAGCCTCTGGTGTGTTGTGGATTAAGTTTCCCTGTACGGCAATTTCAGCTGCTTCCTGTGCCACCGCAATCAGTGCCGGCTCGGCAATGGTGGTTGAAAAACCCAGCAAGAAGGCAAAACAAAGCAGCCAGACAAGACAGCCCTTTTGTGCAAGTCCATGGGCCATGGCCTCACCAATGGGAAAAAGCCCCATCTCAAGCCCCTGGACAAAAAGGGTCAACCCAACGACCACGAACACGCCGCCAATAATTACTTCAGTAAGTTGGGGCAAGGGTTGATGGAAAACAACCACTTGAAAAAATGCAATGACCAGTATGATGGGCAGGAGATCGGCAAAGGCCTGCCAGAATTTTTTAGCGATCGCAGTCGCAAAAGACGCTGTTTTCATCCGTTATACAGGCAAAGTGAAAGTGAGTATGAGGTGTGGACTGATGTGAAAATGTTCCCTTTACGTTCCTTCTTCTTTTTAACAGTATTGCCCACATTATGAAAAGGTAATATTGTAGCTGAAAAAATAAGGAGAGGTACACACCGTTTATTATGATAGTTTTTGATTTACAGTGCTCATGCGGGTACCTGTTTGAAGGGTGGTTCGAGAATAGAGAGGATTTTGATCGTCAGAGCAGTGAAGGGTTGGTACGCTGTCCTGCTTGCAGTGGGGATGAGATAACAAAAATACTCTCACCGGTTTCCTCTCTCAGTCTGCCAGGCAGGCAACGCGGACAACAGCCTTCACAGAACCTTATAGCCGAACAGGTCAACACGGCAATGGTTGAGTTGCTGCACTCTGTACAACATTTTGTGCAAGAGCATTTTGAGAATGTGGGCGCTGATTTCACCAAAGAATCATTGAAAATGCATTACGGAGTGGAAGAGCAACGCAACATTTACGGAGTGACCACCCCTGAGCAGGACAAGATACTTAAAGAGGAAGGAATTGAGGTCCTTAAGATTCCTTATATTGATGAAGGAAATGACTCGGATTGCAATTAAACGGTTGCGGTAGCTTTTTTGTAACTGATCACGAGCACTGCATCTTTGCACGATGAATCTTTCCCGCATACTCTTACACGGAGTCTCACTTCGTTGGCTAACCTGCTCAAAAAAGTGTTTGCACCATTTTGTTGCACCGGTGACCAGTTACACGTCAGAAGGAGAGAATAAGGCAGAAGTACAGACCCCGTGATTGGTTACCTTTTTTCTTTGATTGGTACGCCCCAAAAAAAGTCAGTTCCTTGTTGAGCCTGTCATAAATAACTCAAAAAGTTTTTCAAAAACCGATGGAATGGCCGATGCCTGGGAATTTGCAGAGCTGGCATAGGCTTTGGTCAATTCAAAGGCCCGCTCAAAGGCATTTTCATACTCTGAGCTTTGACGCGAATTGAGGATGGCAACAAGTTCTTTGGCGATACGTTCTTCCATGGCGATCAGTTCTCTGTATTTGGAAAAAGAATAGTCTAGGTTAGACTACAATTAATACGAAGAACTGGTAACAGTTGTCCAGCATTTTTTAGCATCATAATCCCTTAGCTTCTTCTGTTGACCTTGATAACGTCTTGACGGTTGAAACAAGGATTTGTTACCTTTTACAAGATATATACATAATCCCTGGAAAACTTTAAGTAGCGAGACCCACAAATTCTATGAGTCCAATGAGTAAGGCAGCAGACAGTATCCAGGATTCCTTTGTCCGGCGTTGTGTAAGCGATATCCTTAACGGGATGAGCGATGGGCTCACTCATTTTTCCGGGCCAAGCCGGACGGCTGTAATTTTTGCTCTTCGAGCTGATGATCCTTTGCTCATTTGTGATCCACAAAACCTGCTCAAAGGGCATGAACCAATTTTTAAGGCGCTGTATATAGATAATGAGCAGTGGCGTCATGATGTAACTATTGTTCCTGATAAGTTCCGTTTTGCTGAGATCCATCCCGTGGAAGACTTGGGGCTTGCCGGACTCCTTTCCCATGGCGGCTACTCGGGTGCGGTGTTTTTTCAGCGATGGTTTACCGAGCATCATCCTGACCTCTGTTCAACCGGGCCCACTGAGCGGTGGCTTGAGCACGCTGTGTGGCGGTTTTCTCATGACATGGCCAACGAGCAGGATCTGTATACCGGCATCTCCGGGAGTTTTCTCAAAGAATATGCTACCCATGCGGTTCGCGATCACATTGTGGACGAGATGAACCTGCTCCTTGGCTGGGATACGGCTATTCGTATTTATCCGCTCTTGGATGCGGTACTTATGATTTCAGAAACCAGAGAGGAAGGGCTGTGGCCTGAAGGGCAGCTTATGTTTGTTGATCCCAGTATGATTAACTCGCTCCATTTTTTGGTCAAATTCCAAAAGGAGATCAGGCCTCAGCTGGCTAATGTCAAGCATGTGCGTAAACTCTTGCTTTCTGTAGAAAATTCGAACCGTCGGTTAGTCAGTGATGGTCGTTCCATTGTGGGTATTTGTGATGGTAACCTGCCAAGGTTTTCCATTCGGGCTGATTTCAAAGGCCGCCACGGGTTTCTTAAGGTCAATACGAATACGGTGTGCAGCTTTGCTGATGGCCGGTTTAACTCCACAACCTATCAGGCAAAACTGGTACTGCTTGAGGAACTGCTGCTGGAATCGGATATGGATAAGGTTGACTGCTACTTCATGTACAAAGTTGTGGCCAGTCTCGTTCACCATGCGCAGTTTCGCAAACATGGCTGCACCATTGTCCTGGATTTAAACACACCTCCGGTGACCATATCCGGGCAGACACTTTCTCCTGCTCTTGATATGAGAAAACCGCACACGCTGAATTTGGCCAAGTCTCTTGCCAAGGTTGACGGTGCCTTGCACCTGGGTGCTGACATGCATTTACACGGATTTTCCTGCCTGCTTGATGGCCGTGCTTTTGCCGGAGAGGATTTGGCCAGGGGGGCGCGTTATAATTCAGCTTTGCGTTTTACTGCGGAGCATGAAAATATCATTGTGGTGGTGGTCTCTTCTGATCGTCCGGTATCTGTTATCCACCGGGGAGTGGAAGAACAGGGTGTTTGTAATATAACCTTACCTAAACATTGTATTTTTACACCAGACTATCTTGAGCATTGGGTGGGAAGTTAAATAATGCGGGTGTTGTCAGTCTACAAGAGCCAAAAACAGTAAGCACCATAGGCTGTGAGCAGCAGCCCCCCGTGCCAGCGTTTTGTCATGTCATCTTTTGTCAGCATTGGGATGATGACCACTGTAAAGGCAAACATGGTGGGCAGGTCACGGAAGAGCAGCTCTTTTTCAAGTCCAAAGGGTTTGATGAGTCCGGTCAGCCCCAGGACCATGAGTAAATTGAACATGTTGGAGCCAATAACGTTACCGAGCAGCATCCCGGTTTCCTTTTGACGCAGAGCAGCGATGCTTGCGGCAAGTTCCGGCAGCGAGGTCCCCACCGCAGCTAGAGTGAGTCCTATCACCAGCTCACTAACATGGAAATATCGCGCTATGGAAACCGCTCCCTGGATAAAAACCTGTGAGCCAAAAGTGAGGAGTAGTAGCCCCGCAATAATGGTGAGCAGGATAGTTACAGGGAATGTGCCGGATTGTGGTATGTGGTGCAACTCATCTTTTTGTGTGTTGTCCTTGTGGTTGGCATAGGTCAGATACGTGTAACTTATCAAGGCAAAGACAAAAATCAGGCCGACAAGGCGTGGAAAATATCCGTACCCACTGCAGAGGATAAGAAACACGCTTGCCCCAAGCACAATGATCAGCTCCGTCCACACCGCCTGCAAATCCAGTTTCAGCGGCGTAAGTAACGCGCAGCACCCCAGGATAAGCCCCACATTGGCCACATTACTGCCGATGACATTACCAATCATGATATCCGGGTGTCCCTGAAGTGAGGCGGTTAAACTGATGAACAGCTCCGGCACCGAGGTGCCAAAGGCGACCACGGTCAGGCCAATCAGGTAAGGCGTCATGTTCAGGCGCTGGGCCAGCCGTGTTGCGCCATGCACCAGCGATTCACCGCCGCTGACCAACATGAGGAGTCCAAGGATGACGGCAGCAAAGGGAAAGAGAAGAGGTGAGAGTTGTTCCATTAGGGTTGTTGTATAGACCAAAAGGTAATATCTGGTTTGCCCTGACGCTCAAAGACTGAATGGATGAGTTGTATAAGCGGTTTTTTAATCTTTTTCAACGGTTTAAGTGGCAGGAAAAAAGGTAAGGTGTCAGCAGCAGCCTCAGAGAACACGCATCTTGTCAGTAAAAGTTTCCCCAGCAGGACTGTTTTTTGACAGAATCATATCACCTCAGCCACTTCCCTGGTTGAGTGGGAGCATCGATCCAATACCTCTGAAAAAGCCTGGAATGGTACTGAGATCCTTGTTGCGGTGAAAAAGTTTGATCTCTTCGGTATTGGTTTCCTGTTCTTGGATAAGTTTTTGCAAGGTATACTGACAGCTTTCCAGGTATTCGTGCATAGTGACAATTTATTGGCAGTTAAGGGTTTACGTTGAGATAAGTAAAGGCAGGAAAATGGATCGGTGGGAGGCAATTCCTTTCTGCTTACCTGTCACATGTATATGTCTTTGAATATGGAAGTCCATACCAAAGATCATATACACAGCAAATAAAAGGCAACCGGTTGTTGTACCTCTATGAGTAGCAGTGTTTTGAGAGATACGGTTAAAAATTCTGTCCGTGAAGCCGCAGATATTGTTGAGGTGATAAACGATTATGTCACCTTGAAAAAGGCGGGTACCCGTTTTGTTGGCCTTTGCCCTTTTCATAGTGAAAAAACGCCTTCCTTTTCCGTGAATCCCCAGGGGCAGTTTTTTCACTGTTTTGGCTGTGGTGAGTCTGGTGATGTTTTCTCTTTTATCATGAAATACCACCACATGAACTTTCCCGAGGCCCTACAGACTCTGGCCGAGAAATATAATATCGAGCTGCCCCAGCGCGAGATGGATGAAGGGGAGAAGCGCCGTCTTCAAGAGCGAGAACAACTCTATGCGGCCAATGAAAATGCTGCCCAACTCTATCAACGCTGCCTTAAACAGGGGCGAGGTGCTGCAACTGCCCGAAAGTATCTTGAAGAGCGAGGGGTACCGGAGCAGTTTATAGAAGCGTATCGACTTGGCTTTGCTCCTGATGCGGAAGCGGTTGGTTGGAGTTTTCAAACGGATACACTGGTTAGCAGTCAGTCTCCAATCAAGGCACTTGTTACAGCCGGAATAGCAGTGCAAAAGGACCGTGGCGGTCATTATGATCGGTTTCGCTCCAGAGTTATGTTTCCCATTTATGATATGACGGGGCGGGTTGCAGCCTTTGGCGGTAGGATTATTGGCGATGGCAAACCCAAATATATGAATTCGCCGGAAAGTCTGGTGTTTGAAAAGAGTCGTCTTCTGTTTGGTTTGTATCAACACAAGGAGGCGATTCGTAAGGCCCAGAAGGCTATTTTGGTGGAAGGGAATTTCGATCTGCTGCTCCTGGCTGTTCATGGTATTAACAACGTTGTTGCCCTGCTCGGCACCTCGCTTACCCGCCAACATGTCAAATCGCTGCGCGGTTATTGCAGTGAGGTGGTGTTGCTTTTTGATGCTGATGCTGCTGGGTTGAAAGCAGCACTCCGCAGCATCCCCATGTTTCTTGCGGAGCAACTTGATTGCAAGATTGCCTTGCTCCCTGAAGGACACGATCCGGATAGTCTCATTCGTCAGGATGGACCTGCAGGTATTCATCGTCAGGTTGAAACGGCCAGGCCGCTGGCTGAATTTTTCTTTGATTCTTTGGTGAAGCAATATGGGCTGACCTTAGCTGGGAAGAACAAGATAATTGCTGAGCTTAAATCAGTACTTGCAGAGGCAGCAGATCAATCCCAACGCTCCTTGATGATTGCTCATTTTAGTGAAAAGCTCGGGGTTGCCCCTGCAATGTTTGCAGATAAGGCTACGGTGAATGTTCGCCAGCCACAGCAGACAATCCACCAGCCGCCAGAGGAAAGCCTTGCGCTGCTGCCAAGAAAGGAGCGGCAGCTGGTTGATTTTTTGATTCTCTATCCTGAGCATTTACCAGCATTGCAGGAAGCAGGGCTTGAGCGCGTTTTACACAATGCCTCATCCAGGCGCATTGTCGCTTTGCTTATCGAGTTGCAGGAAGAAGGAGAGGGCACCTCTCCAGAACAGCTGATGAACGTGCTGGAACAGGGAAAAGAACGACAGTATATAGCAAAGTTACTTATGGAAGGCAGTGGGGAAGAGGAAGATCCTGACAGTGACATGGTTCAGGGCATGCTCGCAGAATTATTGTACTGGCTTAGAGGTGTTGCACAGCAGGAAGAGAGCGGCCGACTGCAGCAACAAATAAAAGAGGCAGAACAGCAGGGTGATACTGATCTGCTTATGCAGTTGTTGCAACAAAAGATGGTAAACGAGAAAAAAAGAACAGGGTATTGAGATAACTTGTTGAAAAATTAATAAATGCATGTAAGTTACAAAAATGTATTTGTTGTACCTAAAAGTGATTTGCATAAGGGTTTTTGCTGAAAATGCAATGTAATCAGCGTGTTATCCAGGATGGGTTTGCTGGTGGTGTAACGTGTTGATGTAGCAATGTTTTGCTGGCTCGAAAAAAAGCATTAAATCTTGTGTGCATTCTTAGTGCGCTATCCTTGGGAGAAGGAATGAAGACTTCATACAGTGTTGATGATCATTCAGGGATGAATGAGCTTGATGTTGAAGAAAAGAATACCAACATGCAACAAACCGACAGCCTGGAAAATGATCAGGGAGAAGGCCCGCAAAAAGATCGTAGAACCCGGGTAGACAGGCGAACCGGGATTGATCGCCGCAGTGCGGACAGAAGGGGAGAGGGCACCAGTGACGACCCCATGAACATCTATCTGCGGGAAATGGGCACCCAGAAGCTGCTGAGTCAGGAAGAAGAAATTGAGCTGGCAAAAATGGTGGAGGAGGGAGAATCCCGTATTCAATATGCTGTTTTGCGCTTAACTTTGGGAATAACAGCTTTAAATGATATTGCTGAAGGCCTTCTCCGCGGCTCACTTAAAATCAATACTGTTATTCGTGGGGTAGCGGAAAGTGAGGCAAATGTGCTCTTGGAGATTCGTGACGGATTCCTTGATCAGGTGGAAGCTGCCAATGCAATTGACGAGAAAAGACGTGAGCTTTTTAAAACGTTAAGGGCGTGTGATGGTAACACTGCTGAAGAAGAGCGAATCATTGGTGAAATTATAGCAACAGGATGGGAGATATCCAACCTGTTTCAAGAGTACCGCCTGTGCTCCAAAGGGCTTCTTTCTGTTGCTGATGCCGTAAAAGAACTCAGTAAGAAATTCAACAAAGTCCGGGTTGTGGCCCAGCAACGTGAGCTGCTTGCTGCCAGGCGCAAGCAGGCTGGAGAGGCAACAGCAGAAACCGTAGATCCCGCTGAAATCGAGCGACGAATTACTTTAGAACTGGCCGAGACCATTGGTTTGAGCTGGTCTGGTTTTGCAGAAGTACAAAGTGATATTGAAATAGGACGGGAAACCGCCAAGCAGGCAAAAGAGGCCCTAGTTCGGGGCAACCTGCGCCTGGTTATTTCCGTGTCGAAAAAATTCCTCAACCGTGGCATGCAGCTCCCTGATTTAATTCAGGAAGGGAATATCGGCTTGATGAAGGCCGTTGAAAAGTATGATTACAAGCGGGGGTATAAGTTTTCCACCTATGCCACCTGGTGGATCAGGCAGGCTGTTACCCGTGGGATTGCTGATCAGGGGAGGACCATTCGACTTCCAGTGCACATGATTGAGACGATTAATCGGATGCTTCGTTTTTCAAAAGACTTTAGCCGTCTGGAAAGCAGAGAGCCCACTCCTGAGGAAATCGCTGAACAGCTGGGTACCGATGTGGAGAAGGTGACAGTGGCATTGAAAACTGCCAGGGATGCCATTTCTCTTGATGCGCCGGTGAGCGATGAAGAAGATGCCATGCTCAGCGATTTTATTGAAGATAATGCACACCCTGATCCTCAGGACAATTCTATGACCGAGAGCTTGAAACGCTGCCTGTGCAAAGTTATGGGATCGCTTACCCCCAGGGAAGAGAAGGTGCTTCGCATGCGTTACGGCATCGAAATTGGCTGCGATCATACCCTGGAAGAGGTTGGGCAGTGCTTTTCTGTCACCAGAGAGCGGATTCGGCAAATTGAGGCTCAAGCCATTAAAAAGCTCAGGCACCCCTCGCGCAGTGCTGATTTGGAAGCCTTTATGGTGGATTAGACGCAGGTTGCACCAAGGTGGCGCACCTCTGTTCACAGGCAAGAGAGTGGCTAACCCTGACTTTTCTGCCCGGTTTGGGTTGCGGTTTGTGCAACAGATTGATAAGTCACTTTGGCTCACCTGAACATGTTTTTGCCGCTGCTGGTGCGATGCTGGAGGTCCCTGGCGTTGGACCATCTCTGAGGAAGCGGTTTCAGGATCAGGCTGTGCTGGCTGCTGCCCAAAAGCGTGCTGATCGGGAACTGGAGCAACTTCAACAGCGTAATATCTCCTTTCTTTCCATTTCTTCTGCGTATTATCCCAAGTTGTTAAAAAATATCCCGGAACCTCCGGTTGTCCTGTATTGCAAGGGTGACTTGGCTTTGTTGGATAAGCCGGGGGTGGCGGTAGTTGGCTCACGCTCGGCCACTGATTATGGTAAACGGGTGAGCACAATGCTCGCTCAAGAGTTGTCCTGCCAGGGCCTGTCAATCATTTCAGGTGGTGCCTATGGAATTGATGCTGCTGCCCATGAAGGCGCTTTACAGGGAGAGGGTACAACCTGTGCAGTGCTGGGATGCGGCATAGATGTGGTGTATCCTAAGGTGCATCAGCAACTTTTTCAGGCTATTGAGCAAGATGGGCTTTTACTCTCAGAGTATCCTTTGGGGGCGAAACCCGAGCCGTTCAGGTTTCCGGCCCGCAATAGAATTATCAGCGGGCTTGCCACAGGGGTTGTTGTGGTGGAAGCCACTCTTAAATCTGGTTCATTAATCACCGCACGACTGGCGCTAGACCAGGGCAGGGAGGTTTTTGCCGTGCCTGGTCGTATTGATTCGATCAAAAGCAGCGGCTGCCACCGGCTTATTCAGCAGGGAGCACATCTGGTAAATAATGCTGAGGATATTATTCACGAGTTAGGTTTTGTAACCACTGGCAGGCTAACCAGGGAACAAGGCGAAAATACCGTTTCTGCTCCCCACCTTGAAAACGAGGAAGAAACACTCCTGTCTTTTATCGATATCTACCCGGTTGATATCGACACCCTCCTTCGTCTCTCCGGCTTAAACAGCAATATAATCCATTCACTGTTGCTCCAACTGGAGTTAAAAGGACTGATTCGTCAGTTACCAGGTCAGCAGTACGAAAAGGTAACTTGAACCTTCCTGTTCACTTCTTTCTCATCGCTTTTTTTCTCAATTGCAGTAGGCTGTCTCTATAAGAAAATTACTCAAACAATGTGCTGATATTTAAGGATACCTGATATGAAAGAAATAATGATAGCACCCTCAATTCTGTCAGCCGATTTTACCCGCCTGGGGGAAGAGGTAAAAGCGGTGGAACAGGCTGGAGCCGATGTGATTCATGTTGATGTGATGGATGGTCATTTTGTACCTAACATCACCATGGGGCCTTTGGTGGTAAAGGCGGTTCGCAAGATCACAGAGTTGCCCATTGATGTGCATCTGATGATTAGTGATGCAGATACGTATATACCATCTTTTAGTGATGCAGGTGCAGACTGGATAACCGTCCATGTGGAAGCCTGTACCCATTTGCATCGCACCATTTGTGCTATCAAGGATATGGGGAAAAAAGCTGGTGCGGTGCTTAACCCGGCCACACCACTCTCCACCCTTGATTATGTGTTGGATGAGATAGACTTGATCATGTTGATGAGCGTGAATCCAGGTTTTGGCGGGCAATCATTTATCAGGTCCACCTTAGACAAAATCCTCACCTTAAGAGCCATGCTGGATAAGGTGAACCCGGAGGCGGGGATTGAGATTGATGGTGGGGTGAGCCCGAAAACCATTGCTGCTATTGCTCAGGCCGGGGCTAATATTTTTGTCGCAGGGTCTGCAATTTATGGCCAAAGTGACTATGGCAAGGTGATCGGTGAGCTCAAACAACAGGCACAAACTGCAAGGTCGGGAGCACACCATGAGGTATAAAAACTTTAATGACCTGAGCGCCGTTGAACACTTAAAAAGTCTTGCTGCTTCTCCTTACGATTTAACTGGACCGGATAGTTTGACTTCAGAACGAATCCGCACCTGCAGAATGTCTGCATGCGGGTTTGATCTGTTGTATGGGACAGAGCGGGTAGATCAACCTGTGCTTGAAGCACTTCAGCAGCTTGCTGATGAAGCTGGCCTGGTCGATCAGTTCTTGGAAATGAAGCGTGGCAAGGTGATGAATATCATCCAGGGATTTGAGAGTGAAGAACGTCAGGTGCTGCATACAGCCTGTCGAGACGTGTTTGCCGATAATCCAACAAGTGAGTCCAGTGCAGTTGCTAAAGCGAAGGAAGAACTGGCGAAGCTGAAAGCTTTTCTGGCAGCAGTGGAGTCAGGGGAAATTTGTACTGCTAAAGGGGAAACATTTACCACCATGGTTCAGGTGGGAATCGGTGGTTCAGATTTGGGACCACGTGCGCTGTATCTGGCCTTGAAACCATATTCTTTAGGTGGGAAGAAAGCTGAGTTTATCGCAAATGTGGACCCTGATGATGCTGCCGAGGTGTTATCTAGGGTGGATCTTTCACGGACGTTGATCAATGTGGTTTCCAAGAGTGGTACAACATTGGAAACCCTGACCAATGAAAAGCTTGTTTGTCAGGCTTTGAAAAACGCAGGATTACAACCAGAGCACCATGTGCTCGCTGTGACCGGAAAAGGCAGCCCCATGGATGATCCAGAAAAATATCTGGCATCATTTTATATGTATGATTTTGTGGGAGGCCGCTATTCATCCACTTCCATGGTCGGTGGCGTGACCCTGGGGTTTGTCCTGGGATATGATGGATTTCTGGCGCTGCTGGAAGGAGCCAGCGAGATTGATAGCAATGCAGAAGAGCGAGACATGACTAAAAATGTGTCACTTTTTTTAGCACTCCTTGGTATCTGGAACCGCAATTTTTTGCATATGCCCACGGTGGCGGTGTTGCCCTATAGTCAGGCCCTGTCCAGATTTGCTGCTCATCTTCAGCAATGCGATATGGAGAGTAATGGAAAGTCTATTACCCGTACAGGAGCCTTTGTGGACTGGAAGACAGGCCCCATCGTGTGGGGTGAACCTGGTACCAACGGACAGCACGCTTTTTATCAGCTTCTTCATCAGGGCACCGAGCTGGTGCCGGTGGAATTTATCGGGTTCAGGAAAAATCAATGGGATACAGATATAACTATTGAAGGGACCACCTCCCAACAAAAGCTCACCGCCAATATGCTGGCCCAGTCCCTTGCTTTGGCAGCCGGAAAAACAAGTGATAATCCCGGTAAAGTGTTCAGCGGCAATCGTCCTAGCGTAATTATAATGGCAGACAGACTGACCCCTAAAACCATGGGTGCCTTGCTGGCTCTTTATGAAAACAAGATTGCCTTTCAAGGCTTTTGCTGGAACATCAACTCATTTGACCAGGAAGGGGTGCAACTTGGTAAAGTTCTTGCCAGAAAACTGCTTGGATACATGGTTGGTGAACGTCAGGAAAAAAATGTTCAAAGCGATAAAAAAAGTACTGAGGAGAGCCTGCTCACTGCAGCCGGGTTACTCTAAGTTCTTGTGGTTTTTTTCAATTTTGCTGGTGCTACAATGGGATAGCTTTTTTGTTGACAAAGACTTGCTGGCCGTTTATTCTCGCTCAGATGAATGAGCATTCACTATTTTATAGTAGTGAATTGTCTGCTCTTAGCTTAAATCAACAAAAGTAGTTGGTTAGTTCATTTTCTTTACTGGTTGCTATAAACCAAACAATTTCTAGGAGGAACACTGATGGCAAAGCATGAAACGCCTCTATTGGACGAACTGGAAAAAGGTCCATGGCCGAGTTTCGTCACCGACCTCAAGCGACAGGCTGAAACAAAGCCGGAGTGCTGGGACATTCTTGGTCAGCTTGAGCTTTCTTACAAAGACAGAATAACCCACTGGAAACACGGCGGTATCGTAGGTGTTTTTGGTTATGGTGGTGGTATCGTTGGGCGTTACTCAGACGTTCCTGCCCAGTTCCCAGGTGTTGAACACTTCCACACTGTTCGTGTTGCTCAGCCATCCGGCCTCTACTACACCACAGAAAACCTCCGCGCCCTGATGGATTTGTGGGAAAAATACGGTTCTGGTATGACCAACATGCACGGTTCTACCGGTGACATGATTTTCCTCGGTACCCGTACTGAAAACCTAGAACCCCTTTTCTGGGATCTGACCCATGACCTCGGTCAGGACCTCGGTGGATCTGGCTCCAACCTGCGTACTCCTGCATGTTGTCTTGGTTCGTCTCGCTGTGAGTGGTCTTGTTATGACGCTCAGGAAGTATGTAACCATTTAACACAGCACTATCAGGATGAGATTCATCGTCCTGCATTCCCGTATAAGTTCAAGTTCAAGTTTTCTGCATGTCCTAACGACTGTGTTGCAGCTATTGCCCGTTCTGACTTTTCCGTTATCGGTACCTGGAAAGATAATATCCGTATCGATCAGGCTGCAGTTAAAGCCTATATGGATGGTGCAGACGGTTATCCCGTAAACGGCGGCGCACATAAAGGCGGTGACTGGGGACCATTTGATATAAAGGCTGAAGTTCTTGATCTCTGCCCAACCCAGTGTATGTGGATGGAAGGCGATGAATTGAAGATCAATGATGCAGAATGTACCCGTTGTATGCACTGTATCAATGTAATGCCTCGTGCACTGCGTCCAGGTAAAGAGAAAGGTGCATCAATTCTGATTGGTGCCAAGGCTCCTATCCTGGATGGTGCTCAGTTCTCCACCCTGGTTATCCCGTTTATTGAAGTCAAGAAAGAAAATGACTTCGAAGACATTATTGATGTCATTGAAAAAGTTTGGGATTGGTGGATGGAAGTTGGTAAAAACCGTGAGCGTGTGGGGGAAACCATGCAACGTGTTGGTCTGCCAACCTTTTTGAGCGTTATGGAAATTGAGCCTATTCCACAGCACGTGAAAGAGCCTCGTTCCAACCCATATGTCTTCTGGAAAGAAGAAGAAGTTCCTGGTGGATGGGATCGTGACATTAAGGAGTTTCGTAAGCGTCATGCAATGTAACTGGAATCCCAATAAATCGTATAATTGAATTGAGACGTATATTATAAGGAGACAATACAATGGGTTACGATCCGAATAATCCTATGGAAGGTCGAATTACCGACTTAGGACCTAAATACTACGGAGACATGATGCCTCCGGTTATTAAAGCAAACAAGGCAAAATGGGACTATCATGAAATCCTTGAGCCTGGTGTACTTGTTCACGTGAGTGAAACTGGTGACAAAGTGTTCACAATTCGTTGTGGTTCCCCGCGTTTGGTAAGCATCAGTTATATTCGTGACATCTGTGACATTGCGGATAAGCACTGTGATGGTTATGTGCGCTTCACTACCCGTAACAACATAGAGTTCATGGTTGATTCAGAAGAAAAGGTAGGTCCTCTGAAAGAAACCATTGCATCCTATGGTAACCAGTTCCCAATTGGTGGTACAGGTGCTTGTGTGACCAACATTGTTCACACCCAGGGATGGGTTCATTGCCACACCCCTGCAACAGACGCTTCCGGTCCTGTTAAGGCTGTTATGGACGATCTGTTTGAATACTTCGGTTCCATGAAGTTGCCTGCGCAGGTGCGTATTGCGCTGGCATGTTGTCTGAACATGTGTGGTGCTGTACACGCTTCTGATATCGCTATTCTCGGAATCCACCGTACACCACCTATGATTGACCATGAGCGTATCACTGGTCTTTGTGAAATTCCGCTGGCCATTGCTGCTTGTCCGCTTGGTGCTATTAAGCCTGCAAAAGCAAAATTGGAAAATGGTGAGGATATTAAGTCTGTTGCAGTTAACAATGAGCGTTGTATGTTCTGTGGTAACTGTTACACCATGTGTCCTGCAATGCCTCTTGCTGATCCGGAAGGTGACGGTATTGCGATTCTGGTTGGCGGTAAAGTCTCCAATGCTCGGTCAGCCCCTAAATTTTCCAAGTTGGTTGTTCCATTCCTGCCAAACACCACTCCACGTTGGCCTGAAACTGTTAAGGTTATTCGTGACATCGTTGAAGCATATGCTAAAGACGCTAAAAAGTATGAGCGTGTTGGTGAATGGGCCGAGCGTATTGGTTGGGAAAAATTCTTCGAAAAATGCGGTATCCCATTTACCGAAAAATCTATCGATGACTACCGTCTCGCATACGATACTTGGAGAACAACAACCCAATTCAAGTACACCAGCCACACTGCTGCTTACACCAAGTAGCACTCAATTTAACGCGTTCGGCTCTGCTTTTCAGAGCCGAACGTTTTTTTGACCTTTTATTATTGGCAAGGAGTCTATCATGGCACTCAGTCTGGAAGAACTGGAAGCTGCAATCATCGAGAAAGCAACAAAATCTCCTAAACCGCAGCTGTATATCAAGGATTTCTATAAA
The DNA here is from genome assembly GCA_002746685.1 of Desulfobulbus propionicus. Lineage (GTDB taxonomy): Bacteria > Desulfobacterota > Desulfobulbia > Desulfobulbales > Desulfobulbaceae > Desulfogranum > Desulfogranum propionicus_C. The sequence goes on along the minus strand of PDQK01000028.1, from coordinate 60,148 downwards.
TGTGATCCTGATGCAAAACCACGCGAAATTAAAAAAGTTGCCAACGCATTGGTAACCAAAGGCGAGTTGATGTTCTGGTCTTCAGGATCAACCACCATGTATGCTCGCCCCGATCGTATTCAGGATGAAGAGCATTAATTAGTCTTTTTTCCTGTTTAACATTGATCAAAAGCGGAGCCATTGCGGCTCTGCTTTTTTTTTGTTTTTGTACTTCTTAACCTTTTCAATATTGTGCAAAGAATTACCCTGCAGTCAATTGATTCGACCAACACCTTTGTGAAAGAAAAACTTGCCAGAGGAGTTGAAGCTCCCTTGCTGGTTACTGCTGTACAGCAAACTGGAGGTCGTGGACAATATAATCGACGTTTTAGCTCGCCAACTGGTGGTGCTTATTTTTCTTTAGGGATTAGTCCAATACTTGACAAATCAGATATACCGTTGATTACACTGGCAACAGGTGTAGCATGCGCACAATATCTACAGGAACTGTCTTCGCTGCAAGTTCAACTTAAATGGCCCAATGACCTGTATGTTTCTGAAAGGAAAATCGGCGGTATTCTTTGTGAGACATTTTTTAAAAATGATGGTGAGATATATACTATCATAGGAGTGGGAATAAATGTAAATACCAGGTTAGGCGACTTTGCTGTCGAGTTGCAACCAATCCTCACAAGCATCCGTGAGCAGACAAAACAGGAGTACAGTATAGAAACCGTAATCTCTTGCTGCGCCAAGGCCATTGTAGCTCAAGTGGCCATTTTACAACAATTCAAAGGAAAAATAATCGCTCAATGGCAAGATCATGATTATCTTCAAGACCGCTTCGTCGAATATGTAGCAGGAGAAGTCAAGATTAAGGCTTGTGGTGTAGGGATTTTGCCCAGTGGCAGATATAGAATAGTTGATGAAATCGGAGAGTATCATGATGTGTTAGGTGGTCAGTTGAGGCCTATATCATAAGATGAATTGGTACATTTAGTATGAAAAAAAATAATACGTTCAAAGCGTTACGGGTTTATGCTGAAAAGGGGCAGATCCGTAAATGTATAGAACAGATGTGTTTTGATGATTTACCGGATGGTGATGTCCTGATTAAAGTTCATTACTCTTCCCTTAACTACAAAGATGCTCTCTCTGCTTCGGGGAATAAAGGCGTTACCAGAAAGTTTCCCCATACCCCCGGTATTGATGCAGCAGGAACAGTAATTGAGTCTAACAATTCTTTGTTTTTACCAGGGGATGAAGTGGTCTGTATGGGCTATGACCTTGGTATGAACACCTACGGTGGATTTGGGCAATACATTCGTGTTCCTGACCAGTGGGTCATTAAAAAACCGGATACATTAACGCTTCTTGATACCATGCAACTTGGCACTGCCGGATTTACAGCAGCGCAGTGTGTCAATGCTCTTCATGAATATGGTCCAGGGGCTGAGCGAGGTCCAATCTTAATTACCGGTGCAACAGGTGGTGTTGCCATAATAAGTGCCCTGCTCCTGCAAAAACTCGGTTATGAAGTTCATGGACTAACAGGAAAGAAGGAGGCAACGGAGACGCTCCTTGATCTTGGCTATTCAGCAATCATGAGCCGCGAAAAAGGGCTGGCAGGAAGTGACAAATTGCTTTTAAAAGAGCAGTGGGCTGGAGTGGTTGATACCGTTGGTGGTGAGCTCTTGGCAAATGCAATTAAGGCCACTATGTTTGACGGAGTGGTCACCAGCTGTGGAAATGCATTTTCTGGTGACTTACCGCTCACCGTATACCCTTTTATTTTGCGTGGAGTTCATCTTGTAGGTATCTATTCCGCAAACTGCCCAATGGAGAAGCGGCTCATGATCTGGGAAAAGCTTGCTGGTCCATGGAAACTCGATAACCTTGATGTTATCTCTGGTGTGATTTCCCTTGAAGAATTACCCCATAGAATTGATCAGATGTTAGCTGGAAAAACAAAAGGAAGAACGGTTGTACGCTTGTGGGAGGAGATGTGAATATTATAGCGCAGGCAAAGGAAGTTCTTGATATCGAGTGTGAAGGATTGGTTGCTGTAAAGCAGCGATTGGATGAACGGTTTGTCCAGGCAGTGGAGATCATTGCGAATTGTCCAACCAGGCTCGTTGTTACAGGGATTGGAAAGTCGGGAGTGATTGGGCAGAAGATCTGCGCTACCTTGAATTCCACCGGAACCCCTTCCTTTTTTCTCCACCCGGTTGAGGCACTCCATGGAGATCTTGGCATGGTGTGTGTCACTGATGTGGTGCTGGCTATTTCTTACTCAGGAGAAACAACGGAACTCAATGGCCTTCTTGCCAGCTTAAAAGAACGTGGGGTGAGTGTGATTGCCATGACTGGTAATATGCAATCAACCTTGGCAAAGTATGCTGCCGTGACGCTGGATATTAACATCCCAAGGGAAGCTTGTCCCTTGGGATTAGCCCCTACCACATCAACCACAGCTACCTTGGCACTTGGTGATGCCCTTGCAGTAACATTGTTGCAAAAGAAGCAGTTTAAAGCTGAAGATTTCAGGCGTAATCATCCTGGAGGTAGCCTTGGCGAACGATTAAAGGTGGCGGTACGAGAGGTTATGTTGTCGGGTGATGCGGTCCCTGTGATTACTCAAGGTGCTGATATGGCTACCACTTTAAAAGAGTTGAACCGTGCCAACATTGGAGCCGTAATGGTGACCGATCCGCAGGGGTTTTTGAAAGGAATCATCACCGATGGAGACGTGAGAAGAATAATCACCTCTGGTGCTTCCCTTGATCAGATTGTGGTGGATCAGGTCATGACGCAAGGTCCAGTTACCATAACCAGTGAAACCATGGCTGCTGATGCTCTCAGCCTTATGCAATCCAGGGAGATTACAGTGCTCGCAGTGGTAGATGAGCAAGATTTACTGCTTGGTATTCTGCATCTGCATGATCTACTAGGGAAAGGGGAGTTTCGATTCCTGATTTAGAGTAGATCAATTGAGATATTTTTACTCTCCGTTATAGACTGCCCATTTACCTGTTTTCTCGTTATACATGTAGTTGAGTTCAAGTCGGGAAGAAGTACCCTGGCTTTTCTCGGTACAGGTGAGGGTAAAGATAGACTTGCTCCCCACCTTTCTGAGCAGTGTTGCTTTGGGGGATACCAGTTGCGACCCTCTGAAGGTTGGGTAGTTGGCGCGGAAAATTTCCTCGTAATGTTCCTCCAGCCAACTAATACGTCCATTTAAAATACGTTGTGCTTCTTTCTTTTTGATCTGCTTGTTTATCCTTTGTTCAACAGCTGCAACATTTGCATCGTCTCTAAATGGACTTGCCTGGATCAAGCTCTGAATTTTTTTAGAAAACAGCAGGGACTTTTCAAGATTTTCCTGGTTTTCAGCAAGCAGCACCTGCTCCTGGATCGTTGAGAGCTCAACCATGAAGATGGTTTTCTTTATTTTAAGGATGGAATCCTCAAGGTGGCCAGCAAAGTTTTCTTTTTCGTCCTCCAAGAGCGAGAGTGCATTTCTATATGCGTCAACGGCACGACTCCATTCTTTATTGTTGTAGGAGTTACGTGCAGAGGAGAGGGTGGAGTAGAGTCGTGCATTAACCAGTAATCGATGGAGATCCTTACGTTCCTTGATGGAAACCGCTTCAGGATTTGAATCAATAAGGAGCTGAGCCTTCTCAAGCTTTTCAATGGTCTCTTTCCACTGCTCCTGGGTAAAGGTTTTCTTGGAAAGATCAAGTTCGTGTCTAAAGGTTGCTGCTGTTAGGCGAGAGGTAATGGCGGCAGCGGTTTTGGGATCAGAAAGACTGCTGGAGAGTTCCAGAGCTTGGCGATACGTTTCAGCTGCAGCCTGCCAGTCTTTGCCAAGTTCTGCCTTTTCAGCGAGGTGCAGTGTTTGTTCAAGCTCAAGTCCTTTAATGGTTTCCTGCAGTGCTGCCAGTTTGTCATCAAGCTGGTTTGCCTGGGCAAAATTAAAGGCCTGCCTGTATAAAATCAGTGCATCTGCTGTTTTATTTTGGTCCATCAGGGAGCTGGCCTGATCCGTAAGGGTAGCAAGTTCTTTCAACGATTGAGCCGTTCCAGCTGGAATATATTTTCCCTGATACAGTACGTTTCCTCTTAACCCTTCATCAAGCTCTCGGGAATTGAGTAGCGCTTCTATATCTTGCTTCAAGCCATCCTTTTTAAAGCGTAGAATAGTTAAGCTTGACAACGCTTTCTCAGTTTTCTGGAGGGTTTCCTGAGCGTTTTCAAATTGCCTTTTATCTATAAGGAGCTGGCTTTTAAGGATATTTGCTTGTGAGCGGCTTAGAATATTCTGATCTTTAAAGTAGAGGCTAATTCCGCCAATACAGATGGCCAGGAGAAGAGTAACCACAAGAAGAAGACGAATGGGAAGGTTGATACGAAGCGATGGCCTAGGTAAGGCGGCTTTGGTTTTCTTCTCCTTTTTATCCTTTCCCTCTGGTACCTGGGGTGTATCTTCATGGTGAGTTTGTACCAGTTCGTTGCCAGGATCTTCTGATTTCTTCAGCGATGTTGCAAGAGCATACGCCTGCTGAATACGGGAACGCAATGTTTCTGCGCCCGGTGCGTCTGTTGCAATATCAAACAGGTTATCCATTACCTCAATGGCTTCATCCAGTTTGCCCAGATCCTCCAATTGCTCAGCCAGGGTTATCATCTGTTCTGATTTCTGTAACCCTCTGCTGATAGTGTTTTCAAAGTCACTGCGTTCAGGAAACTGGTGGCTGATTTCCTGGAGTGCCTGGTTGGCTGCTACCAGCTGCTTCTGGTCGATCAGCATCTGGATGTGGTCAACGTCTGCTGGCGAAAACTCCTTTTCTGGTTCTAAAAAATCGTCGCTTTCCAGCCCCAGTGAGGCAAAGGTATCATCAACCAGAGAATCAATATCCTGACCAGCTTCTTCAAATGCTGCAATACTGAGTGAATCCAGAGGAAAATGAGCAGCCTGCTGCTTATACCAGTCTGCCGCCTCCTGGTTAAAAGGATCGCTCAGGGAGTACTGTTGACCACTGATCATTTCTCCAATATGGAGTACAAGATCTGGCAGCGATGGGTTTTGTTGCCATTTGTCAGCAATACGAATGGCTGCAGGGTCCACATCGGGATGAAAAATATTGCTTAGCGGTTTAACGGTTGGCGCAAAGTGCGGGTATCCAAATGGAAGGCTGATTTGAACAGTGTGGGTGCTGCCAATTGTAATACTACCGTCGTCTTCCTTGACATACCCTTTAAGTGCGTATTCGATTTCATAATTTTCAGGAGGTTGTCCTTCTGTTTTGACAATACGTACTTTGGGGTAGAGTTCCAGAGAACTTTTGAGTTGTTCGAAATCATCGACAAGCTGTTGAGAGCCCGTAGCCATGAAGCATCCTGTTGCAAAATGAATTGGTAAAAACGATGAGTTAGCTTAAGCCATCGAAAAACACACTACTTGCAATAATATCGTATTTGTGATCATGAAACAAGGCCGATTGGAACCAAACCGCTAAAAAGCGGAAGAGAAATCAGAATAAGAGAAGTTTTCTTTGAGTGAAAAATCATAATGTGTACAATATCCTTAAACAGTAACTTCTCGCCGGGTGTGTAACTCCGTGGATGACCTATGCGTAGCTATCTTGAACATTTCTTTTTTCTTTAGATAATAATGAGCGAACTCCGTGCCCAGTTTGTTGTCACAAGTCAACGCAATTGCCCTCTATATAAAAAAGATGACGGCTTTGTTCTCACTGGTCAATCCGTGGAATTTTCGTTGGGCTGCTCTTCCTGTCTCATTCTTATCCGTGAATTGACTGGTTTACTGGTCACCTTGCTGCCCCATATATCAACGAACTTTGCTGAGTTTAGGGAGACGGAATTTACCTGTGGGGGCTGTACAGGGTTGATGAAATTTCAGCTCACAGATAAACTTTCTCTTGGCAGAGCATCACAGCCGATAGAGGCTGTCGATCCTGCAGGCGCCGTTATGAAAGGTCGGATTGATGCGATTTTACCGGCAGAATTGTTGCAGGTTTTTCATATGCATCAAAAAACAGGACGCCTGGAAATGAACCTGGCAGGTGGACGGGCGCGGGTGACCTTTCGTGAAGGCGGGCTTTTAGCGGCGCGATTTGAGGAGTTGGATAATCAGGAAGCAATTTATGCTATCCTGGCTGAAAGAGAAGGTAATTTCCGCTTTATTCCAGGACTTCCAGAATCCCTCATGCAGACCAGGGAGATTGGAGATTTTATGATGATTCTCATGGAAGGCTTGAAGCGGCTGGATGAAGATGAGTAGCCTCTGTTTTTACTTGACCTCCTGCAACGGTGGCAGCTCTTTTATCTCCATGAAACTCTCCACATGATACCTGGCGTCAAGCTCAGGGTTCTTAAATGCGATCAAATCGACCCCAACCGGGCGGCAATGGTCGCGGTCAACCACTGAATCCCCAATAAAAATTGTTTCCTCAGGGGGTACTTTAAACCTCTCCAGGATCATGAGGAGGCCATCTGGAGCTGGCTTGGGACGCCCGGCATCGGTTGGGGTTACCACCATGTCAAACCAGGGACGAATCGCAAACGTATCCATGAGCATATCCATGGTATTGGTACGGTTAGTGGATATGGCTGTAGTGAAACGTGGTTTAGCCCACTCCAGAAAAGGAATCAGGTCTGGTTCCATCTGCATATGGCGTAAGAAAGGTGCGTAGTCCAGCTGATCTCGGTAAGCGGCTACCTCTTCGAGATCAACCTGATGATTGCGGAAAAGATATTCCACTGACTTGGTTACACTTTGGGTATGCACATAGGCAAGATCGTCTGGTTCCATGGCCGGGCAACCGAACTGCTGGAGCAGGTGACTGTAGTATGCTTTATTGGCTGCCAAAGAACTGAACATTACCCCGTCGCAATCAAAAACAATAAGTTTGAGCATTGGTTTATTTCGTTTCAAGAGCTACCCACTGGTTAGCCCATATATTTCATAGTTGAGTTGATCAAAAAAGATTTCCATGAACTGGTGACGCTCTTGGGCAATTGCCTTTCCGATGGGGGTAAGCATCTGCTCCTTTACCTTGGACATCTTAACCTGGAATTCGCGATACGCACTATCTTCTGTAGAATAAGACCTGGTGGTTCCATGGTCCAGCTCGGGGTTATGTAAACAGGCACCGATTTGACCGGCAAAAAGAAAGGCTCGACCAATTCCGATGGCTCCGATGGAGTCAAGTTTATCTGCATCAAAGAGAATTTTGGCCTCCAGGGTTTTGGGAGCTGTTCCTTTGCGAAAGCGATGGCTTGCAATGCAGTGGCAAATTGCCCCTATCTCGGTTTGTGCGAATCCAGAGAGGCTGAGTTCTTTGGCCGCCAGCTTTGCCCCGTGCATGGCATGACATATCTCTCCCTTGCTTTCACGCTCAGCCTTTCTGCCTATATCGTGGAGAAGTGCTGCTGTGCCAAGGATAACCAGGTCCGCTCCCATCTGCTTACCAATGTGGAGAGCCATGCGAAAGACGCGCTCACTATGATCTGGCCCGTGAGAGCCTCCTTCTTCAAGGCAATACTTGGCGCTGATCAGTTTGATGGTGTCAAATTGGCGTTCAAAAGTAGAGATGTCTGGAGCCATAGATAAAGAGTAAATACGTAACTGAAGTGCCTGTGATCAGTTACACGTCAGAAGCAGAGAATAATGAAGAAGGACAAACCCGTGATTGGTTGCGTAAATACATTATTCCCCAAAGAATTCCTGCTTGAGCCATGCAATGCCAAGCAGCAGGAGTTGCTCATCGTCACCGGTCAAAGCCTGCAGCTCAAAAGGAGTGAGCGGACGATTCATGGAGATGCGATCATCAGCCAGTTCCTGGCGAAAACTGTCCAGGTTGTACAGTGCCAGGATATACTGATCCAGTTGCTCTCTGGTGGGGCGAAACCCTGCCTTGATTTTTTCATGCTGTTGCAGGGTAAGCAGAGCATCGTTAAAGCTATTGTAGGGCTTCAGCCCTTGGTCATCGGAGTAGGAAACCGCATCCTTTATCTGTTGCTCCTTGAAACCTTGGCAATGGGGTTCTGTTATTAACACAAAGGCTTCAGAGATAGTGCCGTCACTGTTTTGTGCGGCTCCTCTGCCAATGGGATAAGCCCGGCAGCTTCCTGGACGATTCTCGTAGACGGTACATCCTTGTTTGCTCACAAAAATGCAGCTGGCCTTGCCGTCGTCCACCATGGTGAGGTAGCAGACTGGAAAGAGCATGGATTCATCCCATTCAATGATGACATACTGCTCTAAAAAGCGGCCTGAGTGTATATCCAGATGGTTTTTCAGTCGTAAAACATCGTAAGGGGTGAGAGCCAGATCAAGTTCACGGCAACACTCTGTGAAGCAGGGGACATCAGGGTGGCAGGCAAAACAGAATTGTTGCCCTGGCTCCAACGGATTGAAACCAGGGGGCAAAGAAGTATTCATAAAAAACCTATCTCTTCTTCAGAGAAAGCAGTGGGCTTGCAATAAAGATTGAGGAGTAGGTTCCCACGCCAACACCAATCAGCAAGGTAAGTGCAAAATCGTGGATTGATGATCCACCGTAAATGAAAAGGGAAACCAGCACCAACGCGGTGGTGAGTGATGTAACCACTGACCTGCCCAGTACCTGATTGATGCTGTTGTTGATGACCTGGAAAAACGTTACATCGTCGTCGGGTTTTAAGTTTTCACGGATGCGGTCAAACACGACCACTGAGTCGTTGAGCGAGTACCCGGCCAGGGTAAGCAAGGCCGTGACGATCAACAGGGTAATTTCCAGGTTTGCCAGCCAGCAGATGCCAAGCACAACCAGTACGTCATGAAAGGTGGCAGCAGCAGCTGCAAGACCAAAGCTGAAATCAAAGCGGATGGCCAGATAAAAAAGTACTCCAAGCAGTGAGATCGCGATGGCCTGGATGGCTTTATTTCTGAGCACCGCAGAAATGGAGGAGCCGATTTCCGACTGACTTTCCATGATGAAATTATGCTCAGGGTTTTGTTTTACCAGAATGGCGGTGATTTTATCCCCTAAATGCCCGACAACCTCTTCAGATTTTTTTAGTTTGACAATGAGTCGGTTTTCGCCGGTTACTTCCTGTAAGTCAATATCTGGGTAACCGCCAGATTTCAGTGCGGAACGAATGTCTTCTAGGGCAAAGGCTTTATCCGCATGATACTGAAGCAGGGAACCACCGGAAAAATCAACGCCAAGATTTGCCTGACCACGGAGAATTTGAGTAAAGGCAGCCAAGCCAACGATGACAAAAACAGCAGAAAGGCTGAAAGCAATTTTGCGTGCCTTCATAAAATCAAAACGGGCATTTTTGATAATTTGCATGAAGGAGAGGTTCTTGAGCAACCGGGTTGAGTAAAGCGAGTCATAGACCAGCCGGGTACAGAACAGCACTGCAAAGAGGTTGAAGATAATACCCAGGGAAAGGGTTACTGCAAAACCTTTGATTGGCCCGGTACCAAAAAGAAACAGCGCAAGGGCCGTGATAAGGGTGGTTACCTGGGAGTCAACAATACTCCAGAAGGCCTTGCTGAAACCTGAATCCACTCCAGATTTAGTGGATTTGCCCAGGGCAAACTCTTCACGCATCCGCTCAAAGATCAGCACGTTGGCATCCACCGCCATCCCGATGGAGAGGATGATACCAGCAATACCTGGCAGCGTCAGGGTCGCACCGAGCATGGCCAGCCCAACAAAAAGAAAGAGAATGTTAAGCATCAGGGCAAAATCAGCAATGATACCAGACATCCGGTAATAGATGACCATAAAGACGAGCACCAAGAGCGCGCCAAACAGACCGGAGATGAGTCCTTTATCAATGGAGTCTTTACCCAGGCTTGCTCCAACGGTGAGGTTCTGGATGATTTCAACCGGTGCAGGCAGGGCGCCAACCCGGAGCACAATGGCCAGGTCAGTTGCCTCTTCGTGAGAAAAACTCCCTGATATTTGAGCGCTGCCGCCTAAAATACGTTCACGGATAACCGGAGCAGAGCGGACTACCTCGTCCAGTACAATGGCTAGCCGGCGGTTAACATTTTTCTCGGTGATGTGGGCAAACACGGTGCCACCACGGCCCGTCAGGTCAAGGCTTACGTAAGGTTCGTTGAAACTGCCGCCAATACGCACCTGGGCATTTTTCACCATTTCCCCGGTCATGAGGATCTGGTTTTCCAGCAGAATGGGGGTCTGGGATTCCTTCATGGTCTGCTTATCAATCACCTTTTCAAAGTAGACCTCCGTTCCCTGGGGCAGCCTGCCTTGCAGGGCCAGATTGAGCTTCTGGCGACTTTCGCCTGGTGCCCACTGTCCTGCACTCTGGGCATCGCTAATCAGCTGTGCAAGACTTACCCCTGGCGCATCAGCCACCAGCTTGAACTCAAGCTGGGCAGTCTGTCCAATGAGCTTCATGGCTCGGTCAGCATCCTTTACTCCCGGCAGCTGCACCACAATCTCATTTTCCCCTTGGCGCAGGATGACCGGTTCAGCTACCCCAAACTGATCAATTCGATTACGGATAATTTCAAGCGATTGGCTCACCGCATTTTTACGGATAAAATCAATCTCTTCATCTTTGAGTTTGAGGGTAATCTTGGGAAAGCTGCCAGCTTCGGCTTCTACCTGCACGTCAAGATTTGGAAAATCGCGTTCTAAAATTTGATTAACCGTATCTACAGCCCCTGTGTTAGGCAGGGTGAAGATCACCTCAGAGAGGGTGTTCGAGTTCATCCGGACTGCGGTAATTTGCTTATCTGCAAGGCCGTCCTTGAGGTCAGCTGCAGCAAAATCCAGTGAGTTCTCAATGGCTTTTTCCAGGTCTACCTGAAGTACCAGGTGCATCCCGCCCTGAAGGTCCAGGCCAAGTTTGAGTCCTTCTGGAGCAAGGTACTTTTTCCACCACTGCGGGGCATTGGGGTAAAAGGATGGTGCCAGAGTCATGAGTGAAAAAACAATCAGGGTAAAGAGGAACCCTATTTTAAGTTTCAAAGAGGTGTTCATTGAGCATTGCCTTTTGGAATAAATATATAAAGTGGAAATTTATGTATTCAACGCGCAAAAATGATCGATTATACGATGATAATTGCTATCATGCAATGGGCAGATTGCATTTAGTGTGGAAAATTGGACGTTAATTTTGCTCTTGTGTGTTTTTTCGTTTCCTTATGTGGTGGTCTTAGCCCAAAATACTGGTTAGCCGTTTACGCTTATACACGCTTCTGGTACATTCGTCGTTGCAAAATTACGTACAAGTCTTCCGATACAAGAGGTTTTTTTATGAGTGAACAACAACTCCCTCCGTTTATTGACGCCCTGCTTCAGCCTGCAATGTACCCACACCCCGCTGAAGATATTTCTTTGGTCCAGACCCATATTTCCTTTGTTCTTTTAGCTGGTGAGTTTGTGTACAAGTTCAAAAAGCCGGTTGATTTTGGCTTTCTTGACTTTTCAACCCTTGAAAAACGTAAAGTTTGCTGTGAACAGGAACTGTCGTTGAACAGCAGGCTGTGCCCTGATATCTACCTTGATGTGGTGACGGTCAACCAGCGGCATGATACCTTTGCGTTTGGGGGTGATGGTACTATTGTTGAGTATGGCATTAAGATGGTCAGGATGCCGGAAGAAAAGATGATGGGCAATCTTATCAAGGCTGGCCAGCTCACCAAAACCCACCTGGACAAGATCGCTGCTACCCTGGTACCGTTTTACCACAATGCTGCAACTGGTGAGGAGGTGAATGCATACGGAAACCCTGAAGCGGTTGGGGTGAATGTAATGGAAAATTTTGAGCAGACAGAATCTTTTGTAGGACAGGGTGCCCTGGGAAAAGAGCAGTTTGAATACATCCGCAACTATGCAACTGCAAAGCTGGCGTGTTGTGAGCTTTTTGAGCGCCGCATTGCAGGTGGATACATACGGGACTGCCATGGCGACTTACACTCGGTCAATATCTGTCTTCCCGATGATGGGGTGTATATTTATGACTGCATTGAGTTCAGTAAGCGCTTGCGTTTCCACGATGTGGCGTGTGATGTGGGCTTTCTGGCCATGGACCTGGATTTTTATGGGCTGCCAGAACTCTCGACCTATTTTATAGAGCAGTTTGTTCAAGCCTCTGGTGACTCTAGCTTAGGTGAAGTGCTTGATTTCTATAAATGTTACCGGGCATACGTGCGCGGCAAGATAGGACTGTTCACCGCAGCAGACCCTGTGGTAGCAGAAGCTGTACAGCAGGAGTGCCTTGCCAGTGCTGCCAAATACTTTGAGCTTGCCTATACATACGCTCAAGGCGATCAATAGAGCTTTATGGCAAGTCTTGCTAACTGTACGAAAAAAAAGGTGCTGGTCCTGTTTGGGCTTACGGCTTCAGGCAAGTCCTATCTAGGTGATGCCTTTTCCCGTAAGCACCAGATTCCCTATTACAATACCGATCGGGTCCGCAAGCAACTGGCTGGGCTCAATCCCACTGATGCTCGTCCCTGTGCTGTGGGAAAAGGTATCTATAGTGCTGAATACACCACAAAGACCTATCAGGAAATGGTAGATAGAGCGTCCCGTGATCTGCAGCAAGGTCACTGTGCAGTGCTCCTGGATGGTTCCTATAGCGGGGTGGTGGAAAGAGAAGCCGTAGCGAACATGGCGAGGGAAAACGAGGCAACGGTAGAATTTGTATTCTGCACCTGCCCTCAGGAGGTGGTCAAGCAACGTTTGGACGAGCGCGCTGCCGATGAAAACGCTGTGTCTGATGGGCGGTGGGAGATTTACCAGTATCAGCTCCAAACCTTTGCACCACCAGAGTTGGGTTCAGCTGACCACTTAACAACTTTGGATACAAATCAATCCCTTGACCAGCTTATAAAGGTCCTGGAAACCTTGCTTGTCAAGGGATAAAGCAGCTACCGCTTTAGTCATCGTCTGAGCTGATCCATGAGTCAGGCATGGACAGGTTGGGTAACCATTTTTTTAAACCCCATCTGGGTGGTTTCCCTGCTTCCAGTTTTTCCAGCAGAGCCTGGGCAGTTGGTGCAATGGTAGAGTCTGGGTACATGTTCAACAGATAGTTGAGCCTGTGGATAGCTTGGTCATACTTTTCTGTTTTGACGTAAAAAACCGCCACAAAGTACTCATGGTTCACCAGAAACTCTCGCGCTGACTGAATTCTTGCCTTTGCTTCCTTGGTGTAAGGTGAGTCGGGGAAGGTTCTCAGCAGACGTGAAAACGTTGTAATCGAATCCTGTGCACCGGTGATATCCCGGTCAATTCTGTCTGAACGGGCGTAATCACACATTCCAACCTGAAAAATGACGTATGGAATAGCTTCATTGGTCGGGTGGCGCTCCTCAAATTCCAGATAAAGCAGCTTTGCTTCCTGGTATGACTTGTTGTAATAATGGGCATCGGCAGCTTTGAGCTCTGCCAACGGTGCCTGCTTGCTAAATGGATAGTCATCAAGGATTTTTTCAAAAGCCTTGATAGCACCTTCGTAATTGCCAACATTGAAAGCATCCATACCTTCGGTGATCAACATTCCCGAAGATTTATGTATTTCCGGCACCTCTATCTTTTCGCCCGTATTGGGGTCAATTTTGCTGTTACCCCCAAAACCATCCAGCATTCCACACCCGGAAAGGGAGAGCAGCATAAAGAAAAGTAACGGAGCCGGAAGCAGACGGTGAGTTGTATGGAATAATCCAGTCATAGCATCCTCAGAAAGGAGTTGAGGCAGAAGAGCAATGGTTACAAAAAAAAAACGGTTCTCCAGTAGATGCAGAGAACCGCTTGTCAATCTAAAAATTAGACAGCTTTGTTGATCAGATCCTGTAGCTGACTTTTCCCGACAGCACCAGTAATTTGATCGACAACTTCACCACCTTTGAACAGAATAAGGGTGGGGATAGCACGAATGCCAAATTTACCAGGGGTTGCAGGATTGTCATCCACGTTCATCTTGGCAATGGCAACTTTGCCATCAAACTCATCGGCCAATTCATCAATAACTGGTCCAATGGCCTTGCATGGACCACACCATGGGGCCCAAAAGTCCACCAGGCATGGAAGTTCATTTTCAACTACTTGTTCATCAAAATCGTTGTCTGAAACGTGGATTACCTTTTCGCTTGCCATCTTTTATCTCCTTGTTGCACCCATTGAGCGGGAAAATGAAAAAGGGGTAAGCTCAATGGGTATGTATGAGTAGTCCGCATAAATGAGCATACTACCTTGCGGCTATGAACGTGACAAGAGAAATTTAGCATCTTTAGCTCTCTGTCAAGTGCGTAAATCGTTCTTCGTTTTCATTTTGACTTTAACAAAGTAGAAGTGGTATAAGGTATACCTTTGCCCGAGTTATTATAACCACCCAATGTCCTCTTTATCGGAGTTATAAAATGTTAGCTGATCGTTCCGCGTCCCTTTTTTCCAAAGCTCAAACTGTCATCCCTGGTGGCGTAAATTCCCCCGTTCGGGCATGTAAAGCCGTTGGGTGCGACCCGCTCTTTATTAAAAAAGGAGCAGGATGTATGGTAACGGACGTGGATGGCAATGAATTTATTGATTTTGTCAGTTCATGGGGACCTATGATTGCAGGTCATGCGCATCCTGAAGTTGTTGAAGCCGTGCACAAGGCTGTGATGGATGGGACAAGCTTTGGCGCACCCACCGAGATTGAAATAGAGCTTGCCCAAAAGGTGTGTGAGTGTGTGCCATCCATAGAAAAGGTACGTTTTGTCAATTCGGGAACCGAAGCAACCATGAGCGCTGTGCGCCTGGCACGCGGGTACACTGGCCGCAACATGGTGATCAAGTTTGATGGCTGCTACCATGGACATTCTGATTCTTTTCTGGTTAAAGCAGGATCCGGGCTGATCACCTTAGGTATACCAGGAAGCCCTGGTGTCCCTGATGATATCGTTAAAAACACCTTGTCCATTCCCTATAATAATATAGAGGTGCTTGAACAAACCCTGCGTGATGAAAACTTTGACATAGCCTGTGTCCTTCTCGAGCCTGTTGCCGGCAACATGGGCGTGGTTGTTCCTGAACTGAGTTTTTTGACCAAGCTGCGCGAACTCACCGCCGAGCTTGGTATAGTGCTCATTTTTGACGAGGTGATAACCGGGTTCAGACTTGCTCTAGGCGGCGCTCAAGAGCGTTTTAAGATCACCCCGGATCTTACCTGTCTAGGTAAGATCGTTGGTGGCGGTTTGCCGGTAGGTGCCTATGGCGGCAAGGCTGAAATCATGAATCATATTGCCCCTGACGGGCCAGTATACCAGGCTGGCACCCTGTCAGGAAATCCGCTGGCAATGAGTGCCGGATTGGCCATGCTGGATATCATCAGCCAGCCTGGATTTTATACGGAGCTTGAAAAGACCAGCGACTGGTATGCTGAAGAAATGGCAGGGATTACGGCAGCAGCTTCAGTACCAACGGTAACCAACCGGATTGGCTCCATGTCCACCTGCTTTTTCACCCAGCAGCCAGTCACTGACTTTGATTCGGCCATGTCTGCTGACACGGAACTCTATGGCCAACATTACCGTAATATGCTGGCTGGCGGCGTTTGGCTTGCACCTTCTCAATTTGAGGCATCGTTCATATCTGCTGCACATGATCGTGCTCATTTGGAAAAGGCTTTGGCTCTGACTGAGTCATCATTCAAAAAATTGATGAATTAAATAAAAAAATCTTGCGTTTGATTGATGCTCATGATACCTGTAGCACCAACCATGGACCTGCCTGATAGGGAAGCTTCGCCAGATGTCTGATGAACGTAAAACAACGGTTCGCCAGCTTGCGGAGTATAGCCAAATCGGGATGACATTTGTCTTCTCCATTGTCGTAGGGTTCGGTATTGGCTGGTTTCTGGATTACAAGGTTTTTGATGGTAAAACGTCACCATATTTGACCTTCTTTTTTCTTGGGTTGGGTATTGTGGCTGGCTTTAAAAATCTCTGGGAACTGACCAAAAAGATTACAGATGGAAAGTGAAGCAACCCAAGAAGCACCTCGTGTTGCCCCTCGAATAAGGGTAATACGGAACATGATGCTGGTCAGTTACCTCCTGTTGGTAGTTTTTACTTTGGGAGGCTGGCTTGTGGTAGATAAACAGTTTGCGTTTTCTGTGCTGGCTGGCGGCGCATTAATCAATGTCAATTTTCTTGTGTTGAAAAATGACATTGAAAAATTATTGCACAGGGTAAGCGTTGCCGGAGAAAGAAGTGGCGCTGTATCCAGGGCAGGAAAGGTGAGTTTTTTTATTAAGTTTTATGCCCGACTAATTATATTGGGATTATTGTTGCTGATTCTGGCCTCTAGATTTTCCGTGAATATGATGGGATTATGTTTAGGGCTGGCTACTATCATGCTTAGTGCTGTGATTACTGGTTTGAGCATGAAATTATTTTATTCCGAAGAGAGTTTGAGGAGCGCGTAACGTTATGGAACATCCAATATTGTTTATTTCGATTATCTTGGAGACAATCGGGCTTCCTGTGCCGCATACCGTTACAGGGAATGGCCTGATTGAACAGCTGTGCACTCCCTATATGACATACACATGGCTGGTTATGGCTTTTCTTATTATCGTTCCTAAGCTGACCATGAGTAGCCTGGAAATGGTACCAGGAAGTGGTCAGAATTTCTGGGAAGTGATGATCGGCGGATTAATGAACTTTTTTGCTGAAAACCTTGGTGAAGATGGGGCCAAAATGCTCTTTCCAATGATGGCGACCTTCTTTTTCTATATCGTTTTAGCAAATATGATTGGCTTGATCCCAGGGTTCATGTCGCCCACTTCAAATCTTAATATTACCTTGGGAATGACATTGATTGTCTGGGTCACCCACCATTATCTTGGGTTTAAATTCCACGGGTTACAATATTACAAACATTTCATGGGACCAAGTAAGTGGCTTGCTCCTTTTATGTTCCTGCTGGAAATAATCAGTAACTTTGCCCGCTTGATTTCACTCTCCATGCGTCTTTTTGGAAATATTTTCGCCAAAGAGGTACTGTTAGGGGTACTCTTCATGCTGGCTGGTGCTTTTTTCGCGCCACTGCCAATCCTGTGTCTCGGTGTATTGGTAAGTATTATTCAAGCAGTAGTTTTTGTGATCCTGGCTGTGCTGTACTGTGCAGGCGCAATGGATCATGCTCATTGATACGTAAGTTGTAAGAAGAAGGCCAAACATATATTATTTTTAACGGAGGAAGTTTTCAAATGGACATCGCAATTGGTTTAATTTGTATTGCAGCAGCTCTTAGTATTGGTCTGGCAGGTTTAGGTGCTGGTATTGGTATGGGTAATGGTCTGCTTGGTGCTTGTGAAGGCGTTGCTCGTAACCCTGAAGCAAAAGGTGATATCACCGTTACCATGATTATTGGTATGGCACTTTGTGAATCTATCGCGATTTATGGTCTGGTTATCGCGTTTATTCTGCTGTTTGCAAATCCTCTTACCTAAATTGGCGTTAGTCAAAAAGAGAGTTTGAAGGCTGCGGCATTTGCCGCAGCTTTTTTTTTGCTGTTATGGATACGCCATGCGTTATACACCCGAGCCGGGGCAAGGGAGAGAAGAAGCTCCCACCCGTTGGAATAGTCGCCATTAACCCAACTGATGCTACCCAGCTTGGTGTACTGGCCAAACAGTATACGCTTAAAAAACAGTTTCTGTTTCACTCACAGCTTTTTGCTGGAGAAAAGTTCTTCCTGGCAGGTCCAGCCGTTGGAGCGCCCATGGCAACGCTGTGTGTGGAAAAATGTATTGCCCTTGGAGCTAAGCGGATAATCGTTTATAGCTGGTGTGGGGCAGTGAGTCAGCAGGTTAACATCGGTGATTTGGTGCTGCCGATTAGTGGTGTAAGTGAAGAAGGAACCAGTCGTCATTATGAAGGAGAGGCGCATATTTTTGAACCTGATATGGCGTTGATGACTTCACTTGATACCATGTTGCAATGTAATGAGTACCATACCTTGAAGGGTTGTGTCTGGACAACGGATGCAGTGTATCGGGAAACCAGAGAAAAGGTCGCTCAATACGGAGCCGCTGGAGTGCTTGGAGTTGATATGGAATATACAGCGCTTGCCTCTGTTGCTGCTTTTCGTGGTGTACAGTTGGCTGCGCTTATGCTGGTTTCCGACGAGCTCTATCATGAGACGTGGCAGTCACAATTGCATACTCACGCTTTTCGCTCCACATCAAAACACATACTCGCCTTACTGTGTCAGGCTGCAGCAGCAGGAAACTTTTGAGATGAAAAATACGATCTACATCGTCAGCCTTGGGTGTCCTAAGAATCTGGTCGATACCGAAGTAATGCTGGGCCTGCTCGATGAGCATGGTTACCTGGTTGTGGAAGATCCTGCAGAAGCTGCAGTACTGCTGGTCAATACCTGTGGGTTTATCCAGCCTGCTGTGGAAGAGGCGGTGGATGTTATCCTGGAACTTGCAGCCTATAAGCAGGACAACCCAGCCGCACAACTGGTGGTTATT
Organism: Desulfobulbus propionicus; assembly: GCA_002746685.1. GTDB lineage: Bacteria > Desulfobacterota > Desulfobulbia > Desulfobulbales > Desulfobulbaceae > Desulfogranum > Desulfogranum propionicus_C. The sequence continues at coordinate 41,641 of PDQK01000028.1, read as the reverse complement.
GGGTGCATGGTGCAGCGGTACGGTGAAGCGCTGGCAGAAGAATTACCTGAGGTAGATGTATTTTTAGGTCTTGATGAACTGCCACATATTATCAATCACATCGAATCTTCCCATCATGGTCCAGTGGTGGCTGTCCCTGATTCATCCACCTTTCTCATGGATGCTCAGATCCCTCGCAAGATGGCTACTCCTTTTTTCAGATCGTTTCTCAAAATTACCGAAGGATGCGATAATCGCTGCTCATACTGTATGATCCCTTCCATCCGTGGCGCTCTTCGCAGCCGAACTCTTGATGATCTCGTGGCTGAGAGTCGCAAACTTGAGCAAAACGGGGTTCGCGAGTTGACCTTGATTGCCCAGGATCTCACTGCTTATGGAGATGATTTAGGTGAGGATACCCACCTGGTCAGCTTGCTTGAAAAATTGCTCAAGCTAACCAGGATTCCCTGGTTCCGGCTTTTGTATCTGTATCCATCCACAGTTCCAGATGCGTTGCTCCATCTGTTGGCCCAGGAAACGCGAATTGTACCTTATCTGGATATTCCCTTTCAGCACGCAAGTGATAATGTGCTGAGGCGCATGAATCGACGTCATGGCCTGCAGGAGCTTGATGAGCTGGTACAAAGCGTACAAAGAATAGTGCCTGATTGCGTACTCCGGACCACCATGCTCGTCGGGTTCCCAGGAGAAACAGAAGAAGACATTGACATCCTGCTGGACGCGTTGCAACGGTGGCAACTTGATCATGTTGGCGTTTTCCAGTATCAGGACGAAGAAGGCAGTCCAGCAGAACAACTGGCTCACAAAATTGCTGAGGACGTAAAGCAAGACCGTTATGAAAGGGTCATGGAACTCCAGGCAGCAATCAGCAAAAAGCGTCTGCAAAACTATGTAGGGCGGGAAGAACTCGTCCTGGTTGAAGGACTCAGTCGGGAAAGTGATTTACTCCTGGAAGGGCGTACTCGGTTTCAAGCCCCGGATATTGACGGCTGTGTGTATATAACCAGCGGTCAGGCTAATTCGGGGGATATTGTAACCGTACGGGTCACTGAAGCACACACCTACGACCTTGTCGGTGAAATAGTGGAGCAGCCCCGTGAAAACAGCGAGTAAGAAGTGAGGGATTTTACCCCTTATTGACTTGTTCGCGCAGGTCTTTCCCCACCTTAAAAAAAGGCAATTTTTTGGGAGCGACTTTGATCTTTTCCCCAGTCTTTGGGTTCCTGCCCGTGTATGAACCATACTCCTTGACGACAAAGCTGCCAAAGCCCCGTATTTCTATGGACTCGCCTCGCGCCAAGGCATCGCTCATGGTATTGATGATAGTATTGGTAATAGAAGCAGCTTCCCGAATTGGAATGTCCATTTTTTCAGCAAGAGCTTCAATCAGTTCGGATTTATTCATTTCTGTCTCCCTTCCAAATATGCGTGACCAGAATGTGCTCCCCTTATGCTTGCGCAGGAGAAAAGTACAAAACAGGAGTAACCCTAAAAAGCTTAAGAAAATTTAAGCAGTTATGTTTTTGATTGTAAAGGGAATTTTTCCTGAAAACAGTTTTTTTAGGTCGTTTTGAGTCAAATGACGGTATTTTCCCTTAGCAAGTTTCCCTAATTTAAGATTTCCATAGGCAGTTCGTTTTAAGTGTAAAACAGGGTGACCAATTGCCTGAAACATTTTACGCACTTGCCGTTTTTTCCCTTCATGGATGATAATTTCTATGGTCGCTTGTGACTGCCGTTGCTCCAGCGTTCGCAGTTTTGCCGGGTACGTCTTATGCCCATCAACCATAATGCCGACCTCCAGTTGATGAAGACGAGCGGCTGTCGGGCGTCCTTTTACTGTAGCCTCATAGGTTTTGTTGATCTCGTAGCGGGGATGTAAAACGGAGTTACCAAGAGCGCCGTCATTGGTCATAAGCAGTGCGCCTTCCGTGTTCATATCCAGCCGACCAACAGGAAATAATCTGACCGGTATGTCCTGGACAAGGTCACTTACAATAGGACGCCCTTGGGGATCGGAAAGGGTGGTCACATACCCGGATGGTTTGTTGAGCAAGATATAAAGAGGTTTTTCCTGACGCAGTGGCTTGCCGTCAAATACAATGAGGTCTGCGTCTGGATCAACCTTATACCCCATTTCTTTTATGACCTTGCCGTTGACCTGTATCCGTCCCTGACGGATGATTTCTTCGGCACCTCGACGGGAGGCAACCCCGGCCTGGGCAATAACTTTTTGCAGTCGTTCCATCAAGGCTGGGCCGTTACCTGAGATCGTGTGGCAGCATGGAGGAGATTTTTCCATCAACCAGGGCTTTGGTAGCTGGATCTACTTCCAAAACCTCTGTGTACCACGGTTTCATCCGGCAATCAAAAACCACCGGAGCTTTCAGGCCCACGTGAAAACGGTGGACAGTCTGTCCTGCACCGTAAATGTCATTGGCTGGCTCAAAGCGAGTAAAGACAGTCCACAGGAATTCTTGTAAACTCACGGTTGCCTCACGGGTTGAGTCCACAAGGAGTATCACTGGCCAGTCAGCAACACCTTCATGTCGGGCCAGTTGTTGACCAAGCTCGGGCGCTGCTTCATAGGTTTCAGCCTGTACGACAAGAGTTCCCGGCAAGTACACATTGGGATTGGTGCACCCTGATGGCAGGGAGCCGGAAAAGGCTGTGGGCAACTCCCGGCATTTTTCTTTGCCCAGCCCAAGCATCATGGCCTTGGATCCCTTGTTCACTGAAGGCCCTGTATAATCCAGGGTGTCCTGTGAGACATTGGCAAAGATATAGAGGTCCTGATCCCATTGAATCCGTTCCAAAATATGAGTCCACAGGGTCGGAAAATCACTGACATCAATGGAACCATCCGTTGCCAGCAGGAATTTCGTCAGGCTGAGTTGCCCTTCTCCAAGAATACGCAATCCAGCAGCAAAAGCTTCTCTGGAGTAGCGATTATAGACCCTGGCTGCAGCCAGGCAATGAAACCCGGTTTCCCCAAAGGTTTTGAGCTGCTGCACCCCTTTCATTACCAGTGGAAAGAGTGGACTCAGCAATTCCTGTAAGAAGTCTCCAATGAAAAAATCTTCCTGACGTGGTCGGCCCACCACTGTAGCCGGATAAATGGCATCTTTGCGGTGGTAGAGGTGGGTGGTCTGGAAGACCGGGTAATCATGCTGGAGCGAGTTATATCCGTAATGGTCACCAAAAGGGCCTTCAGGTTTACGCAGATGCGGGGGGACAATCCCTTTCACCGCAAATTCAGCTTCAGCCACCAGCCTGTGCCCACCTTTTGGATCATCTGTCATGCCCAGTTTTTTACCCTGCAACAGTGAGGCTAACATGAGCTCTGGAATATTTTCCGGCAGTGGAGAGATGGCTGCCAGCATGAGCGCTGGCGGCCCGCCAATGAACAGCGTTACCGGCAATGGTATATTGCGTTGTTCTGCTTCAAAGTAGTGGTATCCGCCGCCTTTATGGATCTGCCAGTGGATACCTGTGGTGGTATCATCATAACGCTGGATACGGTACATTCCCAGATTATGCCCCAGGCCTTTTGGATGCTCTGTGTACACCAGCGGCAAGGTGACAAAGGGGCCGCCATCTGAATGCCATGAAGTCAGCATGGGGAGCTCGGTGAGTCGTGCCGGGGCCATGCAGTTTTCCAAAATCGGTGCTTCTTTTCTCCCTTTAAGACCGATCTTCATCCCCTGGCTGAAAATAGAGCGGGCATTCCATAATGAAGAGAGGGTGGGAGGCATCTCGGTTTCCACAAACCTGACCAGATTTTCCACGAACCTGATGGGGCTTCTGCCAAAGGCGATTTCGAGCCGCTGGTTGGTACCAAACAGGTTGGTCACCACTGGAAAAGAGGAATGTTTAACATTGGTGAAGAGCAGTGCCGGGCCTTGCCTTTCGATAACCCGGCGATGTATTTCAGCTATCTCAAGATAAGGGTCAACTTGAGTGTCTATGGTGAGCAGTTCATCGTTTTTGCGAAGAATGTCCAAAAATGCTCTAAGGTTCAGTATCTGGGTCATAAAAAGTCGTTAGTGAATAGAGAAAAGTCGGTTAGCGATCATCATTATCCTGCATGCGGGGGATAAGCACTTCGGTGGCCTGCTTCTGGGGAAGTAACTCCAGCAATTTTTTCAACGATTGCTCGTCTGTTTCACGGTTCAGCCCAAACATCATTGGCGATTTTCCCTCTCTGCAATCACCTCCTACCCGACTAAAACCTGCCAGGTCAGGGTGCGGGTACGGGGCCCGTCATACTCACAGAAAAATATTCTTTGCCAGGTACCCAGCTGAAGTTGCCCGTTTTGGATGAACACGGAAACAGAGCTGCCAGTCAAGGTCGCCATAATATGGGAAGGCGAGTTGCCTTCCATGTGTTTGTATGGGTAGTCCTTGGGCACCATTTTTTGCAGGGCACCGATGATATCATCCTGCACGTCAGGATCAGCACCCTCATTTATGGTAACGCCTGCGGTGGTATGGGGATTAAAAATCGTACACAATCCATCTGTACCCCCCTGTTCCCTGATAGCGTTGTGAACTTTTTGGGTTACATCAATCAGTTCCATGTGAGCTGATGTCTGAACTGTAAATCGTCCTGAAACCATAGTTAATTATTTGGATTTACATGAAAGCATCCTGGCTGAGTAAACGTCACCCACGCAAGGTGAGTACTTTCATGTTTCGTTGTTGTGATGGGTAAACCTGGTGTAGCCGTGCTGGTTAGTTTTGCAACTGCCACTGCCCATATTGATCACGGCAGGCTGTGGTGTAGGTGGTTTGAGGTCTACCATCAATGACAGCGCTGATCTCAGCTTTTCTACACACCTGATTGGTTTGTGGGTTTTGGTAGGCTGGTTGAGGGGTTACTTCATATTGATTGCCCGTATCAGGGTTCACCCAGGAAGACTGCTGGTTAGACATACCGCGCTCGTATACGTGGTTAAGTTGTTGTTTATCGTATTTATCCATCTCATTGCCCACGATATAGCCCAGCATGGTGCCAATGGCAGCTCCGATAAGGGTGGCTTCGGTGTTATGACCTATTGCCTGGCCAATCAGTGCTCCGCCAGCTGCTCCGCCGATAGCTCCGTTCTTGCCCTTGTTCAGGTCAGCACATCCAGACATCAGTAAAGTAAGAAAGAGTGCAAAAAGAATAAGTTGTTTCATGAGGATTCTCCTTGTTTGACGGTATTCTGTTGCTGTACCATCAGTTCTTTTTCTGTTTGTACGCCCAGTTTCTTGAGCTGCTGAGTGCGGGTAATGAGGTTACCCTTTCCAGTGCTCAGCCGCTTCCTGGCCAGCTGCCAGGCCTGTTGTGATTGGTTCAGGCGTGCTCCAATATCTTCAAAAGACTCTATAAAACCTACAAATTTATCATAAAGATTACCTGCCTGTTTGGCAATGATTAAACTGTTACGGTTTTGTTCATCCAGCCGCCACAGGTGATGAATAGCACGCAGTATGGCCATGAGGTTGGAAGGGCTGCACAAGATAATCTGTTTTCGTGATGCGGCGCTCAGCAGGTTCTGATCCAACTCCAGTGCCAGCTGAAAGGCTGCCTCAACAGGGATGAACAGCAACACAAAGTCAAGGGTGGTAATTCCTTCCAGCTGCTGATATTGCTTGGCTGAAAGGCCTGCAATATGTCGTTTCACTGACTCCAGGTGTTGCGCATTATAGTGTTGCTGCTGTTGTGGATTGGCTGCGGTGTAGGCCCTGGTAAAGGCAGTCAGGGAGACCTTTGCGTCTATGATGATGTCACGTTGGCCTGGCAGGTGGACAATGGCATCAGGTTGACGTCGTTTCCCTGACGAGGTTTGTAAGGTATGCTGCACCGAGTACTCCATATCCTTGCGCAGGCCGGAATCCTCCAGGATTTTTTCCAGCAGCATCTCTCCCCACTGACCTTGGAGCTTGTTTTTACCTTGCAGCGCTTCGGTCAGGTTAACAGCATCACGGCTGAGCTGCTCGTTGAGCTGGCGTAACTGTTGAATTTCCTTGGTGATGGCAACCCGGTCACGGGCCTCCCTGTCATACACATCGTCAACCCTGCGCTGAAATTCCTGTAGTTGGTCATGAAAAGGACTAAGCAGAAGCTTTAAGGCAGACTCATGCTGCTGGTTAATCAGTCCGCTTTTTTCGGTCAGTATTTCTCCTGCCAACAACTCAAACCGTTGTTCGATCTGACGCCAGGTAGCCTGGAGAACACTGTCCCGTTCATCAAGCTGATTCTTGAGCCCACTGTAGCGTGCTCCCAATGCTGCATGCTCTCTGCCCAGTGTTTCATAGTGGTGACGGAACGTATCCCGCTCATTACGGAGTTGCTGGATGGCAGCTTCCTGTTCTGTGCTTGCTTTGAAGAGTTGTTCAGTTTTGAGCTCACTTACAAGCAGTTTTTTGCGCAACCTGGCGGTGAACAAGAGGGCGATAAGTGGAGTACACAGAAGGCCCGCAGCAACACCAATACAGAGCGTAACCAGATCAAGCTGTTGAAAATGGAGGATGAGTTCTGACAACGGAAAATGATGATAGTTAGTATGACTTACGCCTGCTGAGCTGGCGTCGTTCTTCAAGTTCATCCAGTAGATCAAGCGCCAGCGCACAACCTGGCAGGTTGATCTGGAGATCGTGCTGCAACCGAACCGTGGTCTGTACCTGCTTAATCTCAATGGGAGTAAAATGCCACTCCAAGGGGGAACTGCCCGATGGCGTCATGATTCCCTCATTCACCATGTCGTGGATGAGTTCAGCGCTCACACCGCAAAATTTGCAGATCTCAGCTAGGGTGCACTGTAGCTCTTCATCAAACACGGTTCCTTGAATATAATGCATATCTTCCCTTTATATTCCATGGGCTATCTTGTTTGAATCGATACTCTTTTTTACTTGAGCATACTGTAAGGATAGCCCATGGAAAAGCAAAATAAAAAATAATTTTTGAGCTGCCAATCAGGCTACTTTGTTGTTGCTCCACAGGTGTGTTATCCTTTATGGTAGTTGGATGCATTATGGTAAGAGACAGAGCGTATTGTTAACTGGTTACAGGGCTACAGGAAAGACCTTTGTCGGCAAGATGCTGGCAGCAAGGCTAGGCTGTCTTTTTGTCGATGCTGACGAGGTTATTGCTGAGAGGGAAAATGCCCAAATAGCTGAGCTGGTGGCCGAGCACGGTTGGAAAGCATTCCGCAGGCTGGAACAGTCTTTTTTAGCAGAGATGGCTGAACCCAGCCCCAAGGTGTTGGCTGTTGGCGGGGGAGCCATTGAGCATGGTACAGTGTGGCAGGCACTTAAGCCTTTTTACCTTGTTGTCTGGTTGCAGGCAGATGTGCATACCATTATGGAGCGTATGGCTGGTGATCAGAAAACAGCTCAGCAGCGGCCAGCGTTAACGGCACATGGTTTGGAACAAGAGATTGTCGAAGTGTTAAACAGGCGGATTCCACTCTATGCTAAAGGCTCTGATCTGGTCCTTGATACCGCCGCTTACACACCGGCAGAACTGGTGGATAGTATTTGTAATCAGATGAATCAACGCTAGGTGTTTTAGGGATATTGTGAAGAATCAGCTACAAGCAGAACCATCTCAAAGTGTATGGCTGGTCAGCAGGGAATATGACGGATTGGCTGGTGCCGGAGGTGTGAAGGATGCGTGCTGCCAGCTTGGAGAAGCTTTGGCAAGCAACGGATACGCTGTGAGCACAGTGATGCCCCGCTATGGTTTTATGGATCCTGTTGAGCTGGGTTTCAGCCCTCTGTTGCTTTCTGGAACCCGCCCAGGAGAAATTTGTGGGTACTGGTTTGAGAGCTGTTTTGATGTGGACATGAATTACCCCCATGCTGAACGTCGCGAACAGGTCGCCATTTGGCACCAAGTGGTCAACGGAGTTAGTCTTTACCTAGTTGAGGCATGGTGCTACGGGGAAAAACAGGGGGTTTACACCTATACTGAAGAGGAAGAGAAAAAAGAGTCTTGGCAGCATAGCGGTGCTGGTCATTTTGATTATTTTGCCATGAATGTGCTGCTGCAAAAGGTAGCGCTTGAGTTGATGATTTTTCAGGGTGAGCAACCCTGGGTTATCCATTGTCAGGATGGGCATGCAGCAATCCTGCCTGCAATAATGCGGGAAACCAGCGGATATCGAAATTATTTTCGCAACAGTGGTGCTGTGGTTACCATCCATAACGCAGGATTGGGCTACCATCAGGAGGTCGCTGACCTTGAATTTGCCCGGGCCATTACCGGCCTGCCAGAACATGTTATTCATGGAGCTACCCTGGATGATAAGTTTGATCCCTTTCTGGTTGCAGCCAAGTATGCCGTACTCAACACGGTGAGTGAGAATTATGCCAGGGAGTTGCAGGAGACCACGGAAGACTTCCGTACCGGATGGCTTGGGCACACCTTGGTGGAGCGTGGGCTGTTTTTACGGGGCGTGACCAATGGTATTGATCCTGACGCTTTTAACCCGGAGGAGCCAGAAAAGCTAGGTCTGGCAGCGCCTTTTAGTATTGTTCACGGCGATCTGGCAGGTAAGGATGAATGCAAGAAAGACTTGCTGGCGAACACCCACTATCTCCGCCAATGGGAGCGGGTGGAGCAGTTCGGTACCCTCACCAATGACGCGGAAAAACCCTTGTTTACCTTTATCGGCAGGCTGACCGAGCAGAAAGGGATGAGCGTGGTACTGGGTTGTATGGAGTCCTTTTTTATGCAGCAGGATGTGCAACTCCTGATTCTTGGTTCAGGTGATGCCCATATGGAAGGTAAAATCCAGCAGCTCTGCGATCATTCGGCAGTACGTGGTCGTTGTTGTTTTCTCAAAGGCTTTGATTCCAAGCTTGCCAATAAGGCATATGCTGGTGGTGATTTTTTTCTTATTCCCTCCTGGTATGAACCCTGCGGGTTAACCGATTATATGGCCCAGCTTCTCGGTAACTTACCCATTGTCCATCATGTGGGCGGGCTGGTAAAGGTGCTGGATGAAGAAACCGGCTTTGCCTACACCAGAAATACACCAGCTGAGCTCACCTCTGCCATGAATCGGGCACTGACCGTTTTTTATAACAAGCCGGAGTTGCACCGAATGCAGCAAAACGCAGTGGAAACCATCCTAGCCCGCCATACCTGGCAACACGTGATGCATGCCTATATTGAGCTGTACCAAGAGGCTCACAAACGGACCTTAACAGCCGGGTAATGGAGCAGCGTACTCTTCACCATCAGGCTTCTGGAAGGGGAAACTCTTCTTCCTGGCTGGAAGAACGACATCATTTCTTTGTTCGCCAGATCATCAGTGATTTCCTGACCCTCAATGAACGTTTTCACACCCTTTATCAGCAATATGCCATCACCTGCCTGCAGTCGGGTACGCCGGAACAGCAACTGCTGGATCAGAGCGCGGAGTCTTTGCGTGAGGAGTTTTTTGCCCAGCTATCGCTGGTTTTAGGTACGGAAACCAACAAAGGGCAACTGTGGCGATTAAAAGATACCTGTCACAGTGTGTGGCCGGAATCTGAACGGCAACGAGACATCCATGGTTCACTGGTGGACTGGCTCATTGGTTCGTTGTTCCATGAAGCCATGAAGCTTAAGGAAAATATTTATCTGATCGGCAAATATGGCTCTTCTGATTTTCTTCAGGATAATCAATCCAGTGAGCCGCTGCTTATGAGTCGCCCTGGATACTCGCCGTTCACTCAGTTGCTTGATACCCAGGATATTTTCCATAGTATAAGTGTGGATACCATTTTGCAGATTGAGCGGCTCCTGAACCTTTTTGAGCGAGGTGTGTATCTTTTTCGGGTAATGGTTCCCGGCCTTGTGGAGAATGATCTGGTGATCAGGTTGCTCACGGAACAAGAACAGTTAATTGAAAAAATATGGGGGGAATCATTAGCTGATCTTTTTCAGGATATTTTTTCTGGTAATATGGCCTATGGTTTTTGTGTTGCAGGAAACAGCTATTTTAAAAGCCAGTGGTACCACCGTGCTCTTGAAATGTATAGGCGTGCTGTTGCTCTTGATCGATCATGCCATGAAGCAGTGACACGGGTGATTCAGCTCCGTGGCTTGATAGAGGAAAATCCGGTTGAGTTTGGATATACAGGGGAGCGTTGAATATTGCGCGGCGGAAGAAAGAGCATAAAAAAACCGGATTTCCTGTGAGAACACATGGGGTAATCCGGTTTTTTTCCGACGTATAGCGTTTGAGCTGGTGCTTGTCGGGGAAATGAGAAGTTAGTCTTCTAGATATCCTGTTCCGTTGCAGGTGGGACAGTCTTGATCAGGAGTACAAACTTGACCATCGGCAGTGTCATTACCTTGCCATTCCCCAGCGGTTTCGCAAACACCTTCGATCTTCCCTTTTCCCTGGCATGTTGGACATTCTGATTTACCCATTGTTTCCTCCTTTAAATGATTGAAAAACAAAGCTAAGTAACAGTGCAGATTACATGAATCTACCAAAAAAGCATAGCGTTCAACAGCACTATGTATAACATAATTGTCCTGAAATATTGAAACCTTTTTTATGAAAGTGATGAAATCAGGGATAAAAAACTGTGCAGAAGAGGCGCTAATTCTACAACAATATTGCTGCTTTCTTTAGGAGTCGTCGTATAACTTCTTGAATTTAAATATTTTTTGTATATATTGAGTTCGTCAGGCAGTTCTTTGTTTTCCCCTCTGCCTGGAATACTTTTTTTGAACTACTGGTGTGGTTAAAAACCTGTTGCCTGGGCTGCTCTGTGACGGATGAAATACGCTCTGTTGTCAAGGTAAGGTTCTTAATTGGCAATGAGTATTTGATGGTTTCAGGTTAGGTAGTATCAGTAATTGCTTTACTTCGATCATTAACCAATAGGAGTGTTTTATAAGGAGAAAAAATGGCTCATTTTTTGTTTGTCCTCAGGCACAATGATAATGAAAAGGCAACCCGTTGCTTTCAGTTTGCAAAGATTGCTCATGCTAAGGGGCACAAGGTCAATATGTTTCTTATTGATAGCGGGGTTGATTGGGCAGTCAAAGGGAAGGATGGCAGCGTGAAAACCGATACCGGGGATTGCCCAAATGATTACCTGCCGTACTTGATTGAAAATGAAGTGGAAACCGGGGTGTGCACTCCATGCGCAAAAAACAGAAATCTTGATGAGGCGAACTTCAATGCAAATATGATGCTTGACGGCGGTCCGCATCTGATTGATATGGCGGCTGAAGCAAAGATTTTTAATTTTTAAAAAACCTGCTCCCGATTACCTTGTCTTTGAGCGGTCATTCCTTCCCGCATAGATGCGCTCTAGCGGGAAGGAGCGCTACAAGGGGTGGCTCTTGTAGCGGCAAACGAAAACCTACATTTTACTGTATAACTCCAACACTTTATCCCTGGTCATAATCTGTTCCCAGTTCTCACCCAGGCAGTTTTCCCATAACGGAGTAAGGCCCAAGGCAACGGTTGCCATGGTCTCCATTTGCTCGCTGGTCAGATCCTTAGTGAGATTACGCGGCAGGTCGATGTCGTGCTTTCCCATCATCTGACGGAACTCTTTAACCCCTTCCGGGTAAATTTCATCAAGATAATCAAAGGTGATACAGCATCCGATGCCATGGTGGGTGCCAAGAACAAAGGAGAGCCCATAGGAGAGGGCGTGACAGGCGCCAACCTGTGAATAAGCAATAGACATGCCGCCAAAGTAGGAGGCCATCATCAGTTTGTCGTCTTTGTCTGGATGGTCATCCAGAAATACTTGCCGGCACAGCTCAATGGATTTTTCCCCGTATGATTTGCTGAATTCATTGAGATAGGTACCTTCAAGTGATTCAACATCATGAATGTAGCAGTCCATACCGGTGTAAAACCACTGCTCCTTTGGCACCCCTGCAATGAGCTCCGGATCAAGCATAATCTGGTCATAGAGCGTATAGTCTGAGTTGATCCCAAGCTTTTTCTCTGGCCCGGTGAGGACTGTTGTGCGGGAAATTTCAGCACCGGTTCCAGATAAGGTGGGGACTGCAGCGTGATATACGGCAGGGTTTTGAATAAGATCCCACCCCTGGTAATCTGCGGCAGAACCAGGATTGTTGAGCATGAGGGAAATCGCCTTGGCAATATCCATGGTGGCGCCGCCACCAATCCCTATAATACCGTCAGGTGTCACAGCAAAGGTGTCTTTAAGCTGTGCCACCAACTGATCGATATAGGACGTCTTTGGTTCGTCATCCACATTTACGTGGAGAATCATATCGTTACCACGTACAGGAAGGCGTCCCTCCAATGTTTTCCCTTTGAAAACGTCGTCCAGGACAAATATAATTGGAGCATCTTTAGTAATGCGCCGCTGGGCTAAAATATCATCAAGTTGGTTGAAGCAGCCGCGGCCAAAAATAATATTGGGGACAATTTTAAAATTTCTATACATGGTATTTGTGCGTAGGTTTGATGCGTAAGGGGAAATATTACTGTCTGGTAAACCAGTCGCAATATCAGTTAAATGCCTTTTTTCGTATAAGCAAGACCTCAATACCAAATAGGGTGTAAAACCTCAAGCGGTTATTCCGTGACCAGTTACACGTCAGCAGGAGAAAAGAACCCTGAAGTGCATACCCCGTGATTGGTTACGCGATTCCTGCCCCTGGACCACTGGTTGTTTGTTATGACAAAGGAAAATAGAGCAGTAAATGAACTGGAAAAGCTGACCGACCAGCTTTTTGGCGACACTCCCGAGGGGTTACTGTACCATTACACCACCTTGACCGGCTTGCTTGGTATTGTCGGAACCACCAGGCTGTGGGCAAGTGATATTCGGTATATGAATGATTCCGCTGAGTTAAAACATTCCGCAGACTTGATCCGTCAGGAGGTACAGGAGCGGCTGGCCAAGGGAGTGGGAAAAGCTGATCTGCTCGGTCAATTTGCGGACTGGGTATCATACCGAATTACCAACGGGCACATGCTTTTTGCTGCCTCGTTTCGTTCCCACGGCAATCTGCTCAGCCAGTGGCGTGGGTACTCCACCCACGGTAAAGGGGTCAGTCTGGGATTTTCCGCTGAGTACATTATACGCTGTGCGCATCGACAGCGGTTTCAGATTGGAAAATGCATTTATGAGCCTGCTCGCCAGCGTCAACTGATCGCCCAGGTGGTGGATGTTGTAGAGGTGAATGCTGCCAGGATGGTTAAAGGTGGGGAGTCACGCGAGGAGCTATCCCAGTTGTATGCTACGGTTTTTGAACAGATTGAAATTGATTTGCTCAAAATAGCTGCGATCCTGAAACATCCATCTTTTCGGGAAGAGGAGGAGTGGCGTGTGGTCTCACCGGTGTTGATCCCACCCATGACGATTCCGGTCCTGTTCAGGGAAGCCAACGCCATGCTGGTGCCTTACGTGGAGTTTGACCTGCTTTTACACGCTGATCTGCCACCGCAACTGGATCACTGTTACCTGGGGCCGACGTCTAATATCAATATTTCAATGAACTCATTACGGATGTTTCTGGCTCAGCATGGGATCGTGCCTTCCGAAGGGATCAGCTATTGCCAGATCCCCTATCGTCAGAAATAGCACCAAAGCAGGCTAAATAATAATTTCCTGCTCTATCCAGCTTCTTGGGCCAAGCGAGGTGCAGGATTGGCTGGCTATTTCAGCAGCCCTTGCCAGGCTGGTATGGTAATCGTGTTCGAGGATGAAATGGCAAAAGGCACCGTGGAGGATGTCTCCGGCCCCCATGGTGTCGATGGGCTTTATGTTCATGACCGGAATCTCTGTCTGCTCTTGGTTGTCAATAACCACAATGGGGTGTGCACCTTTGGTGAAGGCGATTTTTTCACAGCCATGGTTGCGCAGAAAAGCGGTGGTTTCTTCCATGGAAGTGCAGCCTGGTGGCGCAAAGTCTGCTGAGCAGATCATATAGTCAACAAGGGGCAGGAGTTTTTCTTCTCCTTCTTTCCAGCTCCCGCCATCCAGCACAATAGGGATACCCAACGCGTGCGCTTTTTCAGCAATCCGTACCGCCTGGTTCATGTAATGACCGTCAAGCATGAGGATATCTTTGTTTTCCAGCATGGCATCGCCTGATGCTTCACTTTTGAGTCTGCGATTGTCCGTATTGGAATAAATGACCGTTCGGTTGCCATTGGAGAGATCAACTATAACAGAGGCCATGACAGAAGGCCGTTCTGGCTGGTCTGTACAGTCAAACACATCCACTCCCCACTGCTTGAGATCTTCTTTCAGGTAGTTCCCGCCAATATATCTCCCGCCAATACCGGTGATAAGGGACGCAGTATTACCCAACGCCGCAAACGTGACCGCAGCATTGGTTGCTGGTCCACCAGCATAGGTAAGCGTCCGCTCACTTTTTACTTTTCCATTGGCTGCAGGAAAATGGGGGACGTAATGCACAATATCAACTGTTGTTAACCCGAAAAAGACACCGTTGTAGATCATGGTTATTGGATGATGTGTTTTGTTTGGATAAAGGTGAGGGCTTGATTGTGCAGTACACTATTAGGTTATGTGTTTGTTTTCAAAGGATAATATCGGCCGATACCCTGTTAAAAGGACTTTTGGGAGAGAAAAAACAGACAATCATCCATGATCATGGTAGGCAAAGGCCAGCAAACCGATACCAGTAATGAGTATTCCGATAATACCGATGAGGTTTGGAAGCGCTGCACCTAAGAAGAACACTTCACCTCCAAGCGCAAAGATAACTTCACTGGCCTGGGTGGCATCCACAGCAGCCAGCTCACTGGCGTTTTTTGCTTGATGACGGGCATTGAGGAATAGAGTGGTCGCTATGACTCCAGAGAAAAGAGCGACCAGTGCCACTGACAGCAACTGGCCTCCTGAAGGCGGAGCGGGTCTCATGACGATAAAAAGAATTGTCCAAAACGGTAGCGAGCCCAAGGTTAATAAGAGCACCTTGGTAAACGTATTGCTGAGCAGCTCCCGGTTAATTTTGGGGAGTTTATTATGCCCATTCTGGGCTTCCCAGACCAGTTGATTCCCCATGGGATAGCAAAATGCTGCTCCAAGTACCGGAAGGGCTCCGAGCAGGAGTGTTACGATGCCTACATTTTGCATCTGGCTGAGATTGACCAGGAAAACACCGCAAAATACAACCAGGGAAAAGAACCCTATTTTAGGCGAAAAGCTTCTGCCAAAGAGCATGAGGACCACCAGGCTGGCAATGATGGTCAACTGCCAGGTTGTGGCAACCACCCAGCCGGGAGCAAAATCTGCTGCAAAACAGATCAGCGAGTAGAAACCGCCAAAACCAATGCTGCCGCAGAGGATCCAGAATCGCCAGTTGGTGGTGAACTCCTGGATCACATTTTTCATGTACCTGGAGCCTTGAGTACACCACAAGCCAATGAGAAGTAAAATAAACATATATCCGTAGCGGAGTGAGGCGGACCAAAACCAATGTCCGCCTTCCAGGCTCATGGCACGGTTGAGGATGAAGGTGGTGCTGAAAAAAAGACCGGCCAGCAGACCGATACACATTATACGAATCATTGTTCAAGTTGCTCTGGAACATGCTGAGCCCTGCCTGGCATTGTACACCAACTGACCGGATGCAGAAAAATCACGGAACAGGGCAACCGCCTGGTCATGGAGAATGTCCTCGTGGAGGGTAATACCACGCTTATCCAGTTCTGTTGGCCAGTCAGGATGAATTGGGCCTTCGTCAAAACCGGTGATTTCTTCCAGCAGCAACCCGGAACCAGCAATGACCAGTGAGCGGATACCTGACCAGAAAACAGCCCCAAAACACATGGCGCAGGGGCACCAGTTGACAACCAGTTGATGATCCGCTCTCTCTGTGCCTCCCAAATCATAGGTGTTCAGTCGCTGTTGAGCCAGCGATAATGCCATAATTTCAGCATGGGCAGAAGAACAGCTCATGGGGACCACCCGGTTCACCCCGATGGAGATGAGCTTTCCACTCTCTGTTTCAAAAACACCGGCAGCAAAGGGGCCGCCTGTACCTTGCTGATAATTCTGCCTGGAAAATTCAAGCACAACAGCCATTCGTTCTTCAAGCGTAGCAAAATCAGCGGGAAGCTGGGCAGCCTTCTTGCTAGCCCAGGCAGGGAGGGAAAGGGTGAAGGTTGTGGCAAGTTGGTGTTGATCCATAGTATTGTCCCACTCCTTGGCTGATGGAGAAAAGATAAAGCGAAAAAACATCGCTCACTGTACCATAGGTGGGAAGAGCGTTTGTACTTATTTTTCAAAAGGTGGGTATTTATGAGTGTTGAAATAGAACGTAAGTTTTTACTTGCCGGGAACACGTGGCGAGATTTGGCACCAGGAAAAGAATATCGACAGGGATATGTACGTGATGGCCAGGGCTGTACGGTGCGTGTTCGGAGCACCTGCGACCAGGGATATTTGACCATTAAAGGATCCGGAAATGGCATTTCGCGGTTGGAATACGAGTATGAAATTCCTGTTGAAGAGGCCGATGCCATGCTGGATCAACTGTGTCGTAAGCCAATCATAGAGAAGACACGCTATACCATTCCCTATGCAGGGTTCATCTGGGAGGTGGATGAATTTCACGGTGAAAATCAAGGGCTGATAGTGGCTGAGATCGAGCTGGAGTTTGAAGAGCAGCCCTTTGAAAAGCCTGAATGGGTAGGAGAAGAAGTTACCGGAGATGTGCGCTACTTTAACGCTTGTCTAGCCAAACACCCTTTTTCACAGTGGTAATGCGGCAGGCTATATTGCTTGCAGTGCTAACCAAATACATACCCCCTTGGGACAACCACAATTCCTTTGTCACTGATGGTAAAACGGCTGCGATCTTTTTCCAGATCATAGCCGATGGTCTCTCCGGGAGGGACAACCACATTCTTGTCAATGATGCAGTTTTGTAACCGCGCACCATCACCAACCTGCACTCCGTTAAATACAATGGAACGTTCCACACTGGCCTGGTCATTAATTACGGTTCCCGAAAAAATAACGGATTCATTCACGTTCCCTCCAGAAATCACCGTACCTCCAGCAAGGATGGAGTTGACAAGAGAGCCCTCTGTGCCAGAACGGCCTGTAACCGTTCTGGCTGGCGGTGTTTGCGGTTGGTAGGTTCTGATCTGCCAGTCAGGCTGATACAGATCAAGCTGGGGCGTCTTTTTCAGCAGGTCCATATTCGCCGAGTAATAGGCATCTAAGGTGCCCACATCACGCCAGTATTTATCTGGAGTTACTCGACCTTGGGTACCACCGAACCTGTAGGCGTACACCTGGTGATCGTGACATAACGCAGGCAGAATATCTTTGCTGAGATCATGGCTTGATTCCTGCTGCTGATCTTGCTTGAGCGCGTCAATCAAGAATGGAGTGGAAAAGACATACAGCCCCATAAAGGCCAGCGCTTTTCCCGGATCGTTTGGTGTTGGTGTTGGATGTTCAGGTTTTTCCTCAAACAGGGTCACCCTGTCCTTGTTATTGGTTTGCATAACTCCAAATGCACTGGCCTCTTCAATGGGAACCTCAGTGCAGGCAATGGTTACCTCTGCCTTTTTTTCCCTATGGCTGGTAAGCATTGCGGCATAATCCATGCGGTAAATATGGTCACCAGATAAAATAAGGGTATACTCGCACTCACTTTGTTCCAGCAGGTTCAGGTTTTGAAAGATGGCATCCGCAGTACCCTCGTAACAACGAGCACAACGGTTCATTTGAGCAGGAACTGGTGTTATGTGTTCCCCAAGCTCCGGGTTAAATATGGACCAACCATCGTGTAGATGCTTGTGTAAGGAGTGAGATTTATACTGGGTGAGCACCAGAACCTGCCTCATGCCAGAGTGGAGGCAGTTCGCCAGGGTGAAATCCAGAATTCTGTATTTACCGCCAAAAGGAACCGCTGGTTTGGCGCGTTCTGCAGTGAGCGGGTATAAGCGGGAGCCCATCCCACCTGCCAGAATGAAGGTGAGCGTTTGGTTTTGCATGGCAGCCAGTTACACGTCAGAAGGAGAAAAGAACACGAAAGCATAAACTCCGTGATTGGTTTCACTCGTATGCCTCACATGAATTGAAACTTTTCCTTTATAAAAATTATGGAGCATTTTTGTTGATTTTACAACCAGATTCACTGTGTATCTGGTATAGATGGTGTGTTTTAACCTATGAAAATAAAGCATCACATCGTCCAAATGAAGGATAATCCATAGAAAGAGGAACCACCATGTTTACAGCCGCTGACTTACGAAATATTGCCATTCAGATAGAAAAAAATGGTGAGCAGACCTATCGTACTGCAGCTCAACAGGTAGCCAGCGAAAACGTGGCAGCAATGCTTACCTGGATGGCAGAGGAAGAACAGCGGCACTGTAAGTGGCTTGAAGGCATGCAATTTACAGAGCAGCCACTGACCACAGAACAGCAGGAAATTGAAGCCCTGGGGCGCGGATTACTCCAGGATATGGTTAAAGGCCAGACCTTTTCTTTGGAAACGGATAACTTGCAAAGCACGCAGTACGTAAATGAGGTGCTTGTCCAATGCCAGGATTTTGAAGCTGAAACCGTTATGTTTTATGAATTTTTGCTGCCTTTGGTGGAAGGTGAAGGGGCTGAGCAACAGCTGCAGACCATTATTAATGAAGAGAAAAAACACATGGCTCAGCTCACCGAGCTTGCAGCAGCCTTTGTTGCGGATATGGACACAACAATGAGCGAGAAGAAATAAGTCGCACATATTCTTGTCTATCCCGTGTGGGACACTGGTCTATACTACGTAATCTGGGAAGAAGTTTTATGAATGGTTTTCTGTTTTTTATTCTTGCGGTAATAGGGGGGCAATATCTGCTTGATGTGTGTATTTCGCTGCTCAATTTGAGGTCACTGTCCCCTGATCTGCCAGAGGAGTTTGCCGGTGTGTATGATCGTGACAAGTATAGCAAGTCACAGCAGTACACCAGGGTGACCACCAGATTTTCCCTGGTGCAAACCACTCTTGTTACGGGATTAACCATACTCTTTATCTGGTATGGCGGCTTTAACCAGATTGACCTTGTAGCCCGCAGTGCCCAGTTTTCGCCGCTTTATACCGGCCTGCTCTTTATGGCCTTGCTTGGGCTGATCTCAACGGTTCTGAATCTCCCCTTTTCCCTCTACTCCACCTTTGTGATTGAAGAGCGTTTCGGGTTTAATACCACCACACTGAAAACCTATATCCTGGATATGCTGAAAGGGACGCTGCTTGCTGTACTCATTGGGGGGCCGTTGCTGGGCTTTATCCTCTGGTTTTTTGAGGTGAGTGGCTCCTGGGCCTGGTTCTATTGCTGGGTGGTTATCCTGGCCTTTATTGTGATCATGCAGTTTTTAGCTCCAGTGGTCATCATGCCGTTGTTTAACACATTTACCCCCCTTGAAGATGGTGAACTCAAAGAGGCTGTCACCCGTTACGCCAAACAGCAGCACTTTGGGCTTCAGGGAATCTACACCATGGATGGGTCCAAACGTTCCAAACGGGCCAATGCGTTTTTTACTGGCTTTGGAAAATACAGAAGGATTGTTTTTTTCGATACCCTGATACATGAGGTGTCCACCAAAGAGTTGGTGGCAATCCTGGCCCATGAGATGGGGCATTTTAAAAAAAGGCACATCATCAAGATGATGGTAGCCTCAGCACTCCAGACCGGGGTGATGCTCTATATTATGTCCTTGTTTATCAACAATGAACAGCTTTTTGCAGCCTTTGGCATGGAGCATCTCTCTATTTATGCAAGCCTGGTGTTTTTCGGCTTTTTATATGCTCCCATTGCAACAGTGCTTTCCATCTTTTATAATAGCGTCTCCAGGCGTCATGAGTACGAAGCGGATGCGTATGCTGCAGAAACCACAGGGGAAAGTGATAGCCTGATCAGCGGATTGAAGCAGTTAAGTGTGAGTAACCTTTCCAACCTTACCCCCCATCCCCTGCATGTCTTTTTCCATTACTCTCATCCGCCGGTGTTGCAGCGGATTCAGGCCTTGCAGGCACAACACCATTGAGCCAGTATGCGAGATACACAGAACACAGACCAGCGACTGGCAGCACTGGCAAGGTTGATGGAGCAGGCGTGGCTCCATCAGCTTTCCTGGGAATTTGATGCTATTTGCTACCAGTATGGTGTCGATTTGCAACCACCAATATTTAAACTCTCCCAGAGTAAGAATCAGCTGGGAAGTTATCAGCCTGCAACAAGAGTGCTTACAATAAGCGCGTACCTCGTTGCAGAGTATCCGTGGCGGATTACCCTGCAGGTACTCAAACATGAGATGGCTCATCAGATGTGCAGTGAGCTATGGGGGGAGCAGCAGCCTTCCCATGGCAAGGTCTTTCGTCAAGCCTGTGGACACCTCGGGGTTGATCCAGCTTTTCAGACAGCAACCGCTGATACAGATCAGGAGCTGACCAGCATAACCAGTGACTTGCAGGCACCAGCAGAGCATCGGATTCTAGCCAAGGTAAGGAAACTGTTTGCGTTGGGTCAGTCCGGCAACGAGCATGAAGCTGCACTTGCCTTGCAAAAGGCAGAAGCATTACTGCGAGAACATAATTTCACCTCCTATGATCTCCACGAAGATGATTTTGTGCATCGCTGCATAGATACGGGGAAGCAGCGTATGGCTGCCCATGTGCAAACTATCTGTGCTCTCCTCAATACGTATTTCCACGTCCGTGTCATCCGCTCCACCCAGTACAATCCGTTTCAGGATTGTCAGCACCAAAGTATTGAATTACTTGGCACTCAAGAAAATGTAGCCGTGGCTGAGCATTGCTATTTTTTTCTTGAGGAGCGGTTGGAAAGCCTTTGGCTGCGTTACCGGAAAACAGAGGGTGGCAGGGGACGGATCGCTAAAAAGAGCTACTATATTGGGCTGCTCAATGGATTTAGTGAGCGGCTTAAGGCGGAGCAACAGATCCCTGCAGCTGAAAAAAAGCGGGAACCTGGAGAGGAAAAAGCGCTGGTAGCCCAACAGAAAATGCTTGATCGATTTGTCCAGTATCGTTTCCCACGGCTGAGAAAACGCAAGCGCAAGGCCGTGCGTATCCAGCCCCAGGCCTATGAAAGTGGCTGTCAGGATGGGCGTGAGCTGCAGCTCCACAAAACTGTACAAGCTGGCCAGCAACGCTTGCTTTCCTGAACACATTTTGAGCTGGTCATTGGTAACGCTTTTGTAGAATACGGGCAGGGAATGTTTACTATTTGTTTGCGGTACAAACAACCTGAGCAGGAGTTTTCCCTTGCTGTTCATGGTGAAATACACTAAAAAATAGCAATTTATTTTTTTGAGGAACTACCTGGGCGTTCCAGGATAAAAGAACAGGAACTAGACACGAAAGATTTTTCAGATCGGAGGATTCGTTTATGAAATCGAATGTCATGCGTGGCCCACTGCTGAAGGCTGGAGCCGTACTACTTGTTTTTATGCTCCTTGTCTATTTTACGAGCACTTCCGCAGAAGGCAGCGTGTGGAGCAGTATTGCAATGATCGTTGTTGGTGCAGTGCGGCTGGTACAATGGGCCATCGGGATGGTTATTGGCGTGCTCTTGTGCCTTGCTGTTCTCATTGGTATTTTCCTTGGCGCTGTTGCCATGGTCAATGCAGAGAGTGCAGGTCAGATGTATGGCGCTTTGAAAGTAACCCTGAGTGAGTGGCTGCGGTGCAGCGCCGCTGCTGCAGGTGGCATTGCGTGTAGTGCTGCTGGTGCGTCAAAAGAAGCTGATAGGGTAGCTGCTTCAGTCGTAACTGATCTAGCCAAGGTTAATGAGAGCTATAGCCAGCTGGAAAAGAAGTTGAGTGAGTTGAGCGATAAAATAGATGCGCTTGAAGTCAAGATGGCCGCTTTTGCTTCTGTAGACAAGCTGGATAAGGTGGCTGGTGAGGTTAATGCCTCTGGTGATGCTCTACAAAAATTGCAAGACGTTCTTGCTGGATTGGAAGAACGGGTTGAAGGTGCGGTAAGTAAGCTTAACGATATGTCAAGCGACAAACTGCTCGGCGATCTGCCAAACCGCGTTAAAGCCGTTGAACAGCAGGATGTTGCCAGCAAGGAAGACCTCAGCGCATTGACTGGCCTGGTGGAGCAACTGCAGCAGGAGCTCCAGGAAGGGATCAGTACTGTTTCCCAAGCTGTGGAAGAGAAAGGGGCCGAAAACACCAATGGTGATGCTGAAGTACATCGTCTGTTCAGCTATTTTGATGATACTGCTGATCAGCACAAAATCCAGGAGTTGGTGGAGTCCACCTTGAAAAAAGACATGACCTATGCTCAGGTGATGGATTTCCTTATTGCCGAAATGGGAGCTGAAAAAGGTCAAATTATTGCTGATCATCCTTCACTTGCCAAGGATTTCATCAGGCAGTGTAGACGCGGATAGGTATACCTCCATCGCATCCAACATACAAAAGGCTGTGTTCCCTTTTTGTGGGACACAGCCTTTTGTATGTGCGGCTCATGATTGTTGAAACTGTTTCCAGAAGATACCTGAAAACGACGGTTACAGCATGAGTTCTTTAAAAAATTCTATAGACGGGAAGTCGCAGGAGTATTCGGTCGGCTTGCGGCTACTTGGTTTGGCAACGAATAACAGGTGGCCCATACCGTATTCACGTGCTGAAAGGAGAACCTGCTCTGTATCATCCACTAAAAGCGTTCGTTCTTTATCATATGCCAAAATCTGCTCCAACCTGCTCCAGAACTGGGGCTCTTCCTTGGCAAATCCCACCTCTTCTGCACAAACCACCTTGTCGAACCAGGCACCAATAGCTGTCTTCTCCAGCTTGATGGAAAGGGTGCTTGAATGGGCGTTGGTCACAAGGTAGAGCTTTTTGCGTTTAGACAGACAATATTCGAGAAATTCAATAACATAGGGATGCACACCAATGAGGTGATTAATCCGCAGTTTCAGCTCAGGAATATCAAGCCCCAGCTCACTGGACCAGAAATTTGCATCAGCCCAGGTGAGAGTGTTTGCTACATTGGAATACTTGGCCAGCAGTTCCTTTTTAGCCTCTTCAATGGAAATGTCACGGATCAGGCTGTAGTGCTCCGGCAGGTATTGTTCCCAGAAATAATCATCAAAATGTTTGTCCAACAGGGTGCCGTCCATATCCAGCAACACCGTATCAATATTGTCCCAGGAAAAATCGGGGGCATTTTTTACACAATACTTTTTGTCCATCTTTACTCCCCTTCAAGGATGTTTAATACCGCGTTAATCTGTTGTGGAAGACCTTTTTTCTGGTCCAGCTCAATGATAAGTTTATGATCAGGAGTCAACCGTGCTGCAGGCTGCTTTTTCTTCTTTCCTGAGCCTTGTTGCACCAGCGTGATGAGCCGCTGGGGATCGAGCTGGTTTTGTTCACTGAAATGAAAAACAAGTGCCTTGGACGATTGCTCCAGCCTGGTAACCCACAATAGACGTAAGCGCTGCTTTAACTCGATTATCTGAAAGAGGTTGCTCACCTCCTCTGGTAGTACACCATACCTGTCTTTGAGCTCATCTGCAAGGTCTTGCAACTCCTCCCAGGTGCCGTTACTCAATGCGGAAATTCTGCGGTATGCCTGATAACGCTGTGCAGTATCGGGTATATAGTCATCCGGGATAAAGACGGAGAGCTGGAGCTTGACCTCTGGGTCTATAGCATTGGTAACTTCGCCAGACTCCTGGGCAACTGCCTGTTTTTTCAAATCAGCCACAGTGGCCTGGAGGAGCTCCAGGTAGAGATCATAACCAACTGCAGCGATATGCCCGGACTGGGAAACCCCGAGTAAATTGCCACCACCACGAATTTGGAGATCATTCATGGCCAGCGTAAAGCCGCCACCAAGCTCGGTGTTATCCATGAGCGCCCGGAGTCGTTTTTTCGCATCCCCTGATAAACTCTCCAGAGATGGTACAAACAGATAGGCATAAGCCTGCCTGGTAGAACGACCAACCCGGCCGCGCAGCTGGTAGATATCAGCAAGCCCCAGATGGTCAGCTCGATTGATAATGATGGTGTTGGCGTTGGGGATATCAAGCCCGGATTCAATGATGGTGGTACAGACCAGGATATCGATCTTGTGATTGATAAATTGGACCATCACCTCTTCCAACTGTTGGCCTGTCATTTGACCATGTCCAACACCAATTCTGGCATGGGGCACAAGCTGACGTATGGTTTCAGCCATACGGTGGATCGTCTTAACCCGGTTATGGACAAAATAGATCTGACCACCGCGCTGCATCTCTTTGAGCACTGCTTCTCGAATGACCAACTGGTCATGCTTTGCCAGGAATGTTTTTACTGCCCTGCGCTGGCGAGGTGGAGTGG
This sequence comes from Desulfobulbus propionicus, assembly GCA_002746685.1. Taxonomy (GTDB): domain Bacteria; phylum Desulfobacterota; class Desulfobulbia; order Desulfobulbales; family Desulfobulbaceae; genus Desulfogranum; species Desulfogranum propionicus_C. The sequence goes on along the minus strand of PDQK01000028.1, from coordinate 17,311 downwards.
AAATCACTGAAAGATCACGGATACCCAGCAGCGACATCTGTAAGGTTCGAGGAATGGGGGTTGCAGTGAGGGTGAGTACCTCCACTGAGGCCTTAAGTTTTTTGATTTTTTCCTTATGGCTGACCCCAAAACGGTGCTCTTCATCGATAATCAAAAGGCCCAGCCTCTTGAACTGGATATCCTTGGAAAGTAAGCGATGGGTGCCCACAACCAGGTCAACGGAGCTGTCACTGATTCCGGCAGTGATTTCCCGCTGCTCTTTGGTGGTACGAAATCGATTTAAACACCTGATCTCCACAGGAAAAGAAGTGAAACGATCCCTGAACGTTGCAGCATGCTGCTCAGCAAGTACAGTTGTGGGGACCAGCAGGGCAACCTGGTAACCATCCTCGATCACCTTAAAGGCTGCCCTGGCGGCAACCTCGGTTTTGCCGTACCCCACATCGCCGCATACCAGACGATCCATAGGTCGCTCACTGGTAAGATCATCCAGAGTGTCATCAATGGCCTGCGCCTGGCCTGGGGTCTCGTCGTAAGGAAAGGATTCCTCCAGTTCGCTGTACAGCTCCCCTGGAGGCGAGAATCTGTGGCCTTGACGTATGGCACGTTTGGCGTAAATATCCAGCAGCTCCTGGGCAACCTTCCACACCGCCTCTGTTACCTTTTGCTTGGTTGCCTGCCAGCGTTGGCTCCCCAGGCTGTCCAGCCTGGGTTGCTGGTCTGTCAGCCCTTGGTACTTGGAGACCCAGTGGAGCTTATCCACTGGCACGTAGAGTTTGTCATCATTGCGATAATCAATGACCAGGTAGTCGCCCTTGTTCCCGGATATCTCCATGTTAATCAAGCCGCGGAACAACCCTACGCCGTGTTCACGGTGGACCACAATATCCCCATCATTCAGCTGATCCAGCGGGAGCAGTTCCCCTGTCTGGGGTGCAGAGGCTTTCTGACGCCGTTTTTGGAGCCGCTTATCCCCAAACAGCTCCTGGGCAGAGAGTACATGCAGGTTTTCGTCTGGCAGATCAAATCCCTGGGAAAGCGGATGGTCAATAAGGAGTACCTCGCCAGTCCCTGCCTCCTTAAGCGAGAGGGGAGTGGTTCCATAGCTTGATGTGAGCTGGTAATTGATCAGCAGCTCTGCAAAGTGGCTGGCTTGGCGGTGTGATTTACAGCTTAAAATGACGGTGTCCTGCTTGTTAAGCCAGGGAATGATTCGATCAGCAAGCGGGGCAAGCAGGCCGCGCTTTTTGCGCTGCAGCTCGATCTCCTGGCGCAGCAGGTTGTGATCACCACCCTTGACGTGCAGAGGTGGCTGCGAGGCGTCTGGGTCAGGAAGCTGGAGGATCCGGGAGTGCAACCGTTCAGCAATTTTTGTGGTCGCTTCCTCTGCAGAAAGGAAGAGCTCTGTTGGGGGCAGAGCGGCAATAGTGTTGGTGATGGCCTCGTTATAATTGGCCTCTATACGCTCAAACACCAGTTCCTGGGACTGGTTGATCCCGGTGGGGTCGGCAAGAAAGAGGGCGCACTTTTGGGGGAGGTAATCAAAGAAGGTATCGAGTTTGTCCGTTCCGCCATAGAGCAGGGGGAGAAAAAACTCAATACCTGGAAAGCGAACCCTTTGCCTAAGCTGATCGTAGAGTTGCCGCTTACTTGCTTCAGACCATTGATTATCTTCTGCGATCTGGTCAAAAAGTGTCCTCCAACCAGATTGCGCATCTTCACCCCAAAAAAGAGTGTCAGATGCTGGCAGCAGAATTGCTTCTTCAAGCTCAGTAATGGAGCGTTGGGAAACAGGATCAAAAATCCGCATGGTTTCCAGGGTGTCACCAAAAAAATCCAACCGTAAAGGGCCCGGAGGAAGTTCATGGTGAAACCCTGGAGGATAAATATCCATAATTCCGCCACGAACCGCCAGGTCTCCCTGTTGCTGAACCAGTTCGCAGTGCTGATAACCGCTGCTGGTCAAGGTACGGATAAGCTCATCGCGGTCAAATTCCTCGCCTGTAATGACCAACTCACTGTGGCTGCTCAGTACGGTTTTGGGGAGAATTCTGCGCAGTATTGCTTCTGCAGAGGCCAGGATAATGACAGGAGCATTATTATCCTGCAGTTGATAAAGGGTGGAAAGTCTGGTGCCTACGGTGACAGGGTCAGGTGAGAGCGGGGTGTAGGGTGGGATTTCAAAGCTGGGATACATCAGGACCGGTGTGCTGGTAAAAACACTGATGTCCTGGGAAAAGCTTTCCAGCTGGTCATCCGAGGGAAGGATGCAACAGACTGTGTGTTCAAGCGCTTCCACTGCCCTGCTGAGCAGTAAGGCGGTGGAAGCGTTGTTAAGTCCGGTTACATCAGCAGGGAGGGAGGAGCCGGTACACAGTCGTTTAAGGATCGACTGCATAACTGTTTATGGAGGATGATAAAAGCAACAAGCTAGAACGTGCCGCCCATACTGAAGTCCCAGTTTGAGCTGTCTTCACCTTGTTGTTGATCAAGGTTAAATCCCCAGGCAATTTTAAGCGGGCCAAGTGGTGAAAGCCACAGTATACCAACACCAGCAGTCTTTTTGTAGTCACCAATGTCCCAGTCTTCATCTTCCCCGTAGACATTACCAAAGTCATGGAAGATTTCGCCCTGAATCCCCATATCCTTAACCAGTGGGAATATGACAGAGATTGTTCCATACCACATCTTGTCTCCACCAATCTTTTCCTGGGAAGCAGCGTCAATGGGGCTGATAGAGTAGGAGTCAAACCCCCTGATTGATTTCATTCCACCGAGATAAAAATGCTCAAAAATAGGGAGTTTATCATCTTCATTTTCAAAGGCCTGGCCAGCAGCAGCTTTCACATGAAATACAGTGTCCCACATCATGGGGAAGTACCAGGAGGTGGAGCCTTCAATTTTGCTAAACTGTGCATCCCCACCAAGCGGGCCGCCAGCATACTCAATGCTGACAGCATTTCTGGAGCCACGCGATGGAGCAAATGTTCTGTCCCTGGTATCCCGTACCACTGATACCCGCGCAGAACTGACCATGTTTATCGCTGCTGATCGTTTAATGACCTCAGAAGCATTAGTGGAAATATCGCTGAGTTCTGTGTCTTCAATGGTATAGCCGTAGTAGATGTACCATTTTCCCCACAGCGGATGTCCAAATCTGAGGCCTGCTCCCATGGATTCTCTGGTATAATCAGTATACTCCCTTTCCCAATTGAACATATCTACCCCACCCGACACATTGGAGTCAAACATTCTGGGATTGGTGAACTTGAGGTTATATCTGGCAGACTGGCCGCTCAGGTTGGCTGCCAAGGCAAGGTTATTACCGGTACCCAGGAAATTGTTTTCACTGATTTCACCCATAAGAATAAGGCTCTCCGAAGAGGAGTAGCCCGCACCGACACTGAACTGGCCTGTTGGTTTTTCTTTCACGTTGACCAGTACGTCCATCTGGTCTTCGTTTAAGGTGGGCTTGGGCGTAACAGTAACCTCTTCAAAAAAATTCAGGCGCTGGAGCTTCTGGGTGGACCGGCGGATGGCCTTGGAGTCAAACAGACCGCCCTCCTTAACCTTGAGATCCCGGCGGATAACATTGTCCCGGGTGCGGGTATTGCCTTCAATTTCAACCCGGTTAAAGTACACCAGTGAGCCTTTATCCACCTTGAACAGGATATCAACCCGGTGGCCCGCATCTGGTCTGTTGATTTTTGGTGTGACGACAGCAAAGGCGTATCCGCTTTCAGCGTACACATCAGTGATTCGCGTGGAGTCTTCGCGCAGGGTCTGGCGGTTGAGAAAGGGCTCCTGTCGAATCTGCAACAGCGAGATGAGCTCATCCTTCTCTTTGATCAGATCACCTTCCACCTCAACGGTTCCAACCCGAAAACGTGGCCCCTCTTCAATGGGGAACGTGATGTAAAGCCCCTCTTCTTTCTGCTCAACTATGGGGCTGCCGACCTTGGCTTCAATAAAGCCATGGTTTTGGTAAAAGGCACCCAACCTGGCTGCATCCTGTTTGAGAATATCCATTTTCAGAAGGCCGGAATCGGTAAGCCAGGACGTCCACCAGGAATAGGTCCCGGTCTGGATGATATCTTCCAGCTCATCATCATCAAAGGTGGTGTTGCCTTGGAAAGTGATCTCTTCAACCGTGATCTTCTCCCCTTCCGTAATAGCCAGCCGAATCTCAGCACTATCTTCTGTCGGGTAGCTGATGTTGGTTTCCACCTTGGTATTGTAATAGCCTTTTGATTTGTACAGCTCTTTTACCCTGGTTGCAGCATCGTTGATTTTGGTGGGATTTAAAATGGTGTTGGTGGCGATATTGGCTGCATCAAGGACGTCTTCTTCCTTGATATTATCTGTCCCTGTTACCACCACGCTGCCGATGAGCGGTTTTTCCTCAACCCTGAACAGAATCTGTTTGCCAAGGGGACTGTCTGTTGATTCGATCTCAACATTATCAAAATAGCCCATGGAAAAAACAGTTTTCAGGTCTTTACGCAGGTTGGCAGGGTTGTACAGATCACCTGGTTTGGTGGAAATTTTACGTAAAATAGCACCGGAATCGATACGCACATTACCTGCTGGTGCAATGGAGGCGATGGTAAAACTGCGATGGGTAAAGGTGATGGCCTCGGAAATGGCCTCGCTGAGTAGTCCTTCAAGCTCACCCAGTGAGCTGGTTTCACGAAAAGAGGTGTATGGATTTCCTGGCTGGAGTACATCAAAAACAGTAAAGTCAAAACTGTATTGGCCCCCCAGCTGGGTCAGACTGCCAAGGGCAACATAGTCGTACCCTGTAGCTTGAGCAATTGTATTGATCACACCAGTTGAAGGAGGCCAGGGCTTTTGATAGTTGATCAATGTTTCAGCCGTGGACCGGGGAACCGGGACGTACTGTTTACCACTGAGGGCATCAGCCATCGCTCTATCTACAGGAGCCTGCAAGCTGTCAGCATCAGGGGCATTGATTTTCAGCGGCAGAAAGGCGGTATTTTGTTCTAGAGCCAGTGCTGGTGAAAATGTATACAACACAAAACTGGTAAGAAGCAGGAAAAACAGGTGGTGACGTTGCAGATGAGTAAGTGACCGCATTGAAAAATTCCTATAAAGTGATGTGCTCAGTAGGTGCTTTTATCCGATATGGGAGAAATGATTGATTTCTATATAAACAACAGCAATCATTATGACATGTTCCGCCCCTTTTGCAAAGGGGTATAATGGTTTTAGGTGGTTGGAAAAAGGGGATTGGTAACACCATACAGCTATGTCCTGGTTGTTGCCGTGTAGGGTTAAGATGGGTTTTCTGGTTCCGACCGATACGGTGCATCAAGCAGGGAATTCACGGCATTATGTAAGGACAATGCCAGGGCCTGCTTGTCCTTTGCCTTGTAATGACTGGTTTTTTCCGGCTTGCCAACCCGGATGGTTATGGTACCCGGTTGGGGAAGCGAGCGTCCCTTTGGCAACACAGGATAAGAGCCGTTAAAACCAATAGGAACAACCGGAACTCCTGATTTAATGGCAAGCATGATCGCTCCGGTTTTAAATTCCTGGAGCTTGCCATTGGGGGTCCGGGTTCCTTCAGGGAAGATGAGTACCGAAAAACCAGTGGCAATTTGTTTGGCAGCTTGGTCCAGGCTTTTAAGGGCCTGCCTGCCCTTTGAGCGGTCAATGGGGATATACCCGACTTTTCGCATAGCTTGACCAAAGATCGGGATGGTAAAGAGCTCTTTTTTTGCTATCCATCGAAAGTTGTATGGAAAATATCCCTGCCAGCTGAAGATGTCAAACTGGGAGGAGTGATTGGCAACAAAAATATAGGTTTGATCAGGTTCAATGTTATCAAGTCCTTCAATTGTTACTCTCACCCCAACGATTTTACACAGGATTCGTCCCCAGGATTGAGGAAAGATAAGCGCCTTTTCCTTGGATTTGCGAAAAAAATTGAGGTCAAGTAAGGCCAGTGTGGAGACCGTAATCGTTAAGGGAAAGGCGATCAGCAGGGCAAAAAGAGAACGAAGCAGTTGCATAAGGCGTTGTGTTCAGTGAACTGTTAAACGGAAGTAAGATTGCATTTGAACAGGGAATATACCCCGATGGATAAATTCTGCAAGAGAATGGGAAAAAGCATTGCCCCCTGCTTACAGTGAAGCAGGAGAAAATGAAGCACTATGTCAGATAAACAGGGCAGCCAGAAATGATTGCAGCATACCTGAGAGCACTCCATGACCTGCTCTTCCCACCCCACTGTTTAGGTTGCGGTGTACGGATGGATATTTCCTCCCTGCCGCTGCTCTGTTCGACTTGCCTGGAGCAGCTTCAGGCAATCACGTCCCCTCTCTGCCCCTGTTGTGGAATCCCCTTTGCTGCCGGTGAAGATCATCTCTGCGGCCTATGTCTTGGAGAGTACTACGCCTTTAGCTCTCTGCGTTCAGCTTTTTATTATGGGCCTCCTGTGCGCACCTTGTTACTTGGATTAAAGTTTGGTGACCTGCTTCAGGCCGCCCAGACTATCGGTGTATTGATACGCACTACTGGTGTTGTATCCCATTTTACTGAGCCTGATATGATTATCCCCGTGCCTTTACATAAAAAGAGATTGCGAAAAAGAGGCTTTAACCAATCGCTTCTCCTGGCCGCCCATTGTTTTGCTCCATGGAAGGAGAAGATTAATCCCATGGTTCTGATGCGCACTCGGGATACCGTACCTCAAACTGCTTTAAGCGGTAAAGCCAGGCGTGAAAACCTGCGCCGCTGTTTTGCGGTAACACAGCCTCAGCTTGTTCGGAACAAAAAGATACTGTTGGTGGATGATGTGTGTACCACTGGTTCGACTATCAATGAGTGTGCCAAGGCATTGATGAGGGGGAATGCTGCTTCAGTGGAGGTGTTTACCGTATCCCGGAGTATTACAATGTGATGAGCGCATTGATAAAACCCTGTGATTTAGGGAGGATATGAGGTCTTTGGTGTGTTGTAACCTGTTGATATCGCAATGGTAATAACTCGTCTTAATTGATGGGGCGGCTCATGAGATTTACACCGGGAGAAGAAATAAGCACATTTTTTTTATGCCTCGATTTTTTTAAAAATCAAGTATCCAAGGGTGGTTATCTCTATCAGCTGTTATGTAAGCCTAAAATTAAGGATACTTTAGCTTGGTAGAGTTTTGTTAAGCAATAAAGAGTTTTTGTTTTGTTAAAAAAATGTTGATAACGTGTCTGATTGTTATGTAACTTTTTAAAAAAAACTGTATTTTGTGAAAATGCACGCAAAGGTGACGGCAATCTACGGATATAGGGGCTAACAGGGCTCTATATCCTGAATCTTTCGTAATCGTTAAATTTGTTGAATTCTTCTTGATTTGGTCTTTGAAATTCGGTCATATCGTTTTTGACCTCATTGGGGTTTTTAGGTACAACTATCGCCACTTTAATCAAAGCCATTTGCAGTGCCTTCTGCTGCCCACTTTTTTTTACATTATCACTACAACACATAATCGGGAAAACCAGTATTATGATATGGAACACCATCAAAGCCTCTTTGCATGCATCTCTTACTCAAAGCGATTTCGATTTATGGATCAAGCCGCTGGAGTGTGTAGAGCAAAATGAGCAGCGAATTGAGCTGGTTGGTCCAGATCGTTATTTTTGTGCCTGGGTGGAAGAGCACTACCTGGCTGGGATGAAACAAACCGCCAATGCATTGGGGTTGAGCAGTGATATATCCCTGCAGGTTGCCAGTGAGCCAGTGCTTCAACTGGAAGATCGGCACAAGCAACAGTTGCGTCTGCCAGGGGTGAGTGTGGACAGGTCCAGCTATAGATCGCTGCATCCGGCCTTTACCTTTGATCAGTTCATGGTGGGTGAATCAAACCTGCTTGCCCAGGCCGCGTGTTCTGCCTTGGCAAAAGGGGTAAATACCTATGGCAACTGCCTGTTTATGAATTCTTCTACTGGTCTTGGTAAGAGTCACCTCACTCAGGCTGTGGTTCATGAGGTGCTCTCTTCAGCTCCTGCAACCAGGATGCAGTATGTAACTGCCCAGCAATTTACTGCGGAGATGGTGAATAATCTGCGTGCCAACTCCATGGAAAATTTCTCCAGGAAATACATCAACAGCTGTGATCTGCTGCTGGTTGAAGATGTCCACACTTTGGTGGGCAAAACGAAAACCCAGGAAGAGCTGAATACCATTTTGGATTATCTGATTAAATCCGGACGACGGGTTATCCTCACCTCAGCTCTGGCCCCGGGTAAGCTCAAGGGATTGGATGAGGATTTCAGGAGCCGGATGACCTCAGGGCTTGTTACCGGGATAGAGTGTCCGGATTACGAAACCCGGGTACGGATTATTACCCATAAGCTCAAATGCAATGATTGTGCTTTGGCTGACGATTTGATCGATTATTTGGCCAGAATGGTCAAGGGCGATATTCGACGGGTAGAAAGTGCCATTATTGGCATTAAGGCTAAATCCAGTCTACGTCAGCAGCCACCAGATCTGGCCATGGTGAAAGAGGTGCTCTCTACTATTGTCTGTTGCAATAGTGAGCTGTCCGGGCAAAGTATTTGTGATTTCATTGGCGAGCAGTTCAACGTGAGCAAAGATGCATTGCAATCGCGCTCAAGAAAACGTACCGTAACCTATCCTCGCCAGGTCGCCATGTACCTGACCCGCAAATTTACCCAGGAATCTCTGGCAGATATTGGCGGACTCTATAATCGGGATCATTCCACGGTGCTCCATGCCATCAAGGTTATTACCCATGAAATGTCCCGCAAAAACAGCACCCGCAAGCAGATTGAGCTGCTCTGCTCAAAGTTAGAAGGGTAGAGGGAACAGCTGGGATTAAAAGTAGACCTTTTTCACTGCACTTTTTTCTGAGACATTGGCCTGATGGGTAATAACCCGTTGAGCCATTTTTTTTGCCTCCTTGGTCATATCATTGAGCCCAATGCCCTTCCAGCCAAATCCGCAGATATGCAGGGTTGGGTCGCTGAGCATGCACTGCTTCCGCCACTTGAGCAACTCGGTATAGCCTTCTTCCAGTTGGGGGATTCCGTGTGGGGAGCGCAAGACAGCGCTGAAAACCGGCGGAGTGGGGAGGTGGATAAGCTCGCGCAGGTCTGTATAGGAACCATTGATCAGTTCCTGGTCAGCAAGCTCCAGGCGCTCTGGGTGACGCCTGCCGCCGACCAGGATTTCCAGCAGCTGATAGCCCTCAGGAGCTCGTTTGGGGAACATGTGGGAGGAGAAAAGGGCTCCCAGGGCAAAACGGTTTTCCTGCTCTGGAGTAAGGTAACCAAAGCCAAAGGGGATATCAGCCTGAGGGCCAAAACCCAGCAGGACCGAAACAATCCTGGCCTCTGGAATCTGGTACCTCTGCGGCTGGGGTATGGGCAGTGTTTTCATCAGCGGAAGGCATTGGTTAACCGGCAGGGCCACCACCAGCTCCGTAGAGGCAAAAGTATGCTCTTGGGTGCTCACCTGCCACCCATGCGGTGTTTTGGCAATGGCTGTCACTTCCACTCCGGTTTGCAATGCTGCTTTCTCCCTCAGTACTGCTGCAAGTGCTTGTGGAAGCTCCTGCATGCCGCCTGTAAAGCTGGTCATGGCAGGTAAACCTTTCTTCTTGCCTCCTTTTTTACGTTTTTGCCGCATCATGGAAAAGGCACCTTTCAACACAGACCCCTGGTTTAGCTCAAGATCCCGTACTCCAGGCATAACCGCATCAATGTTCAAACGGTGAATATCGCCAGCATAGGTTCCGGTAAATACTGCATCGGCAAAGGGGAGAATCGCCTTGCCAAAACGGTGCTCCACCCATTGGGCCACTGTGGGGTTTCCAGTGAGCGGTGGTCTGGTCCACTCTGCTGCAAACCGCAGCTTGTGTAAAAAAGGAATCAGTGGTTCTCTGATAATTTTGGGCAGAGTCTGGGGGATGCATTTGAGCTCGCCATCCAGGCACACATAGCGAACAAATTCACCCAGGGGGGCAAGCTTTTTTGTTTTTTCAAGTCCAGCAAGTTGAACCAGGCGGTTGCTCTCCTCACAGTGATCAAGAAACCCGTGGGGCCCCCATTCAGCCATGTAGCCACGTTCCTGATAGCTCTGTATCGCACCTCCGACACGATGGCTTTTTTCCAGCAACAGGATACGTTTGTCCGGTGATTGGTCCAGGATAAATGCTGCAGTTGCAAGCCCTGATAAACCGGCTCCAATGATAGCCACGTCATACGTTTGATTTTCCATGATTAACAGAAGGTTGAGTGGGGTAAGAATGGTAGGCTGTCACTCTCTTGACAGCGGGTCAATCGTGCTTACCATGTTCGCCGAATAATTGAAAGCAGCTTGTTGGTGTGCTGGATAAAAATGCTATTATTTAAACATGATAGCCGACTCCTGGTCTGGTGAAAAAACACTTTTGGAGTTCAGCATAATTCGCAAAGACCAAGGCTCCACACCAGCTGAAGAGCTCCGTTTTTAACCATAAACAGAAGAAAAGAGGTGTACCATCATGGCTGAAGCACAGGTCGAAACCAAACAATTTCAGGCCGAGACCAGAAAGGTTCTTGATATCGTCATCAACTCCCTGTATACCGAGCGCGATATCTTTGTCCGGGAATTGGTCTCAAACGCAGCTGATGCGCTGGAGAAATTTCGCCACCAGAGCCTGGTGGAAGAAATTGAGTTTGACGCCAACGCACCCCTTGAGATTACCATTGCATGTGATGATAAAAAGCATATCCTGACCATTGCCGACAGCGGCATCGGGATGACCAAAGACGAGCTGGAAACCAACCTGGGCACCATTGCTCACTCTGGTTCTTCAACGTTTTTTGATGAGCTTGCAGAGGCCGTCAAAAAGGATGTCAGCCTGATTGGTCAGTTCGGAGTTGGCTTTTACTCGGTTTTCATGGCTGCGGACAAGGTTCGGGTGCAGACCCGCTCCTGGGATGGCAGTGAGGGCTATGAGTGGGCATCTGATGGTGGCGGTACCTATACCATCAGCCCTTGTGAGGGGCTCCATCGGGGGACCAAGATCATTATTGAGCTTAAGGAAGATGCCCATAACTATGCCACTAAATTCACCATCGAGCATATCATTAAGCAGTACTCTACATTTGTACCCTTTCCAGTAAAGGTGGAAGGCAAAACCGTTAATACGGTTCAAGCCATCTGGACCCGTTCTAAAAGCGAAATCAGCGACGAAGAGTACACGGATTTTTATAAGTTTGTGGGCAATGCCGTGGACGAGCCCACCTACCGGCTTCACTTCTCAGCAGACGCACCGCTGGCCATTAATGCGCTGGTCTATGTCCCCAAAGAAAATTTTGAGATCGCAGGCATGGGCCGGATGGAGCCCGGTGTGAATCTCTACTGCCAGAAGGTGCTCATTGATCAGCACAGTGAAAACATCCTCCCTGAGTGGCTGCGTTTTTTGAAAGGGGTGGTGGATTCAGAAGACCTGCCCCTGAACATCTCCCGCCAGTCGCTCCAGGACAACGCTCTGGTGTACAAACTCCGTAAAGTGTTGACCAAGCGTTTTATTAAATTTTTAAATGAAGAAGCGAAAAAGGACAGCGATAAGTACCAGGAGTTCTGGAAGACCTTTGGTATCTTTATCAAAGAAGGGGTGACCTCTGACTTTGAGTTCCGTGATGATCTGGGCAAGTTGCTCCGTTTTGAATCCTCTGAAAGTGAGCCAGGCCAGATGATTTCCCTGGATGACTACATCAGCCGGATGAAGGATGGACAGGATAAGATTTACTTCATCAACGGGCCAAGCAGGGGCGCGGTGGAAAATGGTCCGTACGTTGAGATGTTTAAAAAGCGCGGGATCGAGATTTTCTACACCTTGGAGCCTATCGATGATTTTGTCTTAAACCACCTGGGCGAATATGATGGCAAGAAACTGGTCTCCGCAGATGCTGCAGATATTCGCTTGCCTGAAACAACCGATGAGGCCGATAAACCTGAAGAGCAACAGGAAGAAGCGCTGCCCAAAGATCAGCTGGAAGCCTTATGCAAATGGATCAAAGAACGCCTTGGTGACAAGATCCAGGAAGTAAAAACATCTACTCGTCTGGTAGACAGCCCCGCTATGATCGTCAATGTGGACGGGTTCATGACCTCTTCCATGGAGCGCATCATGCAAGCCTCTGGTCAGGAGGTCGGGCTTGGTATGTCTTCCAAAAAGGATATGGAAATCAATGATTCCAGCCCGCTGATGAAGAAACTTGTGGCGCTAAAAGACAGTGATGCTGATTTTGCCGGAATTATTGTTGATCAAATTTATGATAACGCGCTTATCCAGGCAGGACTGGTCATCGATCCCATGGAAATGGTAAGCCGCAACTACAAAATCCTTGAGCGCGCTGTTGATGATGGGCAGTAACCGGTGCCTCAATTGCCATGGCTCCCTTATAAGTGGAAAGCTTTGCTGCTGGGAGCTATGGCTTAAGCCCGCTCTTTACTCTTAACTTGAAAAAAGGTTGTGCTCGCGATATATGGACACAACCTTTTTTTGTAGCTGCAAACAGTTACAACCTTCTCTTGTGTACGTTGTTACTTTTTGCTTTATGCTCCTTTCATTTCAAGTTTCTGCGTGGACTTGAAGTAAACTCAGGAGGTGTTCATGCGAAATATATTGATTCTGGCGGCAGCATTGCTGCTCCTTGGCGGCTGTTATTCAAAGGAAGTACGTCATCTGGCTTCCGATGCCTCGCTGGTTAGGCCCGGTATAACGACAAAAAAAGATTTGTACCGTTATCTGGGGGAACCCAACGGACGACGTACAATTTCACCACAAGAGGTGGAATATGTCTATTACGAGGATCTTCCCGGGTTTTTAGGGCACATGCCCGTGGTAAGTTCCTGGACAGGCACGGAAGGCTATGAAATGATTGTTATAAAGGTCAAGGATGATGTGGTCACCCTTTGTGAGTTTCGGACATTTAAAGAGTCTGATCAGGACTGGGTTGATGATTTTACCTGGGAAGAAGTCAAGTGAGCAGCCCTTCCACCTTTGAAATATACCGTGAACGGATGGTTGAAGAGCAGCTTGTGGCCCGTGGTATTGCTGACCAGCGAGTGCTTGATGCCATGGGTACCGTGCCCCGGCATCTTTTTGTGGAAGATGCCATGCAGGCCAGTGCCTACAGCGATTTTCCCCTTCCTATTGGCAGCGGGCAAACCATTTCCCAACCCTATATTGTAGCGCTCATGACCGAAGCACTTCAGTTACAGGGCTCCGAGCGAGTATTGGAAATAGGGACAGGGTCTGGCTACCAGGCAGCATTGCTTTCCAGGCTCTGTGAGCGGGTCTATACCATTGAGCGGATTGACGGCTTGCTTGGTAAAGCGCGTCGGGTGTTTGATAAGCTGCGTTACCACAACATCGTTTCCCGCATTGATGACGGCACCAGCGGCTGGGCAGATCAGGCGCCCTTTGACGCCATTGTCGTCACTGCCGGTGGCCCTAAAATACCAGAACCTTTACTGGAGCAACTGGCGGATGGCGGCAGATTGGTCATTCCGGTTGGGAATCAGGGGGTTCAGGAGTTGCAACTGGTGGTAAAGGCTGGGGAAAATATGGATGTCCAAACCATTGAACATGTCCGTTTTGTGGATTTAATCGGTACCCATGGGTGGGAAGAATCCAATGGTCGAGCGTAACTATTCATTCCTGCAACGGATTTATAACCGGTGCATGGAGTGGATTCAGACCCCTGCAGGTATCTGGGCACTGTTTTTTATCGCTGTTGCTGAATCTTCCTTTTTTCCTCTCCCGCCAGATGTCTTTCTGATTGCACTTTGCGTGGCAGCGCCCCGTAAATCGTTTACATTTGCTGCAATCTGCGCGGTGGGTTCGATTGTCGGCGGGATCATCGGCTATGGATTGGGGCTTGGGTTCATGGACACCCTGGGACAATCCATCCTGGATATGTACGGTCTGGAGGGTAAATACGCAACGGTCCAGGAGCTTTATCAACGCTACGATGCCTGGGCTGTTGGTGCAGCAGGTTTTACCCCGCTGCCATATAAGTTATTCACCATCACAGCAGGTGCTTTCAACATTAACTTTGTCACCTTTGTGTTTATGTCCATCCTGGCCAGATCAGCACGCTTTTTCCTTGTTGCTGGCCTGATCTATAAGTTTGGCGCACCGGTGCAGCATTTTATTAACCGCTATTTTAATATCCTCACCATTGTTTTTCTGGTAGTATTACTAGGTGGGTTTGTGTTGATACAATTTCTGCTGTAAGCGTGTCAGCGGCACACTATACTTTTTATACTTTTCCCTTCGGAGTTATCTACCTCATTTTGTAGGTACATGTATCCGGCGTATTTTTTGTAACAGGTTAATTGTATGAGCTTTCTTAACAGTGATAAACTCCTCGAACTTCTCGTTGCAGAAGGGTTGCTCAGTGAGGACCAGCGCCAGTTTGTCACGCTTGAAAAAGGAAAGCAGCGCCAGAAACTCTTACGCCAGTTTGGAGGCAGGCGCAAGGGAGACAAACAGCGGTTTGAGAGTGGCTATCCTGACCTTGTCGCCATTATCGAATCGTTGAATCTCACGATTCCCGGCTCAGATGAAGAGACCTTAACTGAAGAAACCATCATGCGGGCGGTGGGACGCAGGCTGAAAATTCCATTTAAAAAGCTTGATCCGCTTGAGCTGGATATGGATATTGTCACCAAAACCATCCCTCGCTCCTTTGCGGTGAATCACCTGATCCTGCCCTTTGGGCTGCGTGATGGTGTCCTTGAGGTGGTCACCTATAATCCGGATAAAAAAGGGGCTTTAGCCGACATTGAGCGGGCAAATCAGGTCAAGATTCGTGCCTACCTCTCGACCCGGAGCGATATTAAAAAAATTCTGGCTGAGTTTTTTGGTTTCCAGCGCTCCATCACCGCCGCAGAAACCCAGTTTGGTGGCAGCGAAACCGTATCTACCGTGGATATCGGGAATTTGGAGCAGTATGTTCGCTTGGCTTCCAATAAAGAGCTGACGTCCACCGACCAGCACATTAAAACTGCGGTAAACCACCTGTTCAGCTACGCCCTTGAGCAACGAGCCAGTGATATTCATGTGGAGCCCAAGCGCGATGTGTGTATGATCCGTTTTCGGATTGATGGCGTGCTCCACACTATTTATAAGCTGCCCAAGGCGGTGCATTCAGCTATCAGTTCTCGGATTAAATCTCTGGCGCGGATGGATATTGCCGAAAAACGTCGCCCCCAGGACGGACGGATTAAAATCGGCAGGCTGGAAGGTGAGGGAGAAGCGGAAATTCGCGTTTCAACTGTACCCGTAGCCTTTGGTGAAAAGACGGTTATGCGGATTTTGGATTCCGACGTCATTTTTCAGAATTTAGATGACCTTGGATTCTCCCAGCGCGACCGGGTGGTGTATAACACATTCATGAATTCACCACACGGGATTATGCTGGTTACTGGTCCTACTGGCAGCGGTAAATCCACCACCCTCTATTCAACGCTAAAGCAGGTGGCAAGCCCGGAAAGAAATATCATCACCGTTGAAGATCCGGTGGAAATGGTCCATGAGGAGTTCAACCAGATCGCGGTCCAGCCGCAGATTGATGTGACCTTTTCCACTATTTTGCGCAGCATCCTTCGCCAGGACCCGGATGTGATCATGATTGGTGAGATTCGCGATATGGATACCGCGGCCTATGCAGTTCAGGCTGCCCTGACCGGTCACCTGGTGTTTTCAACGCTGCATACCAATGATGCGGTCTCCTCCATCATCCGGCTTGAAGATTTGGGACTGGAACCGTTTTTGATATCTTCCACCATGCTTGGAGCGCTTGCTCAGCGGCTTGTGCGGCGCATCTGCCCAAAATGTAAGGAATCTTATGTGGTGGAAGGGGATGAGCTGCTCAAGCTGGGTTTTCCAGTGGGGGACAAAAAAAGCTATGAACTGTATCGGGGTGAAGGGTGTCGCCACTGCAGGGGAACCGGCTATTTTGGCCGGATCGGCGTGTTTGAAATTTTTCCCATGTCAGAAATTTTAAAGCAAAAGGTCTCTGAAAAGGCATCCACAGATGAGCTGCGTCAGATCGCTATCCGGGAAGGCATGTCCACCTTGCGCGAGGATGCCTGGCGTAAGGTACAAAACGGGTTGACCACAGTTTCCGAGGCAGTGCGGGTTACACGGGAAGTTTAACTGAGTTAGGAATATGGGGATTAAAGTTGTTTGTAAAAATAAAAAGGCATTTCACGATTATCACATAGACCAGACCTTTGAGGCCGGGATCGTGTTACGAGGGCCGGAAGTGAAATCATTGAGAGCTGGCAAAAGCAATCTGAAAGATGGTTATGCCCAGATGAAAAATGGCGAGCTGTTTCTTTACAATGTCCATATTTCACCCTACGTGTTTACCACCACCATGGTACAGGACCCTTTACGGGTGAGAAAATTACTGCTTCACCGCCAGGAATTGCGCAAACTGATTGGAAAAATGCATGAAAAGGGGATTGCGCTTATCCCGCTCAAGATTTATTTTAAGGAAAATGGCAAGGCCAAGGTGGAATTAGCCCTTGCTCGAGGGAAAAAATTATATGATAAACGGGCAGCGTTAAAGGAAAAACAATCCAAACGAGACATTGACCGGGATCTGCGTCGCGGTGAATAACGTAGTTGCACGAAATCACACAACATCACAAAAACATTCAAAAAATAAGGGGGCGAAACGGATTCGACGGGGATATTGAAGCTTATGTTGCATGTCGAGTTGTCGTCAACTCGTAAACTTGACGCATTTTAAATATAATCGCAGACGATTATAACTACGCACTGGCAGCTTAGTCCTGCTGTGCCGCTCCACCTGTCTCTGCCTGCATGACAGGATTTGGGGCGTCGACCTCGCGGGCTGGTCAAGCGCGAGCGCCTGAGGCGCGGTTGATGAGACTTTATCAGGCTGGTGACCGATTATCCCTGTTTCGGGTGAGACCCGGTCACGAGATTCAATCCCGAAACTAAGCATGTAGACACATAAGGGGAGAGTTTCCGGACCCGGGTTCAACTCCCGGCGCCTCCACCAGTTATAAAAACTTTATAGTTCGTTAAAGTTCAAAAAAGTCGCATCCTGTAAGGGTTTGCGGCTTTTTTGTTGTCTTTTTTAGTTCAAAAAAGTTCGAAAAAGAACGTGTATATCCGGGAAAAAGGTGTATAGTCAGGTGTATATTGAAGCTGATGGCCAAATATAAACAAATATTGGGGTAAAATATACACCTTTTGAGGGAACATGGGCAAGCTCACTGTACTTCATATCAA
>PDQK01000001.1 GCA_002746685.1 Desulfobulbus propionicus | reverse complement strand
GACCGCCAATGCCCAGAAGGATGCCTGTGGCCTGACCAACCCGCGTACTCCTACGGATGCGGACGTTGCTGCAATCTACAAGGCTGCAATGTAATCTCTTGTAGAGTGTACTTGGACGAGGTCTGCTTGCCACAGCCTGTGGCACAGCAGACCTCATTCCTGCATCTGTGACGGTTTAGCGCCTGGCCTTGCATAACGTATTGATAGACGATCTGTATAATCAATTACGTCACGGCCTTGCATCTACACTGTTTTTGAACGCTCATGGATTCAGGTTAGTATTGATCAACATAATTTTGTGGTAAGCAGAAGCTGTTATGGGATACGGCTTCTTCTTTTGAATTATGTGATGCAGGCGCCATTCTCCTTACACCTCTGCATCACATGATTACCACAACATATTTCTTCGGGTCGGGATGAGTATTCTTCCGGCCTTTTTTTATAGCTTAATAAGTCTGCCCATTCAGAGGCGACTACTTTTTTGGGGTGTGTTTCCTTTTTGCAGCAGGGCGGTGAGGTCTCTGGTTGGGTAACGCTTGTGTCAGTACCTTTTTTTGTCGTTCTTTTTGCTCCCTTTGCTTTTCTACAAAGCAGGGCTTCCCTGACCAGGGATTTTTTTCCGTCCAGTACATGAGAGTCGACCAGGTGGAAGGCGTGGGAGTGAAAATCTGAATCTGACGTGGAATCACTTTGAGCACTTTTCGGGCATAGGACTTAAGCTCTTGCATACTCTTCATGGTGCTTCCAGGGTGGGCGGCAATAAGGTAATAGGTTAAAAAGAGCCGCTTTTTTTGCTCCCTGGCAAGGGTTGTGAAAAGTTTTCTGAAACCATCCAGGCTTTCTATTCCCGGCTTGCCCATGGCATCAAGCACTGCTTTGGAGCAATGCTCTGGTGCAATTTTCATCTGTCCTGAAATATGGTGTTTGATAAGCTCTTTCAGGTAGGCCTTGCCGTGTTGTTTATCTGCCAGGATCATATCGTAGCGAATACCTGAAGCGATAAATATTTTTCGTATCTTTGGAAGCGCTCTAAGCTTTTTGAGCAGTCTTATTTGTGGCCCGTGATCAATGGGCATGGTGGGGCAGGCAGAAGGAAAGATACACCGTTTGCTGTCACAGGTGCCCAGCTTGATTTTTTTCCTGCATTCAACACCCCACATATTGGCGGTAGGCCCGCCAACATCGGAAATAATCCCTTTAAACGCAGGATGCCTGGTGCATTCGCTCACTTCATCAATGATGGACTGCTCACTGCGACTTTGCACTGTCCTGCCCTGGTGGACGGCAATAGCACAGAAATTACATTCCCCATAGCAGCCCCGATGGGTGGTTACAGCAAATCTGATGGTGTCAAGCGCTCGCACCTTACCTTTCCTGGCATAATATGGATGAAGCTCACGCTCAAATTGGAGGGTATACAACTGGTCAAGTTCTGCGGTGGTCAGGTTGGGTTGAGGCGGGTTCTGGATGAGAAAGCGGTTGTCATGTTGCTGGGCTAAACAGGTCGCTGTTGCAGGGTCGGTGTTTGCATAAAAGGTGCTGAACATGGCAGCAAAGACTGACTTCTCCTGTTTGCACTCCTGATAGGAAGGAAGTACAGTAGCCCCTTGTGGGGGAGCTGGTGCTTTGTAACAAAGCCCCTTTATGTTGTGTGGAGAGCTCTTTTCAGCCAGGGCGTGCGCCAGTTGCACCACACTGTGTTCTGCCATGCCATAGAGTAGGTAGTCAGCCTTGGCGTCAAAAAGTAGTGAGCGCCTGATGGAGTTGGACCATGCATCATAATGGGCAACTCTTCGTAAGCTGGCCTCAATGCCGCCCAGCACTATGGGAGCAGTATTTTTAAAATGTTGCCGGATAAGGTTTGAATAGATCAGCGTGGCTCGATCAGGGCGAAGGGTATTCCTCCCGCCAGGTGTATAGTCATCCTGCTTCCTGCGCTTGTTGGACGCTGTATAGTTGGCCACCATGGAATCAACTGAGCCACCGGTTACCCCCCAAAAGAGCGCTGGTTCACCAAGCCTGGTCATATCGTCGCCGCCTGTAACATCCGGCTGGGCAATGATCCCCACTCGAAACCCGGCTCGCTGCAAAACCTTACCAATGACCGCCACCCCGATATAGGGCGAGTCAATATAGCTGTCTCCGCTGACTAAAATAACATCAAGTTGTTGCCAGCCGAGTTTGGTCAGCTCAGCTTTTGTGGTGGGAAGAAACATCAGGGAAACATCAGGGTAAGGTGGTATGGTTTACGTCACAATAGTGCTCCCTTACTTTACGTATATACTCTTCAGGTGCAGGAATTGTTGGCATGTTAAATGGCAGGGAGAGCTGGCGAAAGGGTGTTTTTTGGTCTTGTTGCTCTTCTATAAGATTGGAAATGCTCACTCCAAGTAAACGGACCTTCCGCATTCCGGCTTCTGTAGCAGCCACCAGCAATGGCAGCTGTTCCCAGATATCTGCTGTGGAACGGAATCCAGAATGTTTGCTGGCAGAGCGGGTGATGGTTGTGAAGTCATCATAACGCACCTTGAGCGTCAGGGTTTTGCCCCACATCTTTTTTCTTTGCAGCGCCGCTCCTACCTTTTCGCTGAGCGATTCCAAAATTTCTATAACCTCGCCCAATGCTGTGAGGTCAGTCTGAAAGGTGGTTTCGGTGCCAATGGATTTTCGCTCCCGGTGGGTTTGTACTGGGCGGTGGTCAATGCCTCGGGCCATATCAAAAAAAATGGCGCCAGAACTCCCAAAGGCTTTGGTGAGCTCTGCTTTTGTCCGTTTTTCCAGGTCGTGTCCAGTTTTTATCCCCAAACGGAGCATTTTTTTTTCAGTGACCTTACCAACTCCAAAAAAACGTCTGATGGGCAAACTGCGCAAAAAAGATTGCGCTTTTCCCGGTGGGATTACAGTCAACCCGTCGGGTTTGTTTTGGTCAGACGCCAATTTTGCCAGAAATTTATTGTATGAAACCCCTGCTGATGCTGTTAATCCGGTGGTTTTCAGGATATCCTTTCTGATGATTTCTGCCAACCTGGTACCTGAGGGCTCGTTAAGCGTATTGCGGGTCACATCCAGAAACGCTTCATCCACAGAAAGCGGTTCGATAAGCTCAGTGTACTTGCTGAACAGCGTCATTAACTGTTTTGATATTTCCCCATAGCGATTTTTTCTTGGCTTAACAAACACCGCATGTTTGCAAAGGCGGTAGGCATGAGCACAAGGCATGGCGGAATGAATGCCAAAGGCGCGAGCCTCGTAGGAGCAGGCTGCAACGACCCCCCTGCCTTGAGGAGAACCTCCCACTATAACGGGCTTGCCACGCAGTTCCGGGTTATCGAGCTGCTCAACAGAAGCGAAAAAGGCATCCATATCAATATGGATAATTTTTCGCTGTTGTACCCTGTTATCTGTTGTTTTTGCGTCGTCCACCAGAAGGAACTACAGTAAAAGTTACCCTAAAATGTGCTATTTTGAGGAGTAAGATGATATTTCTGTGGTAATTGTTGTTCCCAGCGCATACACTTACACGAGTGTAATTGATTAATTCGTAAAGATACTATGTAGATGTATAAGAAACAACAAAAACAACTCGTTGCAAACCCTGCTGTTTGGCTGATTACCGGGGTGGCTGGATTTATTGGCTCTAACTTGCTGGAAACGTTATTAAAGCTTGACCAGAAAGTGGTTGGGATGGATAATTTTTCAACTGGATTTCAGCATAACCTTGATGAAGTGCAAGGTGAAGTAACGGCCACCCAATGGAGTCGGTTTCGTTTTATCAACGGTGATATCTGTGACGCTGCAACCTGCCAGGATGCATGCAGTGGAGTGGATTATGTACTCCATCAGGCAGCGCTTGGGTCTGTGCCCCGCTCCATTGAAGATCCGATAACCACCAACACAAATAATATATCTGGTTTTCTTAACATGTTGACTGCGGCACGGGATGCCAAGGTGAAGCGCTTTGTCTATGCTGCCTCCAGCTCCACCTATGGTGATCATCCCGGCCTGCCAAAAGTGGAAGATACAATCGGAAAACCGCTTTCACCCTATGCGGTGACCAAGCTGGTCAACGAGTTGTATGCAGACGTGTTTGCCAGAACCTATAACTTTAACGCCATTGGGTTACGCTATTTCAATATTTTTGGTAAACGACAAGACCCAGATGGGGCATATGCTGCGGTTATCCCCAAATGGTTTGGCAGCCTGCTTAAAGGGGAGACTGTTTTTATCAATGGTGATGGTGAGACAAGCAGGGATTTTTGTTTTATCGAAAACTGTGTGGAGGCCAACATCCTTGCCGCTACGACTTCCCATCCCGAGGCCGCAAACCAGGTATATAATGTTGCCTTTGGGCAGAGAACAACGCTCACTGAGCTGTTTGCCTATATAAAGGAACGGGTGGTTGCAAAAGTACCAGAAGTAGCACAGGCGGAAGCGACATACCGCGAGTTTAGACCAGGCGATGTCCGGCATTCGCTGGCTGATATCAGCAAGGCCCGTCAACTGCTTGGATATGCACCAGCGTTTTCCATCAAAGACGGGCTTGATAAGGCCAGCGACTGGTATTTGCAGCGTTTTTCAGCCTAGAAAGAATCTCTTTGTGGTGTAAAGGAGTTTGTCCATGTCCAGTTCGTTTGGGACCTTATTTAAGGTAAGCACGTTCGGAGAATCACATTGTAAAGGGGTGGGAGCCATTGTGGATGGGTGCCCGCCGGGAATGGAACTGACCGAGGCCGATATTCAGCCGCAGCTTTCCAGGCGGCGTCCCGGGCAAAGTGAGCTGACCACACCGCGAAACGAAGCCGATCAGGTAACCATCTATTCTGGTACTGAATTTGGCAAGACCTTGGGTACGCCGATCATGCTGTTGGTCCACAACAAGGATCAGCGGCCTGCAGATTATGGTGAAATGAGTACCATTCCGCGCCCATCCCATGCTGATTTTACCTATCAACTCAAGTATGGGACGCGTGCTTCAAGTGGCGGGGGACGTTCGAGTGCCCGAGAAACCATCGGACGGGTTGCTGCAGGAGCCATTGCTGAAAAGTGGCTCAACCAACAGTTTGGCACTGAAATTGTCGCCTGGGTCAGCAGCGTTGGTGATATCGCAGCCCCTGAAATTGATCATCAGGCTGTATCGCGTAAGATGGTTGATCAAACCCTCATTCGCTGCCCCCATCCCGAAATTGCAGCACAAATGCAACAGCGGGTGACAGAGGTACTGGAAGCCAGGGATTCCACCGGCGGTATTCTTACCTGTGTGTGTCGTGGCGTTCCTGTTGGACTTGGTGAGCCTGTTTTTGATAAGCTGGAAGCACGGTTAGCTCAAGCCATGCTCTCGTTACCTGCAACAAAGGGTTTTGATATAGGCAGCGGCTTTGACGGTACTGCGCTGCGTGGGAGTCAGCATAATGATCCCTTTATCCAGAAGGAGGGGCGGCTGGGAACGGTAACCAACTATTCTGGAGGGGTTCAGGGCGGGATCAGTAATGGCGAGCCCATTGTTTTCAGGGTTGCGTTCAAACCGGTGGCAACCATTGGTATGGTGCAACAGACCGTTGATTTTGAGGGCAATGCAGTTGAGCTTGCTGCAAAAGGTCGACATGACCCCTGTGTGGTACCGCGTGCGGTGCCCATTGTTGAATCCATGGCAGCGCTGGTACTGATGGATCTGGCATTGCAGCAGCAGGCAAGAGGTCTCGCTTGATCTCCACTTGATGTACGATAGACGTATAGATGACGACAAACCATAAAGATACCATTCTGGTTGTAGAAGATTCCAGGGTTAACCAGAAGCTTCTGGAACGACTGTTGATTGAAGACGGTTATAACGTCGTGCTGGCAGGCGACGCAGAACTGGCATTGTCGCTGTTGCTGGAGCCAGGCGGGATTGTGCCCGACCTGATCGTTTTGGATATTATCCTGCCTGGAATGGACGGGTTTGAGCTGTGCGAATATCTGAAAAAGGAGGATCGCTTTCAGGATATCCCGGTCATTTTTATTTCTGCTCTTGAAGAGGTGGATGATAAGCTGCGCGGCTTTGAGGTAGGGGGGGTTGATTATGTTACCAAACCCTTTCACTCCCGCGAGGTGCTGGTTCGCATTTCCAATCATCTTAAGCTGTGTCGCCTGCAGCGTCAGCTGGAGGAAAATGTCAGTCAACTGAGCCTGGAAAAACAGAAATCTGAGGCCTTGCTCTGTAACGTATTACCTGTCACGGTGGCAGAAGAGTTGATGGAGAAGGGCAGCTTTACGCCACAGTCCTACGACGATGTCTCCGTGTGTTTTATTGATATCATCAACTTCACTTCTGCTTCTGCCAAGCTCAAGCCTGAAGTGGTTATCCGGGAGTTGAACGAGCTGTTTTCTGGCTTTGATGATATTGTAGCGCGCTTTGATTGCGAACGAATCAAGACCATTGGCGATGCGTATTTCTGCACCTGCGGGCTTCCTACTCCTGACCCTGACAACGTAGAAAAGATGGCTGATGCAGCACTCACCATGCTCCGTTTTCTTCATTACCGCAACACCACAGCCGAGCATCGGTGGCAGGTACGCATCGGCATGCATGTGGGGAGTGTCGTTGGTGGAATCGTTGGTATTGATAAGTATCTTTATGACGTATTTGGCGATGCCGTCAATATAGCGTCCCGCCTGGAAGCGCTCTCAGCTCCCATGAAAATAAATGTCTCCTCGCAAGTTCAGCAGCGACTTGCCGGTCAATTCAGCTTTTCAGAATCAATCCAGGTTGATATGAAAGGAAAGGGGCGACAATCAACCTTTTTTCTGGAAAAGCGGTTGTAGGTTTCAGGTAGCTTACCTCTCACACCGCCATCCCTGCCAGCCAATACAAAAGCATCCCTGCTATAACTGTTCCGCCCAGGCTTTTGGTCTTCCAGGCAATCACAAAGGTTGGTATGGCAATGAACAGGTCCGGTTTGGTCATATCCAGTGTGCGAAGGCTTGTGTCAGTAAGCAAGATAGGAGCGAGCAGGGCACTTAAAATAGCCACCGGAATCAAGCTCAGCCAGTCCACCAGCCATTGGGGAAGCTGCTTGTGCGACAGGTAAAGCAGCGGCAGCCATCTGGGGATATAGGTTACCAGTCCCATGCCGGCAAAAAGGAAAAAATAATCACTTAACTGCATCGTTGCTCCTTTTCCAGCGTTTAATGTAAAACCCCAGCGTTGCTCCGCCTATGGAGGCTCCTACGATATAGGAATCACCAGGAATCAGCACATACCACAGCAGTGCAATGAGTGCTGTGGCAATGGCGGTGAGGAAGAAGACACGTCCCTGCAGCTGGTAGCAGAGCAGGCAGATAAACATGGCAGTCAGGGCATAATCAATACCGAACATACCCTGTGGAATGAACTGGCCAATCACTGTTCCTAAAACTGTGGAGATAATCCATACCAGGTTTGACAACTGATTCACCCCGATAGCACTCCATCTGGTCCATCCCTGATCCTTGAATCGTATCATATTTACTGCAAAACTCTCATCGGTGATCCCGTAAGCAAACAGAGACAAAAAACAGCGGTTGACGTTTTGCAAGTGGATTGCAAGGGTTGAACTCATCAACGCATGGCGCAGGTTGACCACAAAGGTGGTGGCAATGATGGAAAACAGCGAGGCGCCACTGGCCAGCATGGCGACACAGATAAACTGGGCGCTTCCGGCAAAGACCAGCATAGACATCAGCAAAACAGCCCACCATGGGAGACCTGCCTGTTGTGCAAGTACCCCAAGGGCCAGGCCAGTGGGGAAGTAGCCAAGGCAGATGGGCCAGGAAGCCTTAAAGCCTTCCCGGAGCTCTTTTACCAGGGGCTGTTTTGGAGGCGGGAAAGGATGGTTAGGGTTGTTGTTCTTCATTTTTTTCGATATGTATGTGTCGCGGATGAAACAGCATGCCACGATAAGGTGGCAGTATTGTAAGAGCTGATGAACGAAAAGAGGATCAAGTTGTATACAAAATTACGTTGCTCTGCAAATATTTTCCCTGTCAAGGAAAGGGAGCGTTCATGAAGAGGGCCGCCTGGAACATCACTGATCTGTGTGATCTTGAATTTTTTCTCAACCAGGATCAGGAGCTGTCCCGTACGCAGGGCGCCGCCGCACTGGTTGAGCGTGACCGTAAGCTGTATCGACAGGAGTTAGGCAAGAACCCGTCTACAGATGAGCAATCATTGGTTTGGTGCTGGTTGCAATTGGTAAAAGACCTCTACACACAAAAACATTCCCACCGCCATCTGCCAGGATCCATCTGGAAGGAACTTTCCAGGTATATAAAGTGGGTGTTTTTTTTAGGAGGAGGAGCCGCAGGCATTGCAGCGGTGCTTCCGTTTCTCATCTACACCGGAGAGAAGCCGCTTAATGTAACCGGATATGTTGGCTTTTTTGTCCTGTTGCAGCTACTGCTCATAGGCGTTCAGCTTATGTTTTTGGGCGTCCGCAGGGTGAGGAAAGAGCAAAATCCTGCCTCAATATTAGGTGCCATTGCAGAGCGGCTGTTGCTGATTATGGTGGAAAAAATGCGCCCGCTCCTGCAGCGGAAATACCCGACAGCAACCACCCATACTTTTGCTGTCCTGAAGCAGTCTTTTTTTACACCACCTGGGGATAAACTCCTGCTCCTGTGGATGGTCTTTAGTCTGATGCAACTTGCAGGAATCGGTTTTAACTGCGGTATTATAGTTGCCACTCTAAGCAAGGTGGTGTTCACTGACACCGCCTTTGGCTGGCAATCAACCCTTCAGATTGATGAGCAGCTTTTGGCGAGCGCGGTGAGCTGGCTTGCAATGCCGTGGAGCTGGTTACTCCCTGAGCAGTTAAGCTGTCCTGATTTTGAAGCCATCCGTGGTAGCCGGATTATCTTAAAAGATGGTATTCAAGGATTAACCACCCCAAACCTTGTCTCGTGGTGGCCTTTTTTATGTTGCTCTGTCTTTTTTTATGGGTTGCTGCCCAGAGCTGGGATGTTGTTTTGGGGGCTGTTTATGCAAAAACGACTTCTGGGTAAGTATCCATCCCTCAACAGGGCCGACATCAGGAGACTGCTGCAGCGAATGAGAACTCCTGCTGTAAACACCAGTGGGAAAAAGAAAGCCACAAAGCAGCAGGAGCCAGTCGTTTCTCCACCAGAACCAGCTCCTGCAAAGGTTCCACCCAGGAGTACGCAACCTGCCAAACGCTCTACATTGCTCCTCCTGCCTGATGAGCTGCAGGAGACTGGCTGTACTGATCAGATTGTAGCGCGGATACAGCGCGACAGCCAGAATGCAACAATCAGAGTGTCAGTATTTGGTGCCCTGGATACAAGCGATACCGAGGTGCTCCAGGAGATAAAGAACGTTGTCCAACAAGCAACCGTGACTCAGCTCATCATGGTTCAGGAAGGATGGCAACCACCTATTGCAGAAACGCTTTCGTGGCTCAAAGAGGTCAGGGAAGCTGTGGGGCAAGACCTTGTTATGACCATTTTGCTCTTGGGTAAACCAAAGGGTGGTAACGTTCTTGTCCCTGCAGAAAGCAGTCAGCTGGATATCTGGTCATTGAAAACAGCAGCCTTAGGCGATACGCACCTCTACGTCAACTCTTTGTTATCATGAATACTTCACACTCAATTCCCGTTTTTGCCATTGTCGGCCACCCCAATGAGGGAAAATCCTCGGTGTTATCCACCCTGGCAGAGGATGATTCCGTGCGGGTGAGCCCCATTCCCGGTGAGACTGTCCTGTGCCAGGAGTTTCCTGTACGTGTTGATGGACAGGAGATTCTCCGTTTCGTTGATACACCAGGTTTTCAGAATCCCCGCAAGACACTGCAGTGGATGCAGCGTTACCAGGGACCGGATGCTGCGTTGATGACTGCATTCATAGCAGCCCACCAGGATGACCCTGATTTTACAGATGATTGCGAGTTGTTAGGCCCGGTGGCAGAGGGTGCCGGGGTGATTTTTGTGGTGGATGGCTCCAAACCTGTACGTAATGTTGATCGAGCGGAGATGGAAATTCTCCGGCTCAGCGGTGCACCCCGGATGGCGATTATCAACAGTAAAGAGGATGATACGGATTTTCTCGCCCAGTGGCAAAGCGAGTTTCGCAAACATTTTAATGCAATCAGGGTCTTTAACTCATCCAGGGCCACTTATATTCAGCGCATTGAACTGCTGGAAAATCTGAAAGCTATTGACCAGCAGTGGGAACCGGCTCTGCGAGCAGTGGTGGAAGCCTTTAAGAGCGACTGGCAGATGCGGTGCCAACAAACTGCAGAGCTGATCGTTCATTTTGTCGGGTATGCGCTTTCGTATCACAAAACAGTTCCCTGTTCTGAAAACGAGCAAAAGGAACTCAGTGATAAGATGTGGCAAGCATTCCAAAGAGATATCACTCAAAAAGAACGAGCACTCCATAAAGATATTCGTCGCCTTTTCAAGCATAATATTTTTGATATTTCCCTCCCCGAGCATTCCATTTTGGAGGAAGATCTATTCAGCAAGACCACCTGGGAGTTTCTTGGCCTCACAGACAGGCAGCTTGTCATGGCCGGAGCCATGGGCGGGGCCGTTGTGGGTGCAGGGGTGGATGTAGCTGCAGCAGGTATTTCTTTTGGCGTGTTTTCAGCCATCGGCGGTCTGGTGGGAGCCGCAGCCACGGCGCTCAAAGGAAAAGAGTGGCTATCCGGGGTCAAGCTGCTTGGCATGCGGGTTGGTGGTGAGCAACTACAGGTGGGGCCTGCTGCCAATATCCAGCTGTTATACGTGCTGCTTGACCGCAGCCTGCTCTTTTATAACCATGTGATTAACTGGTCCCACGGTCGTAGAGATTACGACACTGCCCAGCTGCAAGAAGGGAATGTTCATTGCAAAGAGGGTGTCACAACTGGGTGGGGGAAAGAACAGCGAAAGATATGTACTGCTTTTTTTCAGGCAGCTGTATCTGGTAAGGGATGGAGCCAAGAGCTGCCTTATCAAGCAATGGGCGAGATGCTGCTGGCAGAATTGCAGACAATGTCAGAGAAAAGCCGATAACGCAAAAAACAACGCTGAGCTCTCACCTGACTACATCTCGACCACTGTTTTTGTAACCAATCACGGGGGTTGTACGTCTTCAGTATTCTCTGCTTCTGACCCGTTACGTATGTACTTGTATTCCTCACCGGTAGTTCTCTTTTAGCTCTTTTTTATTTTTTCCCCACTTTATACCCCGAATTGTTTTGCTTTCTGAGTAAAATATGGGGTGGCGTGTCGTGGTCTGACATAATTATGTTATCATTTCAGCTAGTTCACTAAATGCACCTTGTCAGCCGAATATATTTATCGCATAAAGAGCGATGATCAATTACATAAAATTTGTGCCTTCATCTCTGTTGTTAGCACTATATATAGAGTGTTTTTTGTATTTCTTGGCTGCTCAAACGCTTAATCTTTCGTCTGTTTTTCCTTGACGCTCCCTCTTTGGTGGTATAAAACAACAATAGGTGGCGTAAGGTGGGTTTAAGAGGTCCTCTATCCCTTAACGTGGTGTCGATGCCGGGAAAAATTACTGAATACAGATTCCGCAGCCGTTCTGAGCATGCTCTTGATGCAAAGGGACGGCTTAATATTCCTACCCGATTCAGGGAAGTGTTGCGAGAGGTGTATACAGAGACCCTGGTGGTCACCAACTGGGATAAATGTTTGCGTGCCTATCCGGTGTCTGAATGGGAATCCTTTGAAGAGAAACTCATTGTCCAAGGACAGAGTCAGCCCGGTTTTGGTGATTTTGTTCGTTATGTCATTTCCGGGGTCACTGAATGTGCCCTTGATAAGCAGGGACGAATACTCATTCAACCCACTTTAAGGGCTGAATTCGGTATTGAAAAAGAGGTGGTGCTCAACGGTATGCTGCGTCACTTTGAGATATGGGATAAAGCAGCCTGGGATGCTGAAAAACGCAAGACGCGGGAACGGTTTGCCGATTTCAGCTCCGGCCTCTCTTCTTTGGGCATTATGTAAATAACCATGGGTGGCAGCGGGCAGGATATACATGTCCCGGTACTTGCCCGCGAGATAGTACACTGGCTAGCGGCCAAACCCGGTGGAATATACGTGGACACAACCCTTGGACTCGGTGGACACACCACACTGATTGTAGAACACCAGCCAGATGTGCAGCAGGTGTACGGGTTTGAGTGGGATTCTGAGGCAGCTCATCTCGCTGCTGATCGTTTACAGGGACTGGAAAATCAGGTCACTGTTGTCAACTCATCCTATTCTAACCTAGTTCATGAACTGCGACAGCGGGGTGTTGAGAAGGTGGATGGGATTATCGCTGATTTTGGCGTTTCCTCTCTCCAGCTCGATTGCGGTGAAAGGGGCTTTAGTTTCAGGCAGGATGGTCCTCTTGATATGCGAATGAGCAATCAGGTGGAAACCACTGCAGCAGAGCTTGTCGCCCATGTCAGTGAAGAGCAGCTGGCAGATATTTTTTATCATTACGGGGAAGAGCGGCAGGCGAGAAGAATAGCTCGCTTTGTTGTACAGAAGCGCCAGGAAGTAAGCATCAGGACCACTGGGCAGTTGGCAGAAATTGTCGCCCATGCCGTACCACTGAAGTATCACCCCAAAAAGATCCACGTGGCAACCAAAGTGTTTCAGGCGCTGCGGATTGCAGTGAATAGAGAGTTTGACAATATTACCAGCTTGATTGAAAGCGCTCCTGCTGTCCTTGCTGAGGGCGGCCATATCTGCCTGATCAGTTTTCATTCCATTGAGGATCGGATCATTAAACAGGGGTTGGCAGCAAACCCGGCGTATCGGGTGGTAAGTAAAAAACCGATAGTACCCTCAGAAGAGGAAATAGCGAGTAATCCAAGAGCGCGGAGTGCCAAACTGCGAGTGGCACGGAAAAGACAAACCAGTGCTCAGTAGTATTGTAAAGCAGGAAATAATGGAGGAAGGAAAATGATGAGCAACGTAAGTGTTCGACCATACAGGCCCACCAGCACAATCCCTGTATCAAGAAGGCAGGTGCGACGCTCAGCACCGGTGTCCATCCTTTCCCCGTCATTCAAACGTCAGTTGCTTGGGGTGCTTGGAGCCGCTGCCCTGGCTGTGCTTGGGATTAGCCAGGTTTTCAGTTGGCAAAGCGGGAGGCTTGCAAATGAACTGGCTGCTGACCAGCAGGTAAAAAAGAGTTTAAGGGCTGAGCATGATGCCCTGCTGGCCGAGCGGGAATACCTTACTTCGAAAAGTCACATCCAGGCAGTGGCTGGCGTCAGGCTGGAGTTGTTTGATCCAACCACTGGCCAGATCCATAAAATGTAGTACGGATGGTTCGTTTTGATTCCCCCCGCATAATGCAACGCAAGCGGCGCCGCCGCTTGGTACTTATCGCAGGCATTTTTTTGCTGACTGCAGGCGGTGGTATCCTGCACTGGTGTCTTCCCTCCATCCAAAGCCTGGGCGGGAAACTCACCTCCCTGGTTAGCAAAATGAAGCAAGATTCAGCGGGTTATTTACCCGCTGACCCTGTTTTAAGGGGGACCATTTATGACCGTAACCTGGAAGAGATGGCTGTCTCGTACCCATTGTTTTCACTGTATGTCAATCCCCTGGAAATACGGGATCGTTTACAGGCCGTCCAGCTCATAGTGGAGGTGACTGGAGAAGAGCGAAGCAGCATTGAGTCAATGCTGAAAACTGCAGGCCGGGTGATAAAAATAAGCGATGATATGGATGCTGCCCAGGCAGAGACCATTGCCCAGAGCAAAGTGGCAGGTGTGTATTGCAAGGGGGAGTCGGTTCGGTTTTACCCAGCGCATACTGTAGCTTCCCATGTGCTTGGGTTTGTTGACGAAGGAGTGGGACTTTTCGGCGTTGAGGGGAAGTACGATACAGTCTTGAGTCCGGGAGCTTTCAGACAGGCTGATGTTGATGAGGTAGACTGGCAGGATCAGGAGGTGCTGGGGCTCTCTGGTGCCGATGTGGTGCTCACGCTTGATTTGGGGCTCCAGAAAAAGCTGGAAAACAGGTTTCGTAAATACCTTGCTGAGCAGGGTGTAAACAGGGGTATGGGGGTGTTGTTGGAGCCGTTTACCGGCAAGGTGCTCGCCGTTATGAATCATCCTGCCTATAACCCCAACTACTTTTGGAAGGCTGATGAGCAGGTTCATGCCAACAAGATCTACCAGCATAATTTACAAAAGGTGCTCATTGAACCGGTGCTCTCGCGAGCTGCAGCCATTGAACGGGAAGGGCTGGAGATGAAAAAGCTTCTTCCACCGACTGTTGCAGCGCTGGATTATGGGGTGGATGCTGAAACGCTTAGTCATTTTGAAACGCGACTCGCCTTCTCCCTGCCTGTTGCTGAGAAGTGGGCCGTTGATGGCGGCAGTCGCCGTAGAAGTGGAATGGATAAAACGTTGGACACTCTGACCGGGGCA
The DNA here is from genome assembly GCA_002746685.1 of Desulfobulbus propionicus. Taxonomy (GTDB): domain Bacteria; phylum Desulfobacterota; class Desulfobulbia; order Desulfobulbales; family Desulfobulbaceae; genus Desulfogranum; species Desulfogranum propionicus_C. The sequence continues at coordinate 16,800 of PDQK01000001.1, read as the reverse complement.
CAGATGAGTGTAGCACTGTCCTCTCTGGTCAATGGAGGTTGGCGGGTTATTCCCAATGTGCTGGATGGTATTTACGATCATGGCACTGAACGAAAATATGAGAGAAGGGAAAAGGCGGGGGATCGGCTTCATTTACTTGATCCTGCAACTGGTATCATGGTGCGTAAGGAGCTGTTTCGGCATGACCAGTTCCGAAAAAAGAAGAAGGACGAAGTCGTCGGGGCTGTTGCTCAGTATACAGGCATAGAGCTGAAAGACGGGCTGTCCAATTATGTGATGCAAGAACTGTATTACGGTCTGATACCAGCGAAAATGCCTAAATATTTGCTCCTTATGGCTGTTGAACGGGATGCACTTTTTCCCATGCCCAGGCAAAAGAAAACGGAAAAGCTTACTACCATCGGAAAAGATATTTTGCGGGCTGCTGTAAAGGCAGAGCAAGAGAATATGCTGGCTGCAGAGAAAACGCACCCCAGACAAAAAGATCAGGAGAATTTGCGTCAGTTTTTTATCAGCAAACGCCTGGATTTTAAAAAACAGGTTGACCCTTTAGCCACAGAGGTTCCTCTTATGCCGGAACTCAGAGGGTTGAGTCTGCGCAAGGGCATGCAGAAACTCAATCAAAAGGATGTTCTTGTTCGGGTACATGGTACTGGGGTTATCACCAGGCAAAATCCTTTACCAGGAGAACCGTTGGCAAGTGTTGATGAGTGCATCTTAACGCTGCAACTGGAGATATGATGCGTCTTTTTAAAGCAATACTGCCACATCTTGACTCTTACACTGTTGCGGTTGCAGAACTGGACCTTACCCAGGAAGCAACCAGCCTCACCAGTGACAGCAGGCAGGTGAAAGCTGGCGGCATTTTTGTGGCGCTTAAAGGGGCTCATCAGGATGGGCATGCGTTTATTGAGGCTGCAGCTGAAGCAGGTGCAGCTCTTGTTGTCGCCGAGCAAGCCTGTTTTACTGCTGAGCTGTCCGGTGATGTCACCACCTGTGTACTCCTGGTGGAAGATACCCACCTGGCCCTGGCTGAGCTTGCTGCAGCCTGGTATGACCACCCCGCAAAGACGATGAAGATGGTGGGCATTACCGGAACGAACGGCAAAACAACCTGCACCTGGCTGCTGGAAAAGGTATTGCTGGAAGCTGGCTATGTGCCAGGCGTGATAGGAACCGTGAGCTATCGTTTCACCGAGCCAGGCGGCGTCCATGTTATTCAGGATGCTCCTTTGACTACCCCTGATCCCATGACTCTGCAGCGCACCCTTCGCACCATGGTGGATCATGGCGTTACTCATGTGGTGATGGAGGTTTCCTCCCATGCGCTGGCACAGAAACGGCTTGGGAAGATGCAGTTTGATGTGGTTGGATTTACAAACCTGAGTCGGGACCATCTGGATTACCACGCCAGTATGGACGAATACTTTGCTGCTAAGCAGACGCTGTTTCACCGCCACCTCAAGGATGAAGGGATAGCTGTTATCGTCACCAAATCTGATGCCGATGGTCATAACTGGGGAGAAGAGTTAGCCCGTGCGCTGCAAACAAACACGGTATATCGTTGCGGCCTGGATGCGGATAACGATATTTACGCCAGCAAAAGCAGCCAGGATGAGAACGGTACAAGCTGCACCCTCTGCATTGCAGATAAAGAACTGCAGCTGGTATCACCGCTTACCGGGCAGTTTAATATACTCAATATGCTCACTGTGGCGGGGCTGGCTGAGGCAGTAAATATTGCTCCCCAGACAACCCTTGCAGCTTTTGCACGCCTTGACCGGGTACCTGGACGTCTTGAGCGGGTTATTTTGGATCGTGATAATCCTGGCGCCCAACCGACGATCTTTGTTGATTATGCACACACCCCGGACGCACTGGAAAATGTGCTCAAAACCTTGAAGCCGCTTTGTACAGGTCGGCTTGTTTGTGTGTTTGGGTGTGGTGGAGACCGTGACCGGGGCAAACGTCCTGAGATGGGTAAGGTCGCTGGCAGGTGGGCTGATATCGCCATTGTGACCTCAGATAACCCGCGTACCGAAAATCCTGATCAGATTGTTGCAGATATCCTGCCTGGACTTCAAGACGCAGGGGCTCAGCAGGCTGCACCAGAGCTTGTGTTTTCAGCTTCTGGAAAGGCCGCCATTTTTTGTGTGATAGTGGGTAGGGCTGAAGCCATTGCGCGGGTATGCAGCCAGGCCGGGCAAAATGACTGGATCCTTATCGCTGGCAAGGGGCATGAGGATTACCAGATCATAGGAAAGAAAAAACAGTTTTTCGATGATCGAATCCAGGTGCTTGACGGGTTGGCAACATGGTCAACCAGGAGGCTGGTTGAAGCCACAGCAGGGACGATTGTAGCAGGGGAGACATCTGCCTGTTTTCATAAGATTATAACCGATTCAAGAGCAGTAGAGCAGAAAGACGTCTTTGTCGCACTCCACGGCGAACGGATGAACGGTCATGACTACATCGACAGTGCCGTTGAGCAGGGTGCCGCAGCGGTGATCATCGATCAGGAGCAGGATACCTATCATCCAGATGTGACGTATATAAAGACGGATGATACCTTGGCCGCATTAGGTGGCCTGGCGCTCCACCGAAGACAACTTCTGGGGGAGCATCTTCTGGTTGCTGCCATCACCGGGAGTTCAGGAAAAACCACGGTCAAGGAAATGACTGCTCTGATCTTTGAGCAATACTTCAAGAGTCGCTCATGGCCTGAGACAAAGCTGCTTAAAACCCAGGGGAATTGGAATAACCGTATTGGGTTGCCCCTGTCTTTGCTTCCTGTCTCCGCTGCCCATGAAGTAGCCATTCTTGAAATGGGGATGAACAGTCGTGGCGAGATCGCGCAATTGACCAGGATCGCTGCTCCTGATATTGGCTGTATCAACAATGTTCAACCTGCCCACCTGCTGGGGCTTGGCAGTGTGGAAGGCGTGGCCGCCGCAAAAGGCGAGTTATTTGAGGAAATGGGGCCAGCTGGCATTAAGGTGGTGAATTATGATGACGCACTTATCCGTAAAATGGTCAAAGGTGATAAAGGGCGATTGATCGGTTTTGCTGTTACCCCGGCAGGACGGAGATACAACCCGGAAGTCACTGCCACTCGCATTGCTGATAAAGGGCAGCAGGGTTCCCGTTTTACCCTGACGCTGTCCGGCCACCTGAAAGCACGGGTTTGCCTGCAGGTTCCTGGTGTTCATAATGTGAGTAACGCCGCTGCAGCAGCAGCCATTGCCGTTGCCGCAGGTCTGCCACTAAAGACCATTGTACAAGGGCTTGAAAGCTACCAGGCTTTTGATAAACGAATGGCTGTACTTACGCTTTCGTGCGGATTGCGGGTAGTCAATGATACCTATAACGCCAATCCATCCTCCATGGCAGCAGCACTGCAAACGGTTGCAAGCTTTGATATTGATACACCTGAAACCAAGCGGGTAGCTGTTTTGGGAGATATGCTGGAGCTTGGTACTGCAGCAGAGTCTGCCCATCAACAGATCGGTGAACTCGTAGCAAAACAGGGGTACGACCTGCTCGCTGTTACCGGCGAATTTGCTGCCACTGTGGCACAAGGTGCCGTGGCAAAAGGTATGAGCCCGGACCAGGTGCATGTCTTTACAGAGACCTCTTCCATCGCCACCTGGATTTTTCACCTGATCACCAGCGGTGTGCTGAGCGCAAAGGACTGGGTGCTGCTCAAGGGATCACGTGGCATGCGCATGGAAACAACTGTGGATGAACTGGAACGGCTGTTAACCCCTTAGCTGGAATTATTATGCTCTATAACTTTCTTTACCCTTTATATACAGAGTACAGCTGGCTGAACGTTTTTCGTTACATCACCTTTCGTTCGATTGGGAGCTCGGTCACCGCATTTTTGTTCATGCTCATCTTTGGTCCCATGTTCATTCGCTGGTTGAAACGAAAACAGATTGGTCAGGTTGTCCGCAATGACGGACCGGAAACGCATCTGGCCAAACAGGGCGTACCAACCATGGGTGGTGCGTTGATTCTCTCTGCCATGATCTTTTCCACGTTGATATGGGCGGATTTGACCAATGGACTGGTATGGCTGCTGGTGGGGATCAGTCTGTTTTTTGGGCTTATTGGTTCTGTGGATGACATGAAGAAGATAAGTAAAAAAAATTCCAGGGGGTTGAGCGCCAGAGAAAAGCTGGTGCTCCAGGTGCTGGGTGCATCCATTGTCGGGCTCTATCTCATTCTGCATCCTGTTTATGACGGGGTGCTCAGTCTCCCGTTTTTTAAGGAAATTTTGCCTGACTTTGGGTGGTGGTATATCCCCTTTGCGGTTGTGGTGATTGTTGGCGCATCCAATGCGGTTAACCTGACCGACGGGCTGGATGGGCTTGCAGCCGGTCCCATCGTTATCACCGGTTCTGTGTATCTGATTTTTTCGTATGTGGCAGGGAATGCGGTCATTGCTGACTACCTGCAGATTCCATTTATACAGGGGGCCGGTGAGGTAGCCGTATTCTGCGGCACTCTGGTTGGTGCCTGCATGGGTTTTTTATGGTTCAACGCCTACCCAGCTCAATTATTCATGGGTGATGTGGGGTCGCTGGCACTGGGCGGCACTCTTGGGGCAGTGTCCATTATTACCAAGCAAGAGTTGCTGCTGGCCATTGTGGGGGGCATTTTTGTGGTTGAAGCGCTCTCCGTCATCCTTCAGGTTGGCTATTTTAAAATGACAGGCGGTAAACGAATTTTTCTTATGGCCCCCATCCATCACCATTTTGAGAAAAAGGGATGGGTGGAGCCCAAGGTTGTGGTTCGCTTCTGGATTGTATCGATAATTCTTGGCTTGATAGCCTTGGCTACCTTAAAGCTGCGCTGATGCATACATCTCTTTCTCATAAAAAAGGAGTGGTTTTAGGGTGTGGTACCGCTGGTATGTCTGTCATTCGCTATCTGGCAGGCCAGGGGTTACCCGTTGGCCTGTCAGATGTTAATCCAAGAGAAACGTTAGCCCCGGCAGTTATACATGAACTGGAGCAGTTGGGTGTGGCATGTGAGTTTGGGGCACATACGGAAACCTTTATTGCAGCCTATGACTTTGTGGTGCCAAGTCCAGGTGTCCCCCTGGACCTGCCAGTGATTACCCAGGCACAGGAAAGGGGGCAGGAAATTGTTGGAGAGCTGGGGCTTGCAGCTGGAGAGTTTACCTGTCCGGTTCTCGCCGTTACCGGATCAAACGGAAAAACCACGGTGACCTCTCTGCTGGGTGACATCCTTAAGCAGGATGGCAAAAAGGTTTTTGTCGGCGGCAACATTGGCAGACCTTTATTGGAATGTTTTTCCGGTGAAAAACCGTATGAGGCTGCAGTGCTTGAGTTATCCAGTTTTCAGTTAGAGTTAGCAGGATCGTTTACACCCGATGTTGCGCTGGTTCTTAATATTACTCCAGACCATTTAAACCGCCACCATACCATTGAGCAGTACATGGCAGCTAAAATGAACATCACCGTCAACCAAACCCATGGCGATGCATTGATTGTAGGAAGCGATGATCCGTTACTGGTCAAAGTGAAAGGTGGTCAGGGAGTAGATACGTTCAGCTTTGGCTTTGGTGATGGGGCAACCGCACGAGTTGGTGAAATGGAGGTTGAGCTGTTATGGGGCCAGCAAAGGAGCCCAGCGGTTGAAATCTATGCCCTGGAAAACACTCGATTGCTCTCTTTTGTGAATCGTTTGAACGCTGCTGCAGCAATCCTGGCAGCTCGACGTGTAGGCATCAGCCAGGAAAGAATACAGAGGGGGCTTGAACTGTTTCAACCGCCCCTGCACAGGATGACTGAGGTCGCTGTAATAGATGGGGTTCAATACATTAACGACTCCAAAGCCACTAACCTGGGCGCTTTACAAGCAGCCTTGAATGGATGTACCAAACCGGTTGTGTTGATTGCTTGTGGCCGGGATAAAGGCAGTGACTTTACTGAGCTGCAGGAGGTGGTATCCCAAAAGGTACGTCACCTGATTGTCATGGGAGAGGCTGCTGGCAAACTGCATCAGGCGCTTGGTCATCTTGTGCCTGCAACTCAAGTGTACTCCATGGAAGAGGCTGTGACGACAGGGGGGAGGATGGCAAAAGATGGTGATATGGTTTTGTTGGCACCAGGGTGTGCGAGCTTTGATATGTTTTCAAGCTATGAAGAGCGTGGAGAGGTATTCATGGCGTGTGTAAGAAAGATGGCCCAAAAGAGTAAAAAAGAGCAGGTGAGTTCATGCTGAAAATTTGTTGTGTCTGCAGCAAAATCGAACATGAGGGGCAGTGGTTTGCAGGAAGTGTTCATCAGGATGCAAAACATTGTAGTCATGGATATTGTCCCGATTGTTTAGAGGATATCATGACTGAAACAGAGCAGTATTTCCGTGGCTATACCAGGGGAGTGGAAGCGTCATCCTGGATGCAGAGGGTGCCCGTTTGAAGCTTGTTGTTACGGGCGGTGGAACCGGAGGACACCTGTTCCCCGGCCTTGCTGTAGCAGAAGCTGTTGCAGAACACATTGCAGGTGCAGATGTGTTGTTTATCGGTACCTCACGGGCCATTGATCAACAGGTTTTTGCTCAAACCAGGATCAAGACAGCAACCCTAAAAAGCAGCGGCATTAAAGGGATGGGGTTGGGGGGGAAAATGAAGAGCCTTCTTTCTCAGCCAAAGGCTCTCTACCAGGCAGTAAACATGCTCAGAGCGTTTCAGGCAGACCTGGTGTTCGCGGTTGGTGGGTATGTTACCGGGCCAGTGATCCTGGCGGCCAAGCTCCTTGGTAAGCCGGTATGTATCCATGAACAAAATTCGGTTCCTGGCTTGGCTAACCGTTTAGCTGGTAAGCTGGCCGACAGGATATGCACCTCCATCCCTTGTGGAGAGTATTTTCCTCAAGCAAAGGTTATCCAGACAGGTAACCCGGTCAGAAAACCCATTCTTGAGCTGCAAAACATGGCCAAGGATTGGAGCCAACCGCTGCATATACTTGTTTTAGGCGGGAGTCAGGGGGCGCATCAGGTGAATAGGGTTATGGTGGAAGCGGTTGAAATTCTCAGCGCCACAAGCGTACCCTTTTTAGTGACCCATCAAACAGGGCAACAGGATTATGAGCGGGTGAGTATGCGGTATAAGGAGTTGGGTGTTGAGGCAACTGTCCAACCCTTTTTTACGGATATGGCAGCGTTGTATGCAAAGGCTGACCTGGCAGTCTCAAGAGCCGGGGCAACTACTCTGGCGGAACTTGCCGTAACCGGAATACCCGCAGTGCTCATTCCGTATCCACATGCTGCAGATGATCATCAGCACACCAACGGCAAGTATTATGCTGAAAGTGGTGGGTGCTGGCTCAGAAAGGAGGATGAACTTGATAGTGGCTGGCTTGCTGAATTTTTGCTGAAAGCGGCAAAAGACCCTGCAACGGTTCTTGCAGAGCCTTCGGCCAGAATGAAAAAACTGGGCATGGCCGACGCCACTGATACCATTGTAGAGGTGTGTTGGCAGCTGGTCAGAAACGGAAAGCTCGCTTAAGAAATCAGGTTATGTATAGAAAAACCAAAAACATCCACTTTGTCGGTATTGGCGGCATTGGAATGTCAGGTATTGCTGAGCTGCTGTTAAACCTTGGTTACTCTGTCAGCGGTTCTGATCTGCAGTCCACCAGCATCACCAAAAAACTGGAAGCGCTTGGGGCAAAAATCTACAAGGGCCATGAGCGCCAGTGGGCAGAAGGGGCTGACGTGGTGGTTACCTCAACGGCGATCGACGCAGAGAATCCTGAGGTACTTCAGGCCCATGATAATCATGTACCGGTTATCCAGCGGGCTGAAATGCTGGCCGAACTTATGCGGCTCAAAAAATATGGGATCGCCATTGCCGGCAGCCATGGCAAGACCTCGACCACATCGCTTGTGGCAACCATTTTGGGAGAAGCTGCGTATGATCCCACAGTGGTGGTTGGCGGTAAGGTCGCAAGCCTTGGCGGCAGCAATGCAAAGCTGGGTGAAGGGGAGTTTCTGGTTGCTGAGGCAGATGAAAGCGATGGCTCGTTTTTAAAGCTCTCTCCAGTCATAGAGGTGGTAACCAATATTGATCTGGAACATTTGGACTATTACCGGGATATTGACCACATCAAGGACGTTTTTTTGGAGTTTATTAACCGTCTGCCATTTTACGGGGTGGCTATTGTCTGTTTTGATGACAAGAATATTGCCCACCTGCTGCCACAAATCCATAAGCGGACCATTACCTACGGGCTGACGGAGCAGGCTGATCTCCATGCGACGAAAATTCAAACCCAGGATGGCGTCACTACCTTTATGGTCAAGCAGCGAGGTGTTGAGTTGGGTGAAATTACCCTGCACCGTCCAGGAAAGCATACTATCTATAACAGCCTGGCTGCCATTGCAGTGGGACTGGAAATCGAGATCGCATTTGATGTAATTGCCAGGGCGCTTAAGGGATTTCAAGGAGTTGAGAGACGTATTGAGGTGAAGGGAGAGGCCGGGGGTATTCTGGTGGTGGATGATTATGGCCATCACCCCACTGAGATTCGAGCAACGTTGGATGCCATGCGCGAGTCCTGGCCCGAGCGGCGGTTGGTGGTTACGTTTCAGCCCCATCGGTATTCCAGAACCCAGGCCCTGTTTGAGGAATTTATCACTGCCTTTCACCGGGCAGATGTTTTGGTGCTAACCGATATTTACGCTGCCAGCGAGGAGCCCATCGAAGGGGTGAGTGCAGAGGCATTGCGGGAAGCGATCAAGCAGCATGGGCAACGAAATACGCATTACATTGAAAAGCTTGTTGATACACCATCAGCCTTGTTGCCGTTGTTAGAGGAACATGATGTGGTTCTCACCCTTGGAGCAGGAAATATTGTCCGAGTTGGTGAACAGCTGTTGCATCTGCTTGCTGAACAAGAGGCGTAAAAGGTGGATGGTCGTCAGCGTCAACAGCTTGCTCGGCGTTGCCGGGCGGTGGAATGGGATGTTGATATGGGTACCTATTCAACATTGAGAACTGGTGGCCGGGCTGCAGCTCTTGTCCGGGTTGAGAATAAAGAGGAGCTGCGGAGTGTGGTACAATGGCTGAACCAGCAAAAGCTCCCCTGGCAACCACTGGGAGGCGGATCAAATATCCTGGTGGCAAGCGATCCTTTTCCAGGGGTATTTGTTAAACTGGCGGGGTGTTTCACCGGGCTTGAGCTTATGGAACACACTGAGCAGCAGAAAAGGGTCAAGGTCGGAGCCGGGTGCAGGTTAGCTCAACTGATTGCCTTTTGTCGGCAGGAGTCGCTGACAGGCATGGAGTGGGCAACGGGGATTCCTGGGACAGTCGGCGGTGCTATACTCATGAATGCTGGAGCACACGGCGGACAGGTCGCTGATTGCCTTCACGCTGTAACTGTTTTTACCCAGGCGGGAAAAGAGCAGGAGCTGGCTGCTGAAGAGCTGTCCTTTGGCTATCGAAAGACGGTTTTTCCTGGCCGCGGCTTGGAAAGCATGGCCTTGATAGTTAACGCTACATGTACCTTTCACCCTGGTGATACTCAAGTAATTGAGCAACGGTGCAGGGAATGTAGCGGCTGGCGCAGGCAGCATCAGCCTCTGGGCAAGGGCTCAGCAGGATCTTTTTTTAAGAATCCTCCTGGAGATGCAGCTGGCAGGCTAATTGAAGCGGCCGGGCTCAAAGGTACTCAGATAGGAGGTGCCCTGGTCTCTGAGCAGCACGCCAACTTTATTGTGAATACCGGAACAGCAACACCACGAGATATTGTTGCCTTAAAAGAATTGGTTCAACAAAGGGTAGAGGAACAATTTGGCATTCTTTTGGAACCAGAAGTTCACATTTACTAATTGAGCCGTAAAAGGATTATGGTAGCCTACAGCCCAGGCGGTTTTTCGCCTCATCACAAGCACAGCACCCCTCAAAAAAAGCCTGGGGTATTGGTACGTTGTGGTGAGCGACTGGGGAAGTTACTTGGGAAAAAGAAGAACGCCGGACCTTGCTCAGGATTCCAGCAGGCCGTTTTAGCAGCGCAGCAGCAACGTAATCCGACCCGGTATTACAAGGCGTTTGGCAGTGCAGCAATTATCGCACTGTGTCTGTCAGGGGCCATCTGGGGAACCAATACCCTGCTCATGCAATCGGATACCTTCAGGGTTACCGACCTCAGAGTCCGTGGAAATCGGGTAACCTCGCCTGAACAGATTTTATCTGCTGCCGGGGTTGAGCAGGGGATCAACCTGTTTGCCGTGAAAAAGAAAGCGGTCACCGGTCGTATTGCTGAACTGGATTGGGTAAAAGAGGCAAGAGTTACCAAATTATGGCCATCAGGGCTTGAAATCAGCATAAGCGAGCACCGACCCGTGGCACTTGTCAATGTGAAAAAAGGGGATGGTAACGTACTCTACTATATAGATAAATACGGTGAATTATTTGCTCAGGTAGAAAAGGGACAGGATGTTGATTTCCCTGTGATTACCGGTATTTCTAATGTGGATGGTGAACAGGGACTCACAGAGATATCTGAACAGAAAACAACCCAGGCAGCATTACACATATTGAAGTATGCTGCCCGGGGTAATGCCAATCTACCCATTCAGTCTATCTCAGAAATACACGTAGATAAAGATGAGGGACTGATAGTGTATCTGGTGGAGCATCCGTTTCCCATCTATTTTGGGATAGAGAACGTGTACACAAAATATTACCGGCTGGTAAAAATCCTTGAACGCTTGTATCGTAAAGAACAAATTGCAGGGGTTATGTACATCCGGGTGGAGTATATGGAAAATAAAATATTAGTTGCTCGAGCGGATTTTGACAGGTGAAGAATGGAAGAGATTGCAATGCGTGAATCCGGTGAATTGATTGCCGGGCTGGATATTGGAACAACAAAGATTCTTGCCGTTATTGGTGAGGTCTTTGATGATGGGATAGATATTATTGGCGTTGGAACTGCGCCTTCTTCAGGGCTGAAAAATGGTGTGGTGGTGAACATTGAAGCCACTGTAAAGGCCATTCGTCAGGCTGTTGCTGTTGCCTCTGATCAGGCCGGGTGTGATATCCAGACGGTGTATGTGGGCATTGCGGGGAACCACATAAAGGGGTTTAACTCGCCGGGCATTATCGCCATTAATAATCAGGAGATTAAAGAAAAGGATATTGAGGCAGTTATTAAAGCTGCGCAGACCGTCAAGATTTCTGATAACCAGCAGATCATCCATGTGCTGCCCCAGGAATACATGGTGGATGATCATACCGGAATCCAGAATCCGTTAGGCATGACTGGAGTACGATTGGTCACAAATGTCCACATTGTAACTGCTGATGTAACAGCCTTACACAACTTGGTCACCAGCTGTAATCGTTCTGGTTTGGCGGTTTCTGAGATTGTGCTGGAGTCGGTTGCCTCTTCCCATGCAGTGCTCACAAAAGATGAGATGGAACTTGGGGTTATCTTGATAGATATTGGCGGCGGCACAACTGACCTGGCTGTTTTTTGCAATGGCACCATTAAACACACCTGGGAATTGGCCTTGGGTGGCAACCATCTTACCAGTGACCTGAGTGTCGGGCTCCGTACGCCTCTGCAGGAAGCAGAAGAGCTTAAATACCTGTATGGTGGAGCGCTTTCCTCAATGATCAAGGACAATTTGATTATTGAGGTACCTACTGTTGGTGATCGTAAGCCACGCAAGGTTTCCCAGCGGGTAATGGTGGAAATTCTGGAAGCGCGGATGGAAGAAATCCTCCAGATGGTGAATAAAAATATCCATGCTTCCGGGTATCGCAACAAGATCAATGCCGGGGTGGTTATCACTGGCGGTACGGCACTCCTGGCAAACATTGTGGAGATGGCAGAACAAATTTTCGACCTGCCTGTACGCATGGGGTATCCGGATGGTGTTCGTGGCAAGAGCGAAGAGGTCCATTCGCCGCGCTGTACCACAGGCGTTGGGTTGGTTCAGTATGGAAGTAAGGCTAATCACTATGTGCCTAAAGAAGAAGGCAATGTCCTAAGCAAGCTGAAAAACTGGGTCAAAAACTATGTTTGAATTTAATGTAAAATAGCTTTAGTCAACCCACAAATAATGGTATATTCAATTTCAATTATACAAGGAAAACTGGTCTCGGGAGATGAGCATGCCGTTTAGAATGGCTGAGGAAGAATCTGTTGCTGTTATAAAGGTGATTGGTGTTGGTGGTGGCGGTGGAAATGCCATTAACACTATGGTTGAAAATCGATTGGCTGGCGTTGAATTTATTGTTGCCAATACAGACATGCAGGCACTGGAAAAGTCCCGCGCCGATATTCGGTTGCAGCTTGGCCCTGGTATTGCCAAAGGCATGGGTGCCGGAGCTGATCCGGAAACAGGACGAGAGTCTGCCCAGGAAAGTTATGAAGATCTGCAGGAAGCACTTCGTGGTGCAGATATGGTGTTTATCACAGCCGGACTTGGCGGTGGTACGGGAACCGGTGCTGCTCCTGAAATAGCCAAACTCAGTAAGGAAAGTGGAGCGCTTACCGTAGCGGTTGTAACCAAGCCGTTTTACTTTGAAGCCAAGAAGCGCATGCGCAACGCGGAGTCTGGCTGGGAACGGCTTAAAGAGTACGCTGATACCATTATCACTGTTCCCAATGACCGGTTGCTGGGGTTGATGAACAAGAACTCAACCCTGGTCGACATGATGAAGATGGTGGACAATGTGTTGCTCCAGGCGGTTAAGGGAATTACTGACCTCATCAATCTGCCAGGTCATATTAACGTCGACTTTGCTGACCTGAAAACCGTAATGAAAGAGGTCGGCCCTGCGATCATGGGCTCTGGTGCGGCAGTAGGTGAAAATCGGGCCAGTGAGGCAGCTAAACGTGCCATTGATAACCAACTGCTTGAAGATGTGGGCATTGATGGTGCACGGGGTATCCTGATTAACATTTCTGCAGCCCAAGACACCCTGACCATGAACGAGTTCATGGAAGCCTCTGCATTGATTCAGGAAAAAGCCCATGATGATGCCAATATCATCATTGGAGCACTGTTTGATGAGTCCCTTGGTGAAGAGTTGCGGGTTACTGTGATCGCTACTGGAATTTCAAGTATTGATGAGACAGAAACCATCTCGCAGCTGGAAGTGGTTGGGCGTAAGACAGAAAAACCCTCTTCACAGGTACCGGGGCAAGCCACTCAAGGGAAAGGTGTACCGGTTGAAGAGAAAAGACAATCTGTTGAAAAGACCTATACTCAGGCAAAACCTAATCAAAAACATCCTGGTCTGTCTTCCATGCCCACCCCTATTTTTGATGATCGGGAACATCACGACTACGATGAACCGGCTTATTTGAGGAAAAAGGCCAATTAGCAGAGGTCATTCCTTTTTATATGCTCCAACTCACAAGCCAGTATTTTTTCCATGCTCATCGAGCAGGGGAATGTACTGGCTTTGTTATTGTAACATAGCTGTTGCCTGTGTTTCCTTCCCTTGCCACTGAAATTGGGACTGTTCGGAAAAAATGGTCTGATCGGCTACCTGTAGCTCTCTTGTATCCCAATACCTACCCTGTAGGTGTCTCCAATCTTGGCTTCCAACTGGTGTATAGCCTGCTCAATCAGTACGATGAGCTGGTCTGCGAACGTTTTATGTACCCGCGTTCCGGAGAGTCGTTTCGTTCCCTTGAAAGTGGACGGCTGCTCCAGGAGTTTCCTGTTGTTTGCGTTTCCATGAGTTTTGAGGAGGATTTTCCCCGGGTTGCGGCAATGCTTGCTGCAGGAAAAATAGAACCCTTTGCAGCAGCCAGGGGAGGACGAATTGAGCCTGGCAATCCGATGGTGATACTTGGCGGTGTGGCAGCCTTCATGAATCCTGAACCTCTGGCTCCCTTTGCCGATATTGTCGCAGTTGGGGAAGCTGAAGGGATCTTGCCTGAGCTCGTTTCACTACTCCTTGAGAGCAGTGCCAAGGAGCGCAAAGAGCTCCTCTATCAGGTCGCAACCCGGTGCAAGGGATGCTACGTGCCTGGTTTTTATCATTTCGATTATGATGATCAAAGCAGAGTCAGCGATATCATAGCTGAAGAGGGCATCCCCCAAAGGGTTGAAAAAGTCTTGGCGCCTGCAAAGACCGAAGCAGGATATTCATCGCTCCTTTCACCGGAAGCTGAGCTGAATATGTTCATGGTGGAGCTTGGTCGTGGCTGTAGTCGGGGGTGCCGTTTTTGCGCGGCCGGATACATCTACCGCCCGCCACGGTTGTGGGACAGTGATGCGGTGCTTTCAGCCTTTGATAACTTGCCCCGGGAGGTACAACGGGTGGGTATGCTTGGCATGGAAATGGCCAGCAGTGCAACCTTAGACCAGGTGTCCTCGCATCTTGAAACCGCTCACTGTTCGCTTTCCTTTTCCTCGCTCAGGGCAGATAACATTTCCGATCAACTGCTCTCTCTTTTGGCTGCCTCAAACCTGAAAAGTGTGGCTATTGCTCCAGATGGAGCTTCTGAACGTTTACGCTCCATCATCAACAAGAATCTCCGTGAACAGGATCTTCTTTTGGCTGCGGACCGTCTTGCCGAGATCGGGATACACAACCTGAAGCTGTACATTATGATCGGCCTGCCAACCGAGGAAATGGCTGACCTTGAAGAGTTGGTTGCTCTTGTCCAGACCATGCGTAATCGCTTGCTCCAAAGCGGCAGAAAACAAGGCCGACTCACCGAACTGACCCTTTCAGTCAACTCCTTTGTACCCAAGCCATGGACACCCTTTCAATATTGCTCTTATGGCGGTTTGAGCAGTACGGCTACAGCAGAAGGAAAAGCCGTGGAGCAGTCAATAATGGCATTGAAGAAAAAAATACAGTATCTTCGGAAATCGCTGTCATCTCTTGCCAATGTACGGTTTAAGGTGGACAGGCCGGAACGGGTGCTTCAGCAAGCTGTTTTTGCCCGAGCTGATCGGAGAATTGCCCCGCTTCTGCTCGATCTTGGAATGGGAAAATACTCTTTTAAGCAAGGGCTTAAGCGTCATAACATCAGCAGCTACCACTATGCGGTGCGTCCCCGCAAAAAAGAGGAACGCATGTGTTGGGAGATCATTGATCACGGTATAAAACCTGGATATCTGTGGAAAGAATATGAAAAAGCAATGGCTGGAAAATTTACTCCGCCTTGTGAAACAGCAAGTTGCACGCGCTGTGGGGTATGTGGGGGCGCTCCCACGTCCTGACGTTTCACGTCTGCACCAAATGGTGTTCAGCGCAAGGAAAAGAGACGGACTCCTACCGTTCGAGCTGGTTAAGTATTTTGCCTTTACTGCGCTGGTGGCCCTTCTGCTCAGTTCCTTTGCTCTCTCCTGGATGATTTCCAACAACGCCCGTAACGTACTGCTCCAACGCAGCGAAGCCTACTCCAAGCTTTTTGCCGATAACCTGAACCGTCAGGTCTTTGTGCAGTTTGTGCTCCCGACTGTGGTCCGTTACGGCAGGATCGCCTTGTCTGAAGAAAAACAGTACCGACGACTGGATCAGATCGTGCGTAATATCACCCGTGGCATGCGTATCGATTCGGTCACCATTTTTGATGCTGGTGAAAACCGGATCAGCTACTCCACGCAGTCCGAACTGATGGGTAAGCTTGATATGGGGGGGCTGGAATATCACAAGGCACTGGAAGGGGAAAGCACAACAGTGCTGATTACTGGCGGTTCCCTGCTCAGTTTGCTGCCAGGCATGCCCGAAGTGTTTGGTACGCTGCGTACCTTTGTTCCTTTTCACCAGGAGGATCGGCAGGGTGCGCGAACCGGTGAGATCATGGGGGTGGTTGAAATCACTCAGAATTTAGCCGATGACCTGGAAGCTATTATCAAGCTCCAGGCCCGGATCATCGTCTTTTCCCTGTTAATCATGGGAATATTGTTTTTCATTTTAAGCCTTATTGTGGTCAAGGCAAATCGGATCGTGGAAAGACGTGCTGCTGAGCGTATCTCTCTGGAAGAGCAACTGAATGAGGCCCAGCGTCTGGCCTCGCTGGGAAAGATGGTGGCGACGGTATCTCATGAGATCAAGAACCCGCTTGGTATTGTCAGGTCCACTGCCGAGATACTGCGCAAAAGGATATCCAAGGTGGCACCGGGTAATGAACAGCTGGCCCATATTATAGTGGAAGAAACCACCAGGCTGGACACCATTGTGCGTGAATTCCTTGATTTTGCCCGGCCACTTGATGCCGCTAAAAAAATGGGTTCCTTGAACAGTGTGGTGGAACGGGTGCTCCACTTCATGGAATCTGAGTTTGATGCAAAGAAAATACACCTTGAGGTGAGCCTGGGGAATGTCCCCGACATTGAGCTGGATAGTGAGCAGATCTATCAGGTCGTGTTTAACATTGTGTTTAATGCGATCCAGGCCATGGATCAGGATGGTACACTCAGTGTACACACGGTTGTGGAGGATGTAGAGGGCGTTGTGAAGCTCCAGGTGAGTGATACCGGAGTTGGCATAGCAGCAGATAAGCTGGAGCAGATTTTCACTCCCTTTTACACGGAGAAAAACCGGGGTACCGGCCTTGGGCTTGCAATTGCCAAATCCATTGTGGATAAACATGATGGTCACATTCAGGTCCGCTCCACTCTTGGCGAGGGCAGCTGCTTTACCCTGATTCTTCCTCTAACCCAATCCGTAACATCGTGAACTCTGAAGTGGCCCCTAATCTGAACCACATCCCCCATTTTTTTAGTTGTATTCTAGCTCCAGTTCTTGGGGTGAGGCCCTCCCCCCGCGGGGGAGGGCCT
>PDQK01000018.1 GCA_002746685.1 Desulfobulbus propionicus | reverse complement strand
GATCGTCAAGCAGGTTCATGTCAATACCCTGGGGCAGGTCATCACCCCTGGTATGGATCTGGTGGAAATTGTGCCGGTAGAAGATAAACTGCTTATCGAGGCCCGGATCAGACCATCAGATATCGCCTTTCTTCATCCAGGACAAAAGGCCACGGTAAAAGTCACTGCCTATGATTTCTCCATCTATGGCGGACTCTCGGGCAAGGTGGCACGAATCAGCGCCGATACCCTCAAGGACGAGAGAAACCAGACCTATTTTCTGGTGGAAATAGAAACCCCGAAAACCAATCTGGGCACCAGGGAAAAACCCTTGCAGATTATTCCTGGAATGACCGTTTCTGTGGATATTATTACCGGAAAGAAAACAATCCTGTCATATATTTTAAAACCGCTGCTCAAGGCAAAGCAAAACGCCCTCACCGAAAGATAATGGTCAGTAACACGTTTTTTCATAATACATAGAGCAAACCCAATCAGGGTGGTGTACATTTTACTCTCTCTACCAATCACAAATTGCTCTTTTCTCCCAATCACTGGCACCCAGATACCAGGAGGTCTGTAATGCCATCTGAAAAGGCTGTTCGAGTTTGGCGACCTTTTTTTATCCGCATTATTCTGCCCTCACTCCTTGCTGTTCTGCTTTTTGGAGGGATCATTTTCCTGCTCATCATTCCATCCCTTGAACACTCTATGATGACCGGCAAAAAGGAGATGATCAAAGAACTTTCCATTGCAGCCTGGTCCATCATCGCTATGGCTCAGAAAAAGGAACAAGCTGGCAATCTGCCAAGAGAAGAAGCCCAGAAACAGGCACTGCAATATATCAAATTCCTCCGTTATGGTGAGGAGATAAAAGATTACTTCTGGGTCATGGATGTGAGCCCCAAAATGCTTATGCATCCCTACCGAGATGATCTACTTAATCAGAACCTGCACGATTACAAGGACCGTGAAGGGCAGTATCTCTTTCTTGATTTTGTCAATATTGCCAGGCAGCACGGGGAAGGGTATTTACAGTACCAGTGGGAAGACAAAGAAAATCCGTCCCTCACAGGTCCAAAACTGTCCTATGTGAAATTATTTCAACCGTGGGGCTGGATTATCGGCACCGGAATTTACCTAGAAGATGTCCACCAGGAGATGGATTCGTTAACCAATCGACTTCTTCTTGTTTCCTTTGCTATCATAGTGGTTATTGCTGCGTTGCTTTATCTTATCACCCGCGAGAGCATGCGCATTGAAACTGAGCGCCAGAAAAATGAAGAAGACCTGAGGCAGGTTGGTGAAAAATATCGAACCCTTGTGGAAGCTTCAACAGAAGGCGTACTCATGATGATCGGGGAGGAGATCGTCTACGCCAACAAAGTGTTTGAGGATATGAGCGGCTACACCGAGCATACGGTGATGGCTATGTCTTTTGGTGATTTTATCGGGCTTATCAGAGAGGAGGGCGATTCCGACCGCCCTGTGAACCTGCTTTTGGGCAATCAAATGCACGATCAGTTTGAGGCCTTGCTTACCCACGCCACTGGCTCCACATTTCATGTGCTTATCAATGTTTCTCCCATTGAGATCAATCAGCAACAGGGCGTTATTGTTGTTATAAAAGATATCAGCACCCAAAAGGAGATCGATAGTGAGCTTGGATCAAGGCGGGAGAAATTCGAGCATCTCACCGATAACATCAGCATTGGTGTTTTTCGCACCACTTTTGAACCCACCGAAGTGTTTGTTGAGGCAAACCCGGCAACAGCACGCATTTTTGGCTGTAACTCACCTGAAGATTTGTATACCAGTTCTTTGGGCCGTCTCTTGGGAGACACTGAGCAATACCAATCGTTTAAAAAACAACTCAAAAAAGCAGGTAAGGTCAGTGATGTAACCTTCCAGTTTACCCCTGCACCTGGTGTCGTCGCAATACTTTCCATAACTGCCACCCTTGTCCGTAATCAACATGGAAAAATAAGCTACTGTGATGGGTTTGTAGAAGATATCACCCAGCGATACCATAAGGAGCAGGAACGTGAGGGGATGATCAGCGAACTCCAGGCCAGCGTGCTTTTTCAAAATGAACCCATTCACAAGGCCTATGCTGTTGCTGTCCCAAGCTGTTTACTGGACACCACCACGGAAATTGCGGCAAAGTTTATGGAACAGGCAGGTTCCAGTGCTATTGTCATTAAACCAGATGAACAAAGTGCTCCCATCGGTATTGTGACCGATAATGATATCAGGGAGCGGCTTGTGGCCACAGGCAGGAAAGGTGATACCCCGGTTTCCCAGATAATGAGCGCCCCTCTGATCGGGATTTCTGGAGATGCCTTAATTTTTGAAGGTATTGTAAAAATGCTTGAAAAAAATGTGGATCACCTGCTGGTGCGTGATCCACAGGGCGACTACTTCAAAGTAATAAGTGCCAAGAACCTGTTGAAAAATCAGCAGTATATTTTGTCTAAACTTATCGCTGACATTGACCGGATAGAGGTGCCAGAACAATTTTCTCTAGTCAGAGAAAGACTTCCTTTTTTGATTCAGCGGTTATTTGAAAGTTCCCCTGATGCACGTAATTTAACCAGGATTATCTCTGCGGTTGCCGAAGCAGCGATGAAAAAGTGCATTGCCCTTGCAATAAAGGAGCTTGGTAAACCGCCCTGTCCATACAGCTTTTTAGCGCTTGGCAGCGTTGGGCGGGAGGAACAAACCCTGGTAACAGATCAGGACAATGCCCTGGTTTATGACCTTGGCGACAGCGATTCCCAAAGTGCAGCAGACTACTTTCAAGCCCTTGGGGAAAAGGTGTGTAACTGGCTGGATGATGCAGGGTACGCCCTATGTAAAGGGGATATAATGGCGAAAAATCCTCGCTGGTGTCAACCGATTACAACATGGAAGGAATACTTTGACACCTGGACCTCGGCCATGGAACCTGCTGACCTGCTTGACACGAAAATATTTTTTGATTTCAGGTTGGTGCATGGGGATACTGCACTGGTAAGCGAGTTGCAGGAACATCTTGCACGGTTGATAATCAAAAAACCGCTTTTTCTCTATCACCTGACCCATAATTGCCTTCATTCAAAACCACCGCTCAATCGGTTTAAAAATTTTGTGGTGGAAACAAGAGGCAGGCACAGTGAGCATTTCAGCATTAAAAAAGCCATGACCCCATTGGTGGATTATACCAGAATCTACGCACTAAAATATGGCATCAACCAGACTAATACTTTTTCCAGATTGAACCAGCTTCAGGCGGTTGCTCACTTGTCGGCCAAAGAGTGTGAGGAACTCACTTTTGTCTATAAATATTTACTTGAGCTTCGGTTTAAACATCAGATACAGTCTCTAAAAAATGGTCAGCAGCCACATAATTATATTGCCCCTGTTGAGCTTACCGAAATGGAGAAGGTACTGTTAAAAGAAGCGCTTTCCCAGATAGTTGGTTTTCAGACTAAAATGAGCTTTGATTTTAAACAGATGTAGCAAAAAAGAATTGAAAAGGAGAAACCAATGAAGACCCCTCTGCACCGATTTTATTTCCTGACAACATGTTTTTTTATGCTTTTTTTCCTTGCCGGGTGTGGGTACAACTCCCTGCAGGTTGCAGAAGAGGAGGTGTTCAAAGCGTGGGCAGATATCGAGTCTACGCTGCAGCGCAGGGCTGATCTTATTCCCAATCTGGTAGCAACGGTGAAAGGCTATGCCAGCCACGAACACAAAACCCTGGAAGCGGTTGTCAATGCCCGGAACAAGGCGACTGCTGTTCAAATAAAACCAGAAGATTTAGGCAATGCTGCCGCCATGCAGCAGCTCCAGGAGGCTCAAGGTGGGTTGACCTCAGCGTTGTCTAAACTAATGCTTGTGGTGGAACGCTACCCTGATTTAAAAGCCAATCAGAATTTTCTGGATCTGCAGAATCAACTTGAAGGAACCGAAAACAGAATCAATGTGGCACGCCAGCGGTATAACCAGGCCGTCAGTACATTTAACGGGGCCATCAGAAAATTTCCTCAGAGCCTGACCAACAAGTACCTGCTTAAGCTGGAACGTAAAGAGTATTTTAAAGCAGAACCACAGGCAAAAGAAGTACCAAAGGTGAATTTCGAGTGAACAGAATACATTGCTACTCTGCTGCCTTAAAGGAGTTTACCTGTATTTTTGCGGTTTCGTGGTTGCTGGTTTTGGCAGGCTGCATCCAGGCCATGGCGCTGGACGTCCCACCCCTGAAAGCAAGGGTTAATGATTATGACGGGTTACTTTCCACCGGAACCAGGAACCTGCTGGAAGAACAACTCAAGCAACTGGAGCAGGAAGACTCTACTCAGGTGGTTATTCTAACCATCACCTCCCTTAAGGGTGAAAACCTTGAGCAGTACTCATTAAAGGTAGCAGAGACTTGGGGGATAGGGCAAAAAGGGGCTGATAATGGTGTGTTGTTACTTATTGCAGTAAATGACCGCAAGATCCGAATAGAAGTTGGTTACGGACTGGAAGGCGTGTTGACCGATGTTGTTGCGGGCAGAATTATTCGTAATGTCATTACTCCCAAGTTCAGGAAGGGGCAATTTGATGCAGGGGTAATCAATGGCGTTGCGGCAATAGTTGGTACCGTTAAAGGCGAGTTCAATACTGAAAGCCTTAAAAAAGCCTCTGATGCTGACCCTGCATTGTGGATAATAGGAGGGATGTTTGGCTTTTTTACCATCGGCTCCATTTTCAGAAAAAAAACGATTATTGCAGGCATTGCAGGTGGTGTGTACTCTACGTTGCTGGGGCTTACTGCACCATTTATAAGTGGTGTGACCTCTTTACTCATTTTCGCCTTAGTTGGCGTGATCGGCGGAGTTATAGCCAGTTCCATTATTTCTTCCAGATCACACAGAAGAAGCAGCAGAACAACTGGCTTTTCTGGCGGCTTTAACACCCTTGGAGGTGGTTTCGGTGGCGGTTTTGGTGGTTTTGGCGGCGGTGGAGGTGGTTTTGGTGGAGGCGGTGCTTCCGGAGGATGGTAATGGGAAAAACCTTAGCGCAACAATTCTTAACCCCTGAAGAACAGGAATCTGTTAAGTCGGCTGTACGTGCGGCAGAACGGCGAACTTCCGGTGAGATCGTACCTATGATTGTCTCATCCAGTCATTCCTATCCCAGTGCTGCGATACTTGGAGGTGGCATCTTAGGGGGGATGGTTTCTTTATTGCTCACTGCCTGTGTTGCTCATCTTATCTGGTCTGGGATAAACGAGTTGTGGATATTTCTGGTACTGTTTATCTGTTGTACGCCCGTTACAGGCTTCCTTGTTTCGCGAACCAACACCCTGAAGCGCCTTTTTCTTACTGAACACCAGATGGAGGGTGAAGTACAAAAGAGCGCTTTTATAAGCTTTTTTACAGAAAACCTGCATAAAACAAAGGATGAGAACGGGGTATTGCTCTATATCTCATTGTTTGAGCGAAAGGCCTGGATTTTGGGTGATACCAACATTAACAAAAAAATACCATTTGAAACCTGGCAACATATCGTGGACGGATTGACCAGAGGCATCCGTGAGCAACAGCAGGCAGAGGCACTATGCCGCGCCATTGATGAAGTTACCCAAATATTGGCCACGCACTTTCCATGGCAAAAAGATGATGAAGATGAGCTGAAAAACCTGATACTAGAAGAAAGGCCCAGGCAATTGCATAATCTGGTTATTCACTGATGTTCTGCAAGTGATGAAGTACCCGTTATCAGTTACGATTGAGCGGGTATCTGTTAATCACAGGAGCCTGAAACGAACGTTCCAGCCATTTTTGAGAATCGTTCCCATGACTGGGGATTTTATCTCAACGGGTTTAAAGTTGTACTCATGGGGTTGACGTTTTTGATAATTTTCCACTCCCCACTGTTCCCCCAGTCCCACCCGAAGGAGCGGCTTTGGCCGTGCCAGGAAACCTTTTTTCACTCTATCTGGGCAATCTACAAACCCCACTTTTCGCATTTTATCAATGAGTTCAACCGTTTTGGTGGCGTCATCAAAAAAGAGGTGTAACTCATATAATTGTGTCATTCCATTGCGGCTCATCAATTCGCACCACAGCTTTTCCTGATGCTTCCAGGTCACCAGATGCTTCCGTTTTTTCTCCATTATCTGCACGGGGCCGTTGGCCGCATTGATCTGCATGAGGGTTTCCTGCAATCGAGCACGCGTTACAGGCTCTCCTTTACCTTTAAAAAACCATATCTTACCAATGATGACTGCAAGTGCTGGAAAGAGTGAAATCAGTACCATTGCTCCCCATATGCCAAAGGAAAGCAGGTGCTTTTGCTGAGAAAGGCCGGAACTGACCAGTGCCAGAGGAATGAAGGTAAGGCTGTAGAGCACAACAAGGCCAAGAAAAGCCAGAATGGTCAACAGGTAGCGCTTGATCATAAAAGTGGTATGTTATAAAAACTGTGCGCAATCAAAGTGAAATTGCAGCGTGCCATTATTCTCATCCATGGTTGCTGGTAAACCAAAAGGCAAGGCGAGATTTTCTGCTAAATGACCTACGGGGAATCTACCCCAGACCGGCAGGTTCAGGTGTTCGGTCAATTCGAGTACTCTTGTCCAGACCTGTTCTTCAAGGCGCTGGTTTTGCAGGGCGTCACCACCGCCAGTATCAAAACTTCCAAGGAGGATTCCTGCAATCCTGTCTAATTTTCCGCTCATGGCCAGTTGAGTGAGCATCCGGTCCAGACGATATACATGCTCGCCCGTATCTTCGAGAACGAGAATCCTGTTGTCAAGATTGTGTTCCCACCGGGTACCGATCAGATGCACCAGAGTGGTCAGGTTTCCTCCTGCAAGAATACCACGGCAGCTCCCTTTACGCAAAATTTCGAGCTGTTTTCCTTTGACCACATTCTCTCCGTCCCCTGAAACAAGTCCAAGGAGCTGATGAATGGACCTATCGTTACTGGTTGCAAGGGATGTGACCACCGGACCATGGATAGAGATGGTGTTAGCCTGTGCAACCAGCGCACCGAGGAGCACCGTGACATCGCTGAAACCGATAAGCAGCTTTGGCTTTTTTTGAATAAGCTCAAAATCAACATAAGGGAGCATTCGCATGCAGCCAAAACCACCACGAGCAGCCATTATTGCAGCAACTGTATCATCATCGAATAAAACATGAAGGTTGTTGGCACGCTGCTGATCTGCATCTGCCAGATAGCTGCCCTGATCATACACGTTTCCCTGCACCTTAACCGCAAGCCCAAATCTTTTAAGTATCTGCACTCCGCGTTCAAAGGCTCCAATATCCCTCACTGGTCCAGCTGGGCAAAAAACACCAACAGTATCCCCCTTTTTCAGTCGGGGCGGAAATATGGGGTTAGTTTCCTGTTTCATGGGTGGCGTTCAGGTCATAAATCTGTTTGAGCCCGGTCAAGGTGAGCTGAGGATCAACATGCTCCAGGGTTTTGGCATAGGGCATGATGAGTTGGGCCATTCCACCAGTGGCAATGGTATGCACTTTTTCATTATCATCCGCCAACTCTTTGGCAAGAAGAGATATCATCCTGTCGACAAGCCCGCCAAAACCATACAACATTCCGGAGTGAATAGCTTTTACAGTGGAAGAGCCGATGGGGTTTTCCGGAGTCACGTCAATGTCCAGTCGTGGGAGTTTTGCGGTTCTTGCGGCCAATGCATCGAGTGAGATGCCAATTCCAGGGTGGATAGTCCCACCAAGATACTCATGGTTTTTGCTTATGCAGTCAAAGGTAATGGCTGTACCAAAGTCTACCGCTATAAAGGCTTCCTTAAACCGTTCCCATGCAGCAACAGCATTAACCAGTCGATCCGCACCGGCCTCTGAAGGGGTATCGATCTTGACCTCCAATCCCCCCAGATTAAGCTGGTGAGTAACCGCAATAGGCGGGTTCTGCAGCCCAATAAAGTGCTCCTGGGCAAACTTGATCCAGCTGGACTCAAGCAAAGGCACAACCGAAGATATAATAAATCCCGTAATCTGGCGTGGATCAATCTTTGCCATGGAGAGCAGGGCAATATAGCGAATGGACAGCTCGTCTGCGGTTTTATCCTGGGTTGACTGGAGCCGCCAGTTAGCGATAAAGGAACCATTATGGAATACGCCACTGACAGTATGTGAGTTACCAACGTCTACCGTAAAAAGCATACAGTCTCCTGCTGTTTACTTCAGCATTTAGCAATATTTGTTTTTTTTGTCTGGGATTGTTAAGATAACTGCCCTGAAGATGCGGGATCCGGCACAGGACGGTATCTGAAAAAACTCTCTAACAGGTATTGCGCGAGGTGTAAATAGTGTCTGACTATATTCAGGTTCAAACAACGGTTGCAAACCGATCCGATGCGCTTGGCATAGCCCGGAAAGTTGTGGCAATGCGGCTGGCCGGATGCGTGCAGATAACAGCATGCACATCCGTGTACAGCTGGCAGGGTACTGTTGAGCAGGACGAGGAATATCTCTGTACCATGAAAAGCAGCAAGGGGGTGTTTGACAAATTAAAAACAGCTCTTAAAGAGCTCCATCCTTATGCTGTCCCGGAAATCATTGCTACCCCCATTACAGGCGGAGGAGAGGCCTATCTGAGCTGGCTGGGCGAACAGCTTGCTGTTGAAGACGGAGACGAGGTATAATGAGCAGTACAACCAGTAAACGCAGGCGGCGAAGGAAAGAATTCAGATGTCACTGCTGTAAAAAAGAACAACCGTTTTGTTGGAACTGTTCGTGCGGATTTCAGATTTGTCCGCACTGTTTTCACGAAAACACCTGGGGGATCAGCAATGGCCCAACCTGGATATGCCCGGATTGCGGCCGGGTTCATATGATGGAATAAGCATTTTTCACTTTATTTTTTTCAAAAAAGACAACTACATTTTCAAAGCGAGTCTTCATGGCCGACCAGCAACCCAAACATCAGTACGATGAATCAAAAATTAAAACGCTCAGCTCTCTGGAGCATATCCGCAAACGGCCAGGTATGTACATTGGCCGGCTTGGCGATGGCTCACACCCTGATGATGGTATTTACATCCTGCTTAAGGAGGTTATTGATAATGCGGTGGATGAATTTATCATGGGCTATGGCAAGAAGGTCGAGGTCAGTATCAGCGAAGACGGTTTCTGTCAAATCAGGGATTACGGGCGTGGAATACCGCTGGGTAAGGTGGTTGAATGCGTGTCGGTGATCAATACTGGAGCCAAGTATAACACCGATGTGTTTCAGTTCTCTGTGGGGCTCAATGGGGTTGGAACCAAGGCGGTTAATGCGCTTTCCACAACGTTTACCGTATGTGCCTTTCGTGACGGTCAATTTAAAAAAGCTACCTTTGATCACGGAAAGTTACAGGACGAGGAAGAGGGAGAAACCAAAGAGAAAAACGGTACCTTAATCCAGTTTACTCCAGACCCTGAGCTTTTTCCAAAGTTCACCTTTGATAAAGAGTATGTTGAACAACGCTTATGGCGCTATGCCTACCTGAACGCAGGACTCTATCTCCATTTTAATGAACATGAATTCTTTTCTAAAAACGGGCTCCAGGATTTGCTCGAAAATGAGGTAACTACCCGTAAGCTTTACGATCCTGTTCATTTTGTCGATAAATCCATGGAGTTTGCCTTTGCCCATACCGATGATTACGGCGAACTCTACTTTTCCTTTGTCAACGGTACCTACACCAGTGAGGGAGGAACCCATCTTTCAGCATTTCGTCAGGGCTTTTTAGCCGGTGTTAATGAGTTCAGCGGTAAAAAATTCAGCGGTCAGGATGTACGGGATGGCCTGGTCGGGGTGCTGGCGGTAAAGGTTCAGGAGCCGGTTTTTGAATCCCAGACCAAAAACAAGCTGGGCAATACCGATATCCGCTCCGGGCTTATCAATACGACCAAAGAGGCGGTTGCCAATTTTCTCTATATGAACCCGGATGTGGCTGAAATGCTGCTGGAAAAGGTGCAGCGTAATGAAAAGGTACGCCGGGAACTCCAGTCTGTTCGCCGCGAAGCCAAGGCCAAGGCCAAAAAGGTCGCCTTGAAAATACCGCAGCTCAAGGATTGCAAGTACCATCCTTCCAAGGGGAAACCCTCCAAAGAAGGCCGAGAGAACATGCTCTTTATAACAGAGGGTCAGTCGGCAGCCGGTTCCATTGTCAGCTCTCGTGATCCTATGACCCAGGCGGTTTTTTCCATCAAGGGCAAACCAATGAACGTCTTTGGGCAACGGTTGGACCTGTTATATAAAAACGACGAGATGTACTCGCTCATGCGAACCCTTGATATTGAAGAGTCTATCTCTAATTTACGTTTTGATCGAATTATTTTGGCAACGGATGCTGATGTGGATGGATTGCACATTCGTAATTTATTGCTGACCTTTTTTCTTCATTATTTTGAGCCACTTATTAAACTTGGTCATGTCTTTATTCTTGAGACCCCGATATTCAGGGTGCGGAATAAAAAAGAGACCATCTACTGCTATTCAGATGCCGAGATGGACCAGGCCTTTACCACCTTAAAAGCCAAAGGAAAAACCGATAAATCCATAGAAGTAACGCGTTTTAAGGGGCTTGGTGAGATATCGCCGCCAGAGTTCAAGCAGTTTATTGGCGAGGATATGCGGCTTAAGCAGGTGCGTATGGATTCATTACATGAAGTGAGCAGGGTGCTGAAATTTTATATGGGGAAGAATACACCTGAGCGGCGTCAGTACATCATGGATCACCTCAATTTGGAGCCGGTATAATGGAAACAGGCGAACGTACACTCGGCAAGCTGCACAGGCTGTTTGACTTCAACTTCCTGGAATATACCTCCTACGTTATCCGTGAACGTGCCATTCCAGACGTAGATGACGGCTTAAAGCCTGTTCAGCGCAGGATTCTTCAAACCCTGCACAACATGGATGATGGTCGCTATCACAAGGTTGCCAATGTGGTTGGGGAGACCATGAAACTCCACCCCCATGGTGATCAGTCCATCTTTGCCGCCTTGGTGAACCTGGCGAATAAAGACTTCCTTATTGATCGACAAGGGAATTTCGGCAACATTTACACCGGTGACCAGGCCTCTGCAGCACGGTATATCGAGTGTCGCCTTTCCCCCCTTGCCCGTGAAACCCTGTTCAATAAAGACCTGACCGACTTTATCGATTCCTATGATGGACGCATGGAGGAACCCATCAGTTTACCGGTGAAGATTCCCTTGTTGCTGTTACTGGGAGCAGAAGGGATTGCCGTTGGTATGGCCACCAAGATCATGCCCCACAATTTTAACGAACTGCTAAAAGCACAGATAGCCTATCTTGGTGGGGAAGAGTTCATTCTGTATCCGGATTTTCAGCGTGGCGGCATAATTGACGTAACTGATTATGATCATGGCAATGGCAAGATTCGCTGTCGGGCAAAGATTGAACAGCCGGATTCCAAAACCATTCACATCACAGAGCTCCCCTACAATGTAACGACCTTATCGCTGATTGAGTCTATTGAACGGGCAGTGCGAACCGGAAAACTTAAAATAGCCTCGGTAAACGATTACACAGCCGAAGAAGTGGAGGTGGAGATTAAGCTGCCTCGCGGTATTCATGCAGAAGAAACCATTGACGCGCTCTATGCCTTTACTGACTGTGAGGTCAGTGTATCACCTAACCTGATCGCCATTGAAGATAATATGCCCAGGGTGATCACCGTTGAAGAGGCGTTAAAACGCAACACGGATAAACTGGTTGGGTACCTGCAAAAAGAGCTGGAGCTGGAGCTGGAGAGGTTGCTCGCCAAATGGCACGCCCGCAAGCTTGAGCAGATTTTTATTGAAGAACGCATCTACAAGGAAATCGAGGAACAAACCAACTATAAAAGCGTGCTTAGCGTTGTCCGTGATGGGCTTGCGCCTTTTGCAGAAGAGTTACAGCGTAAGGTAACAACAGCAGATATTGAACGACTGCTGGAAATTAAAATCCGACGTATCTCCCGCTATGATATCAATCGCCAGCTCAAAGAGCTTCGGGATATAGAGAAAAACATTAAAAGGATCAAAAAAGAGTTGAAGGATATGGTTGGTTTCACCATCAACTATATTCAGCAGCTGCTTGATAAGTATGGTGCCGAGTATCCCAGAAAAAGCAGGCTGCGCACCCTAGGCGAGATTGATGCCCGCGCAGCAGCACTTTCCAATCTGCAACTTGTGTATCAGAAGGAAAGCGGGTTTGTAGGGTGCAAGATAAAAGTTGAGAACCAGCGAAAAGATACCGAACTCAGTTGCTCAGAGTATGATCGCATATTGCTGATCTTCAAAAACGGGATGTACAAGGTAATTACCGTACCGGAAAAGCTGTTTATCGGCAGTGATCTCTATTGGATGGGCCTGGTGCAACCCCAGCAGACCTTTAACCTGATTTATCGTAACGGCACAGAAAATTTAACCTATGTGAAGCGGTTCACCACGCCCAAATTTATCCTTAACCGGGAATACCGCCTTTTTGATGAGCATAAACGCTCAGCCATTCTGTTTCTTGTAACCGGTGATAAGGATATCCGCGCCCGAGTGAGCCTCGTACCTTCTGGCAGAGCCAGGTATAATTTTGTTGAGGTTGAGTTTGATGAATACCTGATTAAGGGAGCTGCTGCCAAGGGGAAGCGAGTATCTAACCGGGTGGTTAGAAGGGTAAGTAACCTTACGGGAACACCGAAGAAAAAACCGCAAACAGCTCCAGAGTTACCGGGGTTTAGCAAAAAAGATTGATATTGTTCATGAGCTGTGGGCATGGCACAGCTCATGAAACTGACGTTCAAGTCAGGTTGGATTGGTTTCCAGAACCCTCTTGCTCCGCTTCACTGCACATAAATCACCGCACATGGTACAGACCTCTTCATCTATGGGCTTGGATGATTTTCTGTACTCACGGGCTTTTTCCGGATCCATGGCCAGCTCGAACATTTTTTCCCAATCAAGCTCCTTTCTGGCATGGCTCATGTCGTTGTCCCAGTTGATTGCACCTGGAATGCCTTTGGCTATATCAGCGGCATGGGCAGCAATGCGGGATGCAATGATGCCTTCTTTCATGTCGTCTTTATCTGGCAGGCGCAGATGTTCCGCTGGGGTGACGTAACACAGGAAGTCTGCACCGTAAGATGCTGCCATTGCGCCTCCAATGGCAGAGGTGATGTGGTCGTACCCAGGAGCTACATCGGTCACAATCGGGCCAAGCACGTAAAACGGAGCCCCATGACAGAGTTTTTTCTCCAGCTGCATATTCGCGATGATTTCATTGAGCGGCACATGACCCGGCCCTTCAATCATCACTTGTACATTGTGTTCCCAGGAGCGTTTGGTCAGTTCCCCCAGTATAATTAACTCCTGAATCTGAGATGCATCGGTGGCATCCTTGAGGCAGCCCGGGCGCAGGCCATCACCAAGACTTAAGGTGACATCATTCTGTTGGCAGAGCTCAAGCAGCCGGTCGTAATGCTCAAAAAATGGATTTTCCGCATCATTGGCGTCCATCCAGTCAAGGAGCAAGGAACCACCCCGGCTAACCACATGGGTGAGGCGAGGATTGGTTTTTAACCGTTCCACAGCGGTGCGGTTCAGACCTGCATGAATAGTCAGAAAATCCACTCCATCTTCTGCATGCTGTTTAACAACGTCAAAAAAGTCGTCCACAGTAATTGCCGCAACATCTTTTCCGTAGCGTGCCACAGCATCATATACAGGTACTGTCCCGATCATTGCAGGAGATAGCTCAACAGTGCGCCTGCGAAAGGAACGTGTGTCACCAAAGGTGCTGAGATCCATAATAGCATCAGCCTTCAGTGCTATGGAGCGGCGCACCTTTTCAAGCTCCACTTCCACATTGCAGCAATCTTCAGAAACCCCCAGGTTCACATTTATTTTTGTGCGTAGTCCGGCGCCTATACCACAACCGACTAAACTTGTATGATTTTTATTAGCAGGGATTGTAATCTGTCCCTTGGCCACATGTTCAAGAAGATAGGCTTCGCTGACAGCTTCGTTTGCTAAAACATCCTGCATTTGGGGCGTAACGATGCCTTGTTTAGCGGCATCCATCTGGGTGGTATATTGAGGCATGAATAGGTCTCCTGAAAGTTATGGGTTTATCCGAGGATCTGATTTGTTATTGAACGGGTGGTTTCGGTTACATCTTGCGCACCAACGATTTCAGTAACCAGGCACACCGTTTGTGCGCCTCTGTTGACAATTTCGCTGATGTTATGTGCTTTTATGCCGCCAATGGCCACATAGGGCAGGGGGATAGTGCTGGCAACGTACTCCAGATATTCCAGGCCCACAGCCTCACACACATCTTCTTTTGTCTGGGTGGTAAAGATTGGGCCTACACCAATGTAATCTGCACCAGCCTGTACCGCTGCCTGAGCTTGTTGTGGGGAGTGGGTGGATAGGCCAATGATTTTTTCTGGGCCTAAAAGCTTTCTCACATCTGCAACGGACATGTCCTCCTGGCCCACGTGCACGCCGTCAGCATCAACTAAAAGGGCAATATCAACAAAGTCGTTGACGATAAAGGTAGCGCCCAGTTTTTTGGTAAGCTCACGCATTTGGCGGCACTCTGCAACGATTTCACAATAGTCTTTGAGATGTCGTTTCTCGCGGTATTGAATGATCTTGACCCCGCCTTTAATCATTGCCTCAGCCACATCCAGGTTAGAGCGGCCTAAAGAAAATTTTTCAGCGGTAATGCCGTAAATGCCTTTGGGTAAGGTTTTTTCTTTCATTGGTTTGTTGCTTTGGTGGAGAGAAGGGAGAGTAGGGTGGCGGCCATGTGTGCTGCAACTGTAACCACTTTATGACTGGTGAGTTCAGCACCAGCACAGTCTGTGCAGAGATCGCCTATGATGTAGGTATTGCCTATCTTTTTGGTGGTAATGGTAGCTAAATCACTTCCTGCTATGCCGCTTGCTGCGATGATAGCGTGTTTTTCATTGTGCAACGCTTCAATGAGCATTTTTTTATCTTCCTCACCATCCAAGCCTTCTACGATCACATCACAGTCAGCAAAAAGGTGATGGATGTTTTCAGGAGTGATTTTTTGGTGTACTGCACAGATATCAATCTCCGGGTTAATGCGGCGCAGGTTTTGTGCAAGCATTGCAACCTTGCTACTGCCTACCTGGTCTATAAAAAAGAATTGCCTGTTCAGGTTTGAGGCTTCCACCACATCACAATCGATAATGGTAAAACAGGGTATGTTACTGCGCACCAGATGAAGCGCTACATTGGAGCCGATCCCGCCCGCACCGGCTATACCAATTCTCGGGAAATGCATCCTCTTTACAGTGCCTCAACCCAATCTTTGTACACGGGCTGATACCCTTGACTGGCGATGGCTGCCGCCACCTGCTCCACGCTCCGTTCATCGGTAATCTCAAACTGTGGTGTGGTCGAATCTTCAGCCTTTGCATATCCGCCAACACTGGTTGAAACACCTGCTGAAAATCGGGTAGCTCCAATGTGCATGAGGTGATCGCGCATGTAACTGGATTCCCTGGTGGAGATGGTTATACCGGCACGTGGTTGAAAGAGCCTGAGCGCAAGTAAAAACTGGACAAAGGTTGTATCATTCACCGGGTACTGCGGCTTAAAATCGCATTCTGCTTCATTAAATCGGGGAAGGGATACTGCTATCTCCGTATCCAGATAGGCATCATCAAGATACCTGGTGTGCAGGCCGGTAAAGAAACACTCGCTCCTGCTTTCACCAAGCCCCAGCAAGGCGCCGATATTTACCGTGCGAAAACCAGTGCGGGCACCTCGTTCAGGCGCATTTAAGCGATAGTGGTAATCTGCTTTTTTACCCGCAAGATGCACCGCTTTATAAATGGATGCATCATACACTTCCTGAAACAAGGTGAGCCCGTCCACCCCTGCCTTTTGCATGATCCGGTATTCATCTTCATCCATGGGGAAAATTTCGATGGATACCGAAGCAAAATATTTTTTGAGACAGGTGACTGCTTCAACAAGATAGTTTATGGGAGTAGCTCTGCGCGATTCACCTGTCAGCAGCAACAGATGCTGGATGCCGGTTGAGGCAATAGCTGCCGCCTCTTTTTCTATCTCTTCCATGGATAAGGTTTGGCGTGAGATAGTGTTTTTTTTGTTAAAACCGCAATAAATGCACTGGTTGCTGCAGACGTTGGAAATATAGAGCGGAGCAAAAAGCTGGATGGTTTTACCAAAATACTGGATGGTGAGCTGGCGAGCCTTTTGTGCCATGGGCTCAAGGTGGGCGGCAGCGCATGGACTGAGCAGGGTCAGGTAGTCCATGGCAGATAACTGATCCTTGGCTATGGCTGCTCTGACATCAGCATCGCTGATAGACGCAAAGTAATCAGCAAAGGGAAAATCCTGGTATTTTTTAACTACTTCATAAAAAGACATGTCCTGCTCCTGAAAAAGTTTCCTTACTCGAGAAAGCCCGTCAGCGGGGAAGACGCTCGCGCTGTGTCACTTTGGCCCGCAGCTTGGGCCAGAAAGGCGGTTCTGCCTGCCTGGACTGCCAAGCCAAAAGCGCGTCCCATGGATACTGGATCAACTGCTGTGGCAATGGCGGTGTTTACCAACACTGCATCTGCGCCCATCTCCATGGCATCTGCTGCCTGGGAGGGCAGGCCAATACCGGCATCCACGACAACGGGCACACTACAGTTTTCGATGAGCATGGCGATAAGGGCCCTGGTTTCCAGACCCCGGTTAGAGCCTATGGGAGCACCAAGGGGCATGACTGCAGCCGCACCTGCGTCTTCAAGGCGTTTAGCCAGAGGGAGATCAGGTAAAACATAGGGAAGCACCGTGAATCCCTCTTTGGCAAGCACCTCTGTTGCCTTGAGAGTCTCCCAATTATCAGGCATAAGGTACTTGGCATCGGTGATTACCTCTATCTTGATGAAGTCGCCGCATCCTGCTTCGCGGGCAATTCTGGCCACTCGTATTGCCTGTTCAGCAGTTCTTGCACCTGAAGTGTTGGGCAGCAGGGTAACGTCTTTTGGAATACAATCGAGGATATTGTCTGTCACAGAGTTGATGTCTACGCGCCGCAGGGCAACGGTAATCATCTCAGAACCGCTTGCCGCAAGCATCTCAGGAATCTGGTTATTATCTCCAAATTTGCCTGTTCCAGTGAATAACCGACTGGTGAACTCCGTATCACCAATTGTTAAACTCTCTTTGCCCATGATGTTCATCCTCCACCTACAAAATTAAGTAGTTCAAGCGTGTCTCCATCGCTTAACCGTGTTGCATCCCATGCTTCCTGTTTGACAATGGCACCGTTGTATTCGACCACCAGGGATTTTTTTTCCAACCCCAGGTCGGCAATCAATGCACCAAGTGTGGCTGCCTGGGAAG
This sequence comes from Desulfobulbus propionicus, assembly GCA_002746685.1. Taxonomy (GTDB): domain Bacteria; phylum Desulfobacterota; class Desulfobulbia; order Desulfobulbales; family Desulfobulbaceae; genus Desulfogranum; species Desulfogranum propionicus_C. The sequence goes on along the minus strand of PDQK01000018.1, from coordinate 14,625 downwards.
CTTGTTGTTGTCCGTTTATCTGAATATTCATAGTACACCATAAAAAAAGCCGCTTCCCGGGTAAGGTAAGCGGCTTGAGAGGAGCAAAATATAAAAGATTTTGTCGTCGCTTCCCTTCGCCAGTATTATCCGGATCAGGTTCTAAGGGTTGGAGAATTTCCTCTCAGCAGAGATTGCACCCCTAGCGTTGCTGTAGTTTATAAGAGGAGGGCTGGGTTTTGTCAATAAGATATTCGTCGGTGGTTTACGGTTCAGCTGTTTCCACTTTTTGGATACCTTTTGGTACAGTTTTTTGTGGTAAACGACCAAATAATGCGGTCTTATCGTATAGCCAACTGGCTAATTCATCTGTGATAAAGCGTTGGGCACAGCGCCATTGCCAGTTATGTGCAACAGTCCCTGGAGTGTTGATCCTGCAATCATTGCCAAATCCCAACACATCCTGCATGGGCAAAATCGCTGTGTTTGCGACAGAAGATAAGGCTAGATAGATCATGTCCTGATGAAAGATGGATTCGTGTAAGTTGGTTTGATGAGCATAGTTTTTTGCCTGCTTCTTGCTTTCTTCCTCTATTTCCGGACTCATGTACCAGCCAACTGCGGTATCGTTATCGTGGGTTCCCGTGTACACAACTGTGTTGGGCTCATACCAATGGGGGAGATAACTGTTATCGGGTGAGCCATCAAAGGCAAAGAGCAGGATCCTCATACCGGGAAAGTTCAGGTCTTTACGCAGCTTCTCCACAGGCGGGGTGATGGTTCCAAGGTCTTCTGCAATGATAGGAAGCTCCCCAATGCGTTTTTTCATTTCCTTGAAAAAAGGGAAACCAGGTCCTTTTTTCCACTTTCCGTTGATGGCAGTCTCTTCTTCAGCAGGAACAGACCAGTAGGATTCAAAACCTCTGAAGTGATCAATGCGCACCACATCGGTCAGGAGAAAATTATGCCTGAGCCGCTCTTCCCACCATTTCCACAAGGCTTTTTTAGTCGCTTTTTTTGTGGTGTTCCATTTGTAGAGTGGGTTGCCCCATAGCTGTCCGGTTTTACTGAAGTAATCTGGCGGAACACCTGCAACTTGGGTGGGTCTGGAAGTTGCTGGGTCAAGCTGAAAGATATCCTGTTGTGACCAGGCATCTGCACTGTCTGCGGCTATATACATGGGGATATCACCAATAAGGGAGACCTCTTTTTCCCTGCCATAGGCTTTTAATTCCTGCCATTGACTGAAAAACAGATATTGTTCAAAGGTGAAATATTCCACATCATCCTGATAATCCTGAACAATTTTTTTCAGTGCTTCAGGTTGGCGTTTTTTGAGTCCTTTGGGCCATTCAAACCACGCCTGGTTGTGACAGTGTTTTTTACAGGCTTGAAAGAGGCTATAGTCTTCTACCCATGGGTGATCAGTGATAAAGGTCTTCAGTTCACCTCTTCGGGGGCTGGCATCAAATCGCTGCCATGCCAGGCGCAGTAGTTTTTGCTTAAGGTGAGCAGCTTGTTTGTAATCTACAGCATGCTCGGCATCAACGGTAACCAGTACCTCACCTGGCTCAAGTAATCCTTTTGTGACAAGACGCTCAGGACTGATATAAAGAGGGTTGCCGGCAAAAGCTGATGGACTCATGTAGGGAGAATTGCAAAATGCTGCTGCTGTTGGTCCCACAGGTAAAATTTGCCAATAACACTGACCGGCCTGGGCAAGAAAATCAATAAAGCGAAATGCCGTAGGTCCAATATCTCCAATACCAAAAGGACCAGGCAGGGAAAACAGGGGAAGGAGGATACCACTTGCTCTTTGGTGAAGTAATGATGCAATGGATAGCGACATAATATTTTTCCTTATAAGGTGGAGCCTGAGAGTTTTGTTGTGTTATAACAGGCGGTTGGTAGGCCTGCTGGTGGTTATCATACAAAACAGCTGGATAAGGAGTTGATTTTTCATGCCATGCGCATTAGGTTAATATATTCTTTGTGCTTTTTAATAGAATTTTATTTTCCATATACGTTGTGGGGGGAGAAGGCAGGTGCTAGCAGGTATCAAAAATGACCTTCTTGAAGCTAGTAAGGATGAGGGCTGCATTACTTTCCAGCATCTCAACGAGTTACTTCCTGAAAAAATAAACGATCCGGGTGCCATAGAAGAATTATTCGATTTTCTAGGCGAAAACAACATAGAAATTGTTACCCAGGAAGATTCCGGTAAACGAAAAACGCTTTCAGGCGAAGAGTGGACAGGAAAAAAGACTCCAGAAGAGGCTACCACTGAAGTTTTACCTGACAGTGAAGAACACGAGTCAGAAGAAACGACAACAACCTATCTCAGAGAGATGGGCCAGTTTGATCTTCTCACTCCTGAGGAGGAAGCCAAGTATTCCAAAACAATCCGCGAAGGATTTGATGCCATCATTGAGGCCATTCGAACTGATGAGTCCGGCACCAGGGAAATTTCCATGCTGGTCGAGCGGATTGATCTCTGGCAGCGACGTGACCCTACCTTAAAGCCTAAAAAACAGCAGCTTAACTATATGCGGCATTGTGTCAATATTGCAAGCCGTAATCATCCTGATACCAGGGAGCTGTTTACCTTAAACACCAAGTTGGAGGCGTATAATCGCTCCATTGAGGTGGCCAAAGACTGCATGATTCGGGCGAATCTGCGGCTTGTGGTTTCCATTGCCAAGCGGTATATGCATCAAGGGCTCACCCTGGCTGATTTGATCCAGGAAGGTAACCTGGGGCTCATGCGTGCTGTGTTTCGTTTTGATTATAAAAAAGGGAACAAGTTTTCCACCTATGCTTCATGGTGGATCAGGCAGGCTATTACCAGAGCTATTCTGGATAAAACCCGGACCATCAGGTTGCCGGTTCACTTTCTGGAGTTGCGGAGCCAGTTTTTCAAGGCCTTTTATTCGCTCTTAAAGGAGCTTGGCCGAGAACCTACACCGGTTGAAATTTCCAAGATGACCGATTTGCCCATGGATAAGATCCTGGCAATTCTTGAAGCATCGCGGGAACCTATTTCGCTGGAAACCCCGGTCGGTGATGATGATTCCACTTTAGGTGATTTTCTTGAAAACCAGGAATCTGAATCTCCTTACGATGCTGTTCAAAACCGTGAGTTGGCACACCGGGTTACTGAGGTGCTCTCTACGTTAACCGAACGCGAGGAAAAAATTATCCGCCTCCGTTTCGGGATTGGTGAAAAGGCGGAGTACACGCTTGAAGAGATCGGTAAACGGTTCAATGTTTCCCGTGAACGGATTCGTCAGATTGAGAAAAAAGCACTCAACAGGCTGCGCCACTCCAGCAGAAGAGATAAACTGCGCTATTTTCTTGATTAGCAGGAACAACATGTGTATGAACATGAAGCCCCTTGATGGTATCAAGGGGCTTTATTTTTTTCTCGTTTATGCGTTTTTGTAAGCAGGTGCGGAAACATGGATAAATATATAGAACAGGCAGGCCTTGGTCACATTCTTGAAAAGGTTCGTAATGAGCAGCGAATCTCCATAGCAGAAGGAAAAGAGCTTTATGAATGCTCTGATATCCTTGCGCTGGGGTATCTGGCCAACATTGTCCGCCAACGAAAAAACGGTGATGATGCTTTTTTTATCTACAACCAGCATATCAACTATTCCAATGTCTGTACCAATCTGTGTAAGTTCTGTGCTTTTGGACGGGAAAAAGGGCATAAACTCGCCTATGAGATGACGGTTGAGGATGTACGCAAAAAAGTGGAAGAGCGTCTTGATGAGCCCATTACTGAAGTCCACATGGTGGGCGGTATTCATCCAGATCTCCCCTTTTCCTATTATGTCGATTTGCTGAAAGTCATCAAAGAGGCTCGTCCGGAGCTGCATATTCAGGCGTTTACCTGCGTGGAAATTCATCATCTGGCGAGTCTTGCCGGTAAACCAGTGGACGAAACCATTGAGATCTTAAAGGATGCAGGACTCGGCTCGTTACCAGGCGGTGGAGCTGAGGTGTTCAACCCCCGAATTCGTGAGATTACCTGTCCTGATAAACTCCCAGGAGAAGGCTGGATAGAAATTGCGAAAACCGCTCACCGGCATGGTTTGCACACCAATGCCACCATGCTCTACGGACATATTGAAACCATTGATGAACGACTGGAACATCTTGACGCCCTGCGCAAAGCCCAGGATGAAACCGGCGGATTCCTCGCTTTCATTCCCCTTGCCTTTCATCCGAAAAATACTGCAATGTCCGAGCATTCCAACACCACAGGAATCAATGATCTGAAAAACATTGCAGTAAGCCGCTTGATGCTGGATAATTTCCCCCATATTAAGGCATACTGGGTGATGATTGGGCCCAAGCTTGCTCAGGTAGCCCTTTCTTTTGGTGCTGACGACATGGATGGTACGGTCAAGGAAGAGGTTATCACCCATATGGCTGGAGCTGAAACCGCTCAGGGGCTTGGGCATAAGACCTTGATTCGGCTGATCAGGGAAGCAGGACGTAAACCCATAGAGCGGGATACGCTGTATAACGTGTTAGCAACCTTTTAGGTCACGATGCTTACTCCAATCATAACCAAAATAGAGCAGGGCGAGCGTATCAGTGATGACGAATATCGCCTGCTGGAAAACCATGCAGACCTGCACCAGCTCGGTTTTCTGGCCAACAGTATTCGTAAACGGCTTCACCCTGAGCCTGTCGTCACCTACGTTGTAGATCGCAATATCAACTACACGGATATTTGTGTGTCTGCGTGTAAATTTTGTGCGTTTTTCAAGGCTCCTGAAGCCAGGTCAGGTGAATTGCTCAGCCTGGAACAGCTGCTCGATAAAATACGGGAAACCCAGGAGCTTGGCGGCACCCAGATTTTGCTCCAGGGCGGATTACACCCCGATAAACCGCTGGAGTATTACGAGGATATGCTTCGTGCCATGAAAAAGACGGGAATCCATATTCACGGATTTTCGCCTCCTGAGGTGTACCATTTTGCTCAATTATCCGGCCTGTCCACCAAAGAGGTGATCCAGAGGCTAATGGATGCCGGTTTGGGTTCTATTCCAGGTGGTGGTGCGGAAATTCTTTCCAATCGGGTTCGCAAAGAGCTTGCACCTCGAAAATGCGATGCTGATCAGTGGATATCCATCATGGAACAGGCGCATAACCTTGGTTTGCGAACCACAGCAACCATGATGTATGGGCACATCGAAACGGGCGAGGAACGCCTTGAGCACCTGCGGCGTTTGCGGGAACTGCAGGATCGTACAAAAGGGTTCACAGCCTTTATTCCCTGGACCTTTCAGCCCGATCATACCCCGCTTGCAGAAAGCAGAACCATAGAAAAAGTATCGTCGTTTTCCTACCTGAGAATGCTTGCCTTAAGCCGGATATACCTGGATAATTTTGATAATGTCCAGGCCTCCTGGGTTACCCAGGGACCTAAGATAGCGCAACTCTCCCTGTTTTTTGGAGCCAATGATTTTGGTTCCACCATGATTGAGGAAAATGTGGTCGCTGCAGCAGGTGTCCATTTCAGGCTCTCTGAAAAGGAAATTCAGCGCCTGGTGCGCGATGCCGGGTTTACCCCAAAACAACGTTTAATGGATTATTCGCTGGTTTAATCAACTGTTGCTCTTTCGTGGCTACCACAATGGAAATTCACACTGGTGAGTGGGTTGTTCCTGTCGCTGAACCACCCATAAAAAATGGTGGAGTAGCACTCTTTCAAGATGGTATTGCAGCGGTGGGTTCCCGTAAAACCCTGCTGCAAGCTTTCCCGGAAGCACAATGTGTTGCCCATCATGGAGCTGTACTTACCCCGCCTCTGGTAAATGCTCATATCCATCTTGAGCTTTCCTCCCTGAAGGAACTCGGCCAAGGCGCATCACCTTCCCATTTTACCCAATGGATTCTTGCCCTTGTCTCTTTACGTGCAAAAAGAGGTGCAATGGGCAAGGAGGTAAGCAATGCTGCTCTTAAGCAACTTAAAAAGCAGTACAATGATGGTGTGAGTGCGATTCTTGATATCGGAAACACACCGGTGGTTGCTGAACTCACCCAGGAGTTCCAGGGCTTCCTTTTTCCCTGTAAGGAGTATCTGGGGTTTGCTGGAGATCACCTGGAAAACAATGTATCACGATTAGATGCTGAAGAGCAGAACATCCTCTGTACGGGGCACGCTCTATATTCCACCCATAAAGTATTGCTTATGGCTTTGAAAAACCGTTGTAAACAACAGGACGCTGTTTTTTCCATTCATGTTGCTGAAACCAAAGCAGAGGTGGAAATGGTGCAACAGGGAACAGGTGAAATGGTTGCGTTCCTGTGCGACAGAGGGTTTTGGGACGAGCGTTTTTTACCAGAAGTTGGTGCATCAGGGGCTGTTGCTTATCTTGATAAGCTTGGTTTGCTGGATGAACAAACCCTGTGCGTGCATTGCGTGCATTTAAGCGATGGGGAAATAGAGCTGATTGCGCGTAAAAAAGCGCATATCTGTCTTTGTCCAGGAAGTAACAGGTTCCTTGATGTTGGGAGAGCACCGGTGCAAAAAATGGTGAATGCGGGTATATTGCCAGCCCTTGGTACGGATAGCCTGGCAAGTAACCCTGAGATTTCCTTATGGCGTGAAATGCAGCTGCTTGCTGAGGAGCATCCAGGTGTTTTACCTGAGACCATTTTTTCCATGGCCACTTTGGGCGGTGCGCAGGCATTGGGCATTGCAGCAACTCTGGGTACGCTTTCCAGGGGGAAATTGCCAGAAATGCTGAGCATCCAGTTACCAGGGCCTATGGCTTCAGCAGAGGACGTTATGGAGTATCTAGTTACTACAGGAAGCGCAATCCAACCAGTGCGTATAAAAAGCATGTCCGGGAGTAAGCAATGGCACGTATAGGCATGGTAAACTATATCAACACGGCCCCGCTGTATGAGGTGTGGAAAGAGATGGAACACCCGGAGTCCTGGCAGATTATTGAAGGGCAGCCAAGTGAGCTGAACACGATGCTTGCCGCAGGTGAAATTGATATGGGGTTTGTTTCATCCTATGAGTATGCTGCCAGGCCGGAACAGTATCAGATTTTTGCTGATCTTTCCATCAGCGCAACAGGACCGGTGGGCAGTGTATATCTTTTTTCAAAGCTTCCCATAGAGGAGCTTCACCTGAAACCAATTGTGTTGACTGGTCAATCTGGTACATCTGTCTGCCTTGGCCGTATATTGTTGGAAGAATATTATAAGGCGCATCCAGTCTATACGGTGGGAGACGCTTATAGTGCTGAAAAAGAAGACCGTAGCATTGCTGGCGTGCTTGCCATTGGTGACGATGCATTGAGACTCCGCTTTGAAAATCGGTATCCTGTGCAGCTTGACCTGGCAGACGCATGGTTTCAGCAAACCGGCCTCCCTTTTGTTTTCTCAGTATGTGCGGTCCGTCAGGAATACCTTGATAAACACGAGCAGACCGCCAGAGCCATTCGTGAGACCTTTGTTGAATGCCGGAAAAAGGGAGTGCAGCAGATGGCCGAAATTTGTGATCGGGTTGCCAGACGTATCCCCATGGATTGTGAAATGTGCTCAGCCTATCTCAATGGCATCCAGCATGACCTTACTGCGGATAAAATCCAGGGACTTGAGCTTTTTTACAAGCAACTGGTGAAGCGAGGAGAGGTTTCTCCAGCTTCGCTGCCGCTGAAAATATTTTCTTAACAAGCTGGTAATAACTGAATTTCAGTAAAATAAAGTGTACACCTTATGCAAAATATAGATGCTCCTGAAGGGAAAAAGCAATTTGTTCGGGAAAAATTCTCTTCCATCAGTAATCGCTACGATCTTCTTAATTCATTGCTTTCTTTTCAGATTGACCGGTACTGGCGGTGGAAAACCACCAGAATGCTCAAAGCGTTTCCCGCAGGAGCTGTACTTGATCTCTGTGCTGGTACCTTGCCCTTATCCTTAGAGCTTGCCAGACAAGCGAAAAAGCGAGAAGTTGTTTCCATTGATTTTTGCCAGGACATGCTCTACGCTGGAGTAAAAACCTTACCAAATGATGAGCGAAAATCGCGTATTACCCCTGTCTGTGGTGATGGTGAAGAAATTCCTGCAGCAGATAATGCCTTTTGGGGGTGTACCGTTGCCTTTGGAGTGCGCAACCTGTCGCGAACCTTAATCGGCTTGCAGGAAATGCACCGGGTGTTAAAACCCACTGGAAAACTCCTTATTCTAGAGTTTTCAAGGCCAACTAACCCTATAGTTAAGCCCATGTACACTTTTTACTTAAACAAAGTTTTACCTGCTGTTGCTGGTGTTGTTTCAGGGGACAAGGAAGCCTATGAATACCTGGCATCTTCCATCGCAGCCTTTTATGAGCCACAAGAGTTACTCTCCATGATGCGAGAGGCCGGTTTCAAAGATGTCCGCCGTATTCCGCTTACCTTTGGCATTGTTTCCATCTATATTGGGATAAAATAATGGCTGTTACAAAAATCCTGTTAGGGATTACCGGAGCAACTGGAATGCTCTATGTGTCATCGTTACTCAAACAGCTTGGTGCACTTGATGTGGAAGTGCATGGGATTATCTCTGATGCAGGGTTGCAGGTGCTCAAGTTTGAGCTCCAAATTGCTCCAGATCAGTTATCAGGGGTTACACAATGGTATTCTGCAGATGATTTTTCTGCTGCCCCTGCCTCAGGTTCCGCCCGTTTTGATGCCATGGTGATTTTGCCTTGCACTGTTGGGAGCTTGGCAGCCATTGCTTCAGGGTATACCGCTAACCTCATCCACCGCGCGGCCGATGTAACCTTAAAGGAAAGGCGGCCATTGATTTTAGCGGTCAGGGAAACACCACTGAACAGAACCCATTTGAAGAACATGCTCACCGTGCATGACGCTGGTGCTCTTATTTGTCCACCATTGCCTGCCTTTTATTCAAGGCCCACCTCTTTTGAAGAAATGGCGGATAATTATACAGGACGACTGTGTGAACTACTGGGATTGCATGCTCCAAAATATAACAGGTGGCCTGGAGGGACAGCCTAATGTGGAAAAAAATTCAGGTGCTGCTTGAGATGATTAAATTTAAGTACACTGTTTTTGCCATGCCCTTTGCGCTTATGGGTGTTTTTCTGGCTGAACGTGGTATCCCCAGCTTATGGGTGTTCATCTGGGTGGTTGGGGCCATGGTTGGTGCGCGAACCTGCGCCATGGGATTTAACCGCATTGCAGACCGCACCTTTGATGCTGCCAACCCGCGGACCGCTAAACGAGCAATCCCAGCAGGAGAGGTGAGTTTACCAGAATCATGGGGCATGGTTATTCTTGCGGGGCTGCTCTTCTTCTTTTCCTGCTTTATGCTGAACACCATGGCCTTACTCATCTCCCCAATTGCCTTGGGGTTGACCCTTTTTTACTCGTTAACCAAACGGTTTACCTGGCTCTGTCATGTGGTGCTTGGAGTGGCGTTGGCCTGTTCTCCACTAGGTGGCTGGGTTGCCGTTGCTGGTAGTCTGGAAGGGTTCCCGTGGGTTCTCTCTTTGGGGGTGCTTTTTTGGGTAGCAGGCTTTGATTGTATTTATGCATGCCTGGATGCTCAGTTTGACCGCTCCGCCGGGTTACACTCCATGCCTGCAATTTTTGGCAGTAGAAACGCCTTTCGGATTGCCACCTTATTTCATCTGATCGCCTTTGTTTTTTTCATTCTGACCGGCATCCAGACTGGTCTTAACGGGTGGTATTTTGTAGGCATTATCCTTACTGGTGTTGCTTTGTTCTATCAACACATGATAGTCAATCCTTCAGACCTTTCACGGATTCACATGTCTTTTTTCTCCATGAATGGTTTTATCTCCCTTGCTCTTTTTTGCGCGACATGTCTTTCCTTGGCAACTTCAGGTTGATCCGTTTTCTTGTTCCTTCCCTACTGCTGCTGATTGCTGGAGTGGGTATTGCCCATGCGGTTATGCAAACTACAGCAGAACAACTTGAGCAGCACAGCCTGAACAATATGTTTAACGGTGCTGAGCAGATGCATTTTGCTGTTTCCTGGAGTGGTGGGATTAAAATTGGCGATCTCTTTATTTCTATTGTCCCCGTTGAACCTGGTACAGACAGGTTTGCTATAAAGGTGCGAGTGACCGATTATGGCTTGTTTAAGCTGGTGTATCCAGTGGATGATACCTTTACCACCATTGTAGAGGGACCATTGAAGCTTCCTTTGCAGTATGCTGTCCACCAAAGGGAAGGGTGGGGGAGGGAAACGTGGGGGAGGGAAACCAAACGTTTGACGATCTATGACCAGCAAAAACTGGAGGTGACCTATCAAAAAAATGCCCAACCTCAAAAAAAGTACCCCATAGCAGGGACGGTTTACAATGAGTTTTCTGCGTTTTTTATCTCTCGTGCACTGACCTTTGAACAGCTTGACACTCCCATAAGGGTGCCAGCCTTTGTGGATAAACAACGTCATGAAGTCGCTGTGAAAGCGGTGGGAAGAGAGGTGCGAAATTCGCTGTTTGGTGAAGTGGCGACCCTTAAAATTCAGCCTAAGATGACCTTTAAAGGGTTGTATGACAAGGATGGAGACACGGTCTTCTGGGTAACCGATGATGAGTGCCGCGTCCCCATTGAGATTCATTCAAAAATTGTGGTGGGTTCCTTGGTTGCTGAGCTAGAGGAATACAACAATTCACGTTGTACTCCGCCTAGCCACCGTAACACGCCGTAACTACCTGCTTCCATTACCCCTGGGATAAGACCTGGTCTTCAAAGGTGGTCAGGGCCGCCTTGGCACCCTCTCCCATGCTGATGATGATCTGTTTGTACGGCACGGTGGTGACATCACCAGCAGCATAGATGCCTTTTTGACTGGTCCGGCATTTTTCATCGATGACGATCTCGCCCATCTGATTTGTTTCCACAATATCCTTCACAAAAGTGCTGTTAGGGAGCAGGCCGATCTGGACAAAAATGCCATCCAGAGGATACAGGTGCTCTTCATTGGTTTCCCGATCCTTATATTTAAGGCCGGTCACCTTTTCGCCATTGCCAACAACTTCGGTTGTCTGGGCATTTGTAAAAATGGTGACATTGCCCATGGTTTTAAGCTTTTCAACCAGCACGTTGTCTGCCTTAAGTTCCGGCAAAAATTCAAACACAGCCACCGATTTTACCATACCGGCCAGGTCAATTGCTGCTTCGATACCAGAGTTGCCACCGCCGATCACGGCAATATCCCTGCCCTTGTAAAAGGGACCATCACAGTGCGGACAGAAGGCAACACCGCGACCGATATACTCCTTTTCTCCCGGTATATTCAACGTCCTCCACTTGGCACCTGTTGCCACAATGACGGATTTGGCCTGCAGAAACTCACCGCTGTTGAGTTCAAGTTGCTTCATGTCGCCCAACGCTATTGTGTCAAGCCGACGATGCTCAAGTGTTTTGATGTCATATTCAGCAAGATGTTGGGCCAACTTGCCGGCAAGTTCCGGTCCTTCTGTGTAGGGCACCGAAATAAGATTTTCTATCCCTTTGGTTTCCTTCACCTGACCGCCAATTTTTTCTGCGACAAGAACGGTTTGTAACCCTTTTCGTGCCGCATAGATTGCCGCAGAAGAGCCGGCAGGGCCACCCCCGACTACAGCAACATCAAACGTTCCAAGATCAACAGGTTCGGTTTTCGCTTCACTGTCGATACCAAAATGTTCCTCCAGTGTAGTCAGCAACTCAGCAAAATCGGTTTTACCGGAGCTGATCAGATCTTCCCCGTCCACGACACTGGGTACGCCTTGAATACCAAGGGCTTCTATCTCGTCCTGAAAAAAAGCGCCGTCTACCATCTCGTGGGTAAAATCGGAATGCAATACTGTCATGACGTTGAGGGACTGAACTACTTCCGGGCAGTTCTCGCAGGACAGAGAAACAAAGGTCCTCAGGTTGATCGGCCCTTGCAGATTCTGGACTCGCCTGATAATCCCCTCATCGGGCAGTTTTCCCTGGCGATCTGCATTCAGGACAGCGAGGATAAGCGAGGTAAATTCATGCCCGCCAGGGATACCACTGAAAGCGATCCCGGTTTTTTCACTGTTATGGAAGATTTCAAAAAACGGAGTTGCGCTGCTCTTGTCTGACTGTCTTGATGCCACATGGCTGGAAGTAGCAGCTACCTGTTCAAGCATCTCCACCAGCTCCGCCTGCTTCTCATGACTGCTTTGGGCATAGACAAGCTCCACCGCACCCTGCAGCTTTTCAAAAACCGTTGCTAACTGTTCTACAATCTGACTATCAAGCATATCCTCTACCTCTATGAAAATACAATCGGGTGCTTCACCTCATAACAGGAAGCACCCGAAAACCAGCAATAAACAAAAAAATGTTGTGCCTGTTTTGAGCTTAGATTTTGCCCACAAGATCAAGACCAGGCTTCAGGGTATCTGCGCCTTCTTTCCATTTGGCAGGACACACCTCATTGGGGTTGGCAGCGATATACTGAGCAGCTTTCACTTTTCTTAGCAGTTCGTCTGCGTTCCTTCCGATGCCGTTGTCATTCACTTCGGCCAGTTTGATCTGTCCTTCCGGGTTAACCAGAAAGGTACCACGATAAGCAAGGCCTTCTTCAGGAATATAAACACCAAAATCCTGAGACAGCTTTCCGGTTGGATCGGCGAGCATGGGGTATTTAATCTTCTTGATCGTTTCAGAAGCGTCATGCCATGCCTTGTGGGTAAAGTGGGTGTCGGTGCTTACGGAATACACTTCTACGCCCATCTTCTGGAACTCTTCATAGTTATCAGCCATATCCCCAAGCTCAGTGGGGCACACAAAAGTAAAATCAGCGGGATAAAAGAAAAAGATGGACCACTTCCCTTTTAAATCTTCCTGGCTTACCTCTTTAAAGCCGTCGTTTACATACGCTTGAACCTTGAAATCCTTCACCTGAGTGTTAATTAAAGTTTCCATTGTTTCTCCTTTTTTGTGATGATTAAAATGAGCTGTATTCCTGAGAAATTGAATTCTTCCAGCAGTTCAGTTACACGTCAGAAGTAGAGAATGACGCAGAAGTACAGACCCTGTGATTGGTTACGATCTGTGTTAGTATAAGCTTATATCCTTAGAGGGCAAGAAGTTCTGCTCACTTTTTAGTTACTCTGCCTGAAAAAACGATATGTGAACAGATTGAACTTCTATCCGTTACTGGCCTTAAATTCTCTATAAGGCGCTGGTATTGCCTGTTTGGCTGATGCTGTTGCATCAGGTGCAGGAGCAGGGACGGGCAAACAAGCCTGCTCCTGTGATTTGACAATTAGATGATTTTCATCCTGATTCTGGTTACCAGCAGTTCAGCAAGGATGACAACGGTGAAGATGGACAGCAGGATGACAGAAACTCTGTCCCAGTAAAACAAGTTCAGCGCTGTATCCAGCACCATCCCAATACCGCCTGCTCCAACAAACGAACTCTGGAATTTCGCAAACATCATACCTAATTATTGACAAAAGTCCTGCTGACAGAGTAATCATTTTTTATGGCACGCATGGCGAGAGTTGTTGCTCCAGGTTACCCTCACCATATTACCCAGCGAGGCAACAGCAAACATTTTTTCATGACAAGGACTACCAGATATATGAATGAACTGGCCGTCCCTGTGGAGACAGTCTGTTTGTAGATCAACTGGAAAACCTTCTTGGGAGAAAGCTGAACCCCCAAAAACCCGGGCCAAAAGTGAAGAATTAGGTATGGTGTCCCCGGAACAGTCTGTCCCCGGAACAGTCCTGTCCCCGGAACAGTCCAAAAAGGCACTGACCTCCACAAAACACATCATCGATACTACAGGCCTTGGGAATAAGGATATTATTTATGAAGACTAAAAAAATGCAAGTAAGTCTAACCTTTAAGGATTTCAAAGCTAAATCAGAAGAGTTTGTTATTCCTTTTACAGGTAATGAAAAAAAAGGATTTAGAGGCTTAAACAGCGGCAATGCATCAAAATATGGCATGATTACATTTGTTGGAAGAGAAATTAGTACCAATGACGTTTTTGCTAAATTAGTTGATAGTGGGCAAAAAATAGACGATGTGGACGCGACTCTCTCTATTATCAGTCAATACCTTGAGGAACTTCAACAATTTAAGGTCGGTAACGTGATTAGCGTGAGTTATACAGATAACCTTGCCTTTAAATTGATAAAGGAAGCAAATAAACCCACAAAAAAGAACGAGAAAAAAGGAAGACTTCCCTGATCAGCAGCGGAGGTTCTGGAGGAAAGGACGGTGACCAAGGGTAAATTTTGGAAAGACCGCCTGTGACCTGCACACAGCGGCAGAGGTAAACATTGCGGAATTCCGGGGACGGAATTCCGGGGACATCATACCTAATTATTGACAAAAGTCCTGCTGATAGAGTAATCATTTTTTATGGCACGCATGGCGAGAGTTGTTGCTCCAGGTTACCCGTACCATATTACCCAGCGAGGTAACAGGCGACAGCAAACATTTTTTCATGATAAAGACTACCAGACATATCTTGATCTGATGGGAGAATTTTGCCAGCGGCATCATGTCCGGATCTTGAGGTACTGTCTCATGCCTAACCATGTGCATCTTATCGCTGTTCCAGAATCAGCAGAAGGACTGGCTCTTGCCATTGGAGAAG
>PDQK01000017.1 GCA_002746685.1 Desulfobulbus propionicus | reverse complement strand
TAGAACTGGGGGCGGTACCCATTAAAAAATGGTGTGTGGCGTCCACCTTCTTCTTTCGTCAGAATGTATGCTTCAGCCTTAAACTTTTTATGCGGGGTAATAGAACCTGGCTTTGCGAGCACCTGACCACGAACAATCTCTTCGCGCTTTATTCCGCGAAGCAATGCACCGATATTGTCCCCAGCCTGCCCTTCATCAAGCAGTTTACGGAACATCTCAACACCGGTACAGGTGGTTTTTTCGGTTTCCTTGATACCAACGATTTCCACTTCATCCCCAACGTGAATTACGCCACGCTCAACCCGGCCAGTGGCAACAGTCCCACGACCAGAGATGGAAAATACGTCTTCAACAGGCATCAAGAATGGCTTATCTACATCACGCTCTGGTTCGGGAACATAGCTGTCTACCGCTTCCATCAGATCCCAGATGCATTTGGTCTTTTCTTCGTCTTCTGGATTTTCCAGTGCTTCAAGAGCAGAACCAGGGATAATTGGAATATCATCACCAGGAAAGTCATATTTATCTAACAACTCACGAAGCTCCATCTCCACAAGCTCAAGCAGCTCTTCGTCGTCTACCATGTCGCACTTGTTGAGAAAAACGACCATGGCAGGCACACCAACCTGACGTGCGAGCAGGATGTGCTCACGGGTCTGGGGCATGGGGCCATCAGTACCTGCAACAACCAGAATTGCGCCATCCATCTGGGCAGCACCGGTGATCATGTTCTTGATATAGTCAGCGATTCCACGCTCTTTTTCTTCTGGCGCTTTATCAATTTCACTAAAGTCTGTAAAATCAGCCTGCCCTTTGGTGGACAGTACTCGAGTAATTGCCGCGGTCAATGTTGTCTTACCATGGTCAATGTGGCCGATTGTACCAACATTTACATGGGGTTTCGTCCGCTCAAATTTTTCCTTTGCCATTTCATGTCTCCTCGGACAAAATTTCAACCTGACTCAGCCGACTCGATAGTGAAATCGACTGACACTTGGAGCCCACGACCGGACTTGAACCGGTGACTTCCTCCTTACCAAGGAGGTACTCTACCACTGAGTTACGTGGGCCCAGAATCTTCTTCTTTTTACCACACAACAAGATCCCTGCTGCATGCATAGTGGAGCGGGAAACGAGACTCGAACCCGCAACCCTCAGCTTGGAAGGCTGATGCTCTACCAATTGAGCTATTCCCGCTTTTACGATGCAATCAGCACAGGACCTTCAGACTACTTTAAAAAAGAGTGATGGTGGAGGGGGGAGGATTCGAACCTCCGAAGGCTCCGCCGACAGATTTACAGTCTGTTCCCTTTGACCGCTCGGGAACCCCTCCACTCTATCTAAAAAAGCCAGACAAGGCTTACTTTATAAGCTGCTAGGCATTTTCTCAAACTGGAGCTGGCGATGGGACTTGAACCCGCAACCGCCTGATTACAAATCAGGTGCTCTACCAGTTGAGCTACGCCAGCATGAGGTCAAGCATTATACTGGCATTTACCATTTAGTCAACACTTTTTTCCATTTTCTTCGCCATAAGAAAAGCAGTCATGAAACGACCTGAAAATCAAGGAAATGAATGAAACAGCAAATTTTCCTGTACCTGCGGTGGTGGTAATTACCATAATCTGAAAAAAGCACAATAACAAAAAAGCCGGAGGCAAAAACCTCCGGCTTTCTCATTCCCCATGCTCAGCGAGCGGTTGCTACTCATTAAGTGGGTTCTTTACATATGCTGATTCACGAAAACGCTCAAATGCCATGGCAAACGTTCTGTACACGATATGTGCGAACTTGGTGTATGGCAGGTACAGGAAAAGCATCATAACAGAAACCAGGTGGAGGTAATACACAACATAACCAAGTGATGGGATACCTACAAGGCGAAGCAGTTGGGCGGCAAACCCTGTTACACCAACCCCGGTGATCATCCAGATCAGGAACCAGTCATAGAAGGTTCTGGCAGCCTTACCCTTTTCTTCCATTCGAGTCCGGTTCATCCACAGGATGCCGACACCTACGATCATGGCAACAGCAGAAACATTAGCAAGGAGCTTAAACGGATTCCACATGGAAATAGGGCCATGCATAGATGGTATAAAGATGCCGATTACGTCCTGAGTAAACAGGGAGTAGCAGGTAACAATGAACAACCCTATAAAGGCGAACATAAGTGGTTTATGCCCTTTTACCCTTTCGTTGTTAACTGTACATTCTTCAAACCTGTCGTGGGCCAAAATTTCCTTGATTGACGGCCACAGAAAATCCTTAATAAACAAAGCCACTGAAGGCCGGAACATAACATCCCCAACCCCAATATTCTCTTCCATCTTTTTCCACATTGCAGTCAACGATTTATACAGCGAATAACACGCTATACCAACTGCGGAAAGCATTATCAGGTCAATAAAAAGAACATTTTTGGCAAGCAGCCTGAAATCCCAGTGACCAAAGAAATGGGTATACCCAACATGGGCAAACTTTTCTCCAGTTGGAATATGCATCCCCCCTGAAATGAGCCACATAACAAAGATAACCACTGCTGGAATACCAATCAGCATAGGTAGATTCTTCGCACTGGAGCACAGTTTAGCCAGCCCACTTGGCCAGCCGTAATACTGATATGCAAACGCCCTTATCGCACCAAGGACATCACCTGGCCGCGCACCTCGGGGGCACATTTCAGTACAATCACCACACTGGTGGCAGAGAAATACGTTAGGGTCAGCAAGTAACTTATCCTTCATCCCCCATTGCGCCAGGATCATTTCCCGACGTGGGAATGGGTCACCATCAGAGGATAAAGGGCAAGCCACAGAGCAGGTAGCACACTGGTAACACTGTTTCAGCGAGTCACCACCAGCTGCCTTCATGGACTGAATAAATTTAATATCTGGCTGTACGTTCATAGACATTTTTTCCTCCTGTTACGAAATATGCAGAGCCATAAATCAGTATAAAAAACCATATCCCAAAAGTGTAAAGCACCTCCGGCTGGTTGTTATCCAACCAGAGGTACATATAACAGGGGATTAGAAGCCCTTGAACGGATTTGGTCCCATTTCAATGATCTCTTCAACAAACTCATCAATAATTGCTGGAACCTTGTCATAGTCAGAGATCGCGATCTCACGAACACCACAACGCTCAGGTTCAAGACCAAGAGAACCAAGGGTTTCACCAATATTTTCCATCCGTTTGGATGCGATCTCAGAACCTTTGACAAAATGGCACTGGTAATCGTCACCGTATTTACAACCAAGCAACAGCGCACCGTCCATACCTGAAGACATGGCATCTTTAATCCAAACCATGTTCATGGAACCCAAACACCGAACAGGCACAAACCTGACCAGTGCGTTCATCTTGTTACGACGCATACCAGACATATCAATGGCAGGGTAGGCATCGTTTTCACAGACAAACACAATGATTCTGAGTTTATCATCATCATCATCTGGTACCTCGATGGATTTGACCATGGACCCTATCATGTCGATGGAGTAGTCGGCAAAATTGATAATACGTTCAGGACAGGCACCCATACAAGTACCACAACGACGACAGCGTGTTGGGTTAGGCAGCGGGGTTCCTTTTTCGTCGTCATCAAGTGCACCAAATGGGCATTCTTCAGTACAACGCTTACACTGAGTACAGCGAGAGAAGAAGAATTCTGGAAAGGTCATATCGCCAGAACGAGGATGCACAGCAACACCACGGTTTGCGGATTCAATACACTGAATTGCTTTAAGTGCAGCACCAGTAGCATCGTCAATGGTTTCTTCCATGGTTTCTGCTTTACGCACACCACCACAGGTGTATACACCGGTCCGACGGGTTTCGTATGGGAAACAGATAAAGTGAGAATCTGCATAACCATCAAACAGATCTAGATCCAAGAAAGCAGGCCCTTGACGGTACGCAAGGTTAATCACAGGTTCATGAGCAGTGGTTGGCTCCATACCAGCGGCCAGCACAACCATGTCCACTTCAAGAGCGAGATCTTCACCAAGCAAGGTGTTTTGTGCGTTAACAACCATACTGCTACCAGCTTCTTCAACGCTGGTTACAGCAGCCTTGGTCATAAAGACACCATCTTTGGCCTGCATAGACTTGTAAAAGAGTTCTGCATTACCAGGGGTACGCATATGCTGATACAGAATAAATGCCTGACCAGTTTCCGGGTTGTCTTCAATAACGTAATTAGCCTGCTTAAGAGCAACCATGGATGTAACAGAGTTACAAAATGGAAAATCCTTATCATTTTCGTCTGCACCAGGGCTGAGAACAAAAGCAACACGTGACGGTACAGCACCCTGCTTGGCCATTCTTTCAAATTCAGCGTTGGTCACAACTTTTGCATACTTTTCGTAACCAAGATGTTCGAACTCAGATACATTAGCAGGTTTCCACCCGGTTGCGAGAACGACCGCACCGAACATTTCGCCGTCAGGGTTGACTTCGGTGTATTTACGAAGCCCATCATTAGGGTCCTCCATTTCACCTTTGTCAATCTTTTCCTGTTCGTCAACGGTTACCTTTTCAGGGGCATCCCACTCTGAAGGCATGCCACTTGGCTTTAATGTTACATTAAATGACCCTGGAGCGCCTCCAATCCTGGCAACCTCAGTACCCGTTTTGATGGTAATTTTGGAGTTAGCCTGGATATCGGCAATCATCTGTTCAATGTTTGGCGCTTCCAGTTCGGTGTATGGATAGGTAGTGGGAAACATTTTCCGCCAACCAAGAGCTTTACCACCAAGGACATCTTCCTTTTCAATCAAGGTTACATCGTATCCAGCTTTGGCAGCTTCAGTTGCAGCAGTAATACCTGCAATACCACCACCCATAACAAGGATGTTTTTGTGCAGTGTATCAAGTTTGTACGGATCGGGCTTTTCAGTTTTCTGTGCCCGGGTAACTGCCATGCGGACGTAATCTTCACCTGTTTCCTGGAAGAATTCCTGTTCAGTATCAGAGAAGGCTTCCCCATCCTCAGGCTCACCAACAGCCCACGCAACATGCTCACGCAGATTACAGCGGATAGTGATCGTATCCTCACCAAAGTTAAACTCATCCTGCATTACACGTGGAGAGCAGCCACAAACAACAATGGTGTTCACACCATTTTCACTTATATCTTTCTCAATCATTGAACGCCCCTCTGCAATACAGAGACGAGCATGATCTTTCATTTCGATTCCGGCTTCTGAAGCAGCACTCTTTAAGCCTTCAACGTCAAGAACTTTATCAATACCGCAACCGGTACAGAGATACGCACCATATACTTTATCCATTGCCATTCCTCCTTAGCGTCCCATCTGAATTGCTTTAAGGGCGGCAGCTGTGGAAGACTGTCCACTGGTGTATACATCAACAGCAGCTTTAGCACAGCCAGCAGAGATCATACCTTTTTCAGGTTCTGAAACGATAAAACCGTTGCCATCCACACTTAAACCAAACTCCTGGCCTTTTTCTTTATCCATCGCCGGTTGCATACCGGTCGCAAGGATAGCCATGTCAACCTGTTGCTGAATCTTGGTGCCGCTAATGGTATCTTCAGCAATAACAGTTACCCCGCCATCACCTTCAGCCACGATATCAGCCACTTTACCTTTGACAAAGGTGGTATTTTCATCGGCTGTGAATTTTTCACGGAAACTTTCATATTTACCAGGTGTTCTCAGGTCAATATAGAACACATAAATTTTGGCTTCAGGGTATTGTTCGCGGATGTAGGAGATCTGCTTAAAGGTTGCCATACAGCAGATATAGGAGCAGTGTTCCATGTGATTCTCATCACGGGATCCGGCACACTGCACAAAGGCAAAAGATTCAGGCTCTTTATTATCACCAGGGCGGAGGATTTTTCCGCCGGTCGGTCCATTTGGAGCAGCAAGCCTTTCCATAATCATGTTGGTAATGATAGCTGGAGAAGAATTATACTTGAGATTCTCGATCTTCTCAGGATCGTATGGGTTCCAGCCTGTGGACCAGATAATGGAACTGACATGAAGAGTGAAGGTTTCCGGTTCCATGTCGAGATCAACACACCCATCACCATACTCACATGCGGCTTTCATGGCGGCGAGACTTTCTTCGGACAAAGCATCCTTATCAGCTACATAACGCTGTGGGTAAGCCATTTCATGGGGGATATACAGAGCCTTAATTTTATCCATTCCGAAGTTAAATGGATTATCTATCTCATCCTTACAGGCTGCAATACAGGAAGAACAAGCCCTTCCATTATTCTTCACGTAGCGTGGAGTTGTCTCAAGCTCTACCTGATAGTTTCCAGGTCCTCCGGTTATGCCCTTTACTGTGGTCAGAGTATAGGTTCTAATCTTACGGCTTTCCTTAAGGCGCTTGAAGTTGATTTCGAGTCCGCAAGTTGGTGGGCAAAGTTTGGGGAAATATTGATTTAACTGTGCCACACGGCCACCGAAATAAGGTTTTTTATCGATAAGAAAGACGTCCCTACCGACTTCCGCAGCTTCCAGGGCAGCTGTCAGGCCGCTGATGCCGCCACCCACAACCAATACTGCGCCATTTCCTGCAGTGTCACTCATGCCAAACCTCCATGACTGCTGATAATTAATGAAAGGAGTTTTTTTGTTTCAATTGATCCGAAGAAAAGAGTTACCTCATCTTCTGTATCAACTCAAACAAAAACACAGGGTGTATACAAAAAATCTCCAGACCCCACAAAGGAGTCTGGAGATTTATAGGTCACACTATCGATATCAATCGAAAAATAATTAGATCCAAGGATCTGTTTCGATGATATTGATGCATTCAACCTTTTCACACTTCCATTCCTTGGTTGCAGGATCGAAGGTGGAGTTAACGAAAGCCTTCCAGTTTTCGTCATCACAGGTTGGGTAGTCAGAACGATAGTAGAATCCTGGGTAACGAGATTCCTTACGGAATTCGATGTGACGAATATGGGTTTCAACACACCAGATGCGGTGGTAGTTTTCCCAAGCACGCATCAATTCGTGCAGGTCGCCAGCAGCCATCTTCTCAGCATCTTCACGAAGCATCTCAAGCAGGTCGAGGCAGATATTGAGGAGTTTACCAGAGGTCATGTAGTAGGTAGCAACACCACCGCCGTACTCATCGGTAGCCTTCATCAGACGCATCATCATACCAGAAGGCTTGCAGTAGTTAGGGTTAACATCTGCAGCTGTAGAAGCACCTACGAACTCATGGTAACGCTTCACTGGTGCGTAAATTTCGTCAGCCAGTTCTTGAGCGGTTTGAGCCAGCTCAGGAGTAAAGTCAGCGTTGTCACGCACATACTTAACCATCTGCTTAGCAGCAATACGACCTTCAGCGTGGGATCCAGAGGAGAACTTATGACCGGAAGCACCAACACCATCACCAGCGGTAAACAAACCGTTAACGGTGGTCATGCGATTGTAGCCCCACTTGTACTGATGCGAACGAGGACCGTCTACTGCAGGTACCCAATCTTCTTCAGGACCGGAAGTCCAGATACCACAACAACCAGAGTGAGAACCGAGCATGTATGGTTCGGTAGGCATAATTTCAGAACCTACTTTTTCAGGCTCAATGTTCATACCAGCCCACAGGCCTGCTTGACCAACGGACATATCCAGGAAGTCTTCCCAAGCTTCTGATTCAAGATGCTTCCAGAATTTCTTCAATGACTTTTCGTCCATACCAGCTTCACGACGCTCATCAAGGAAAGCATTCAGAGCAACATCGGTAGCCATGTAGATAGGACCACGACCTTCTTTGAGCTCCTTGATCATGAGGTGGTTACGCAGACAGGTAGGCGTAACTGCAGACTGGCCGTAAGGCATGTAGTTAGAAAGTTCTTCTTTTGCCGCATCGCCCATTGCATAGAATTCACCAAGACCGTTTGCAACTTTAGCTTTGAAAAGAAGGAACCAGGCACCAACAGGACCGTAACCATCTTTAAAACGGGCAGGGGTGAAACGGTTTTCCATCATGGTCAGGGTAGCACCTACCTGGGCACACATGGTGTAGGTAGAACCTGCGTTCCATACTGGATACCATGCACGACCTTTACCTTCACCAGTTGAACGTGGGCGGAAGATGTTTACTGCGCCACCACAGGCAACCATCGCAGTCTTACACTTGAATACGTGAACCTTGTTTTCACGGGTAGAGAAACCAACAGCACCAGCAATGGTGTTCTCTTTGTTCTTGTCAAGCAGCATCTTAACGATGAAGACACGTTCCATGATGTTGTCTTCACCAAGAGCTTTTTTCGCAGGCTCAGCTACGACACACTTATACGACTCACCATTGATCATGATCTGCCACTTACCGGTACGTACAGGTGTTCCACCTTCACGCAGGGTTGGAGCAGGCTTGGAACCATCGAGGTTTTCGCCGTTCTCGTCTTTCTTCCAGACAGGGAGACCCCATTCTTCGAAAAGCTTAACAGACTCATCAACGTGACGACCGAGGTCATAAATAAGGTCTTCACGAACAACGCCCATGAGGTCATTACGTACCATTTTTACGTAATCTTCGATGGCGTTTTCACCGATGTAGGTGTTGATAGCAGACAGACCTTGAGCAACAGCGCCAGAACGCTCAAGAGAAGCTTTGTCACAAAGGATAATTTTCATTCCTTCAGGAGCCCACTTGCCAATTTCAAATGCAGCACCGCAAGCAGCCATACCACCACCCACGATCAGCACGTCACACTCATGTTCTACTACTTCTGGATCTACTACTGCAGCGAGTTCGCCCAGCGGTTTATTTGGTAATGCCATATTTCAATCTCCTAATAATTTAATAGCGTTATCAATTCATCCCAAAACCAGACTTACTTACGCAAGCTTGGTTGGTGTGGGCAGATCGCTCTCGAGAAGCAGACATTCGTCGTCCAGGTTCGCGCCTCTTTCACCAGGATATTCATTGGCAGCACCTTCAGCAGTTGTCCGGATGGGGAACTTGAAGCGCTTCATGTTGCCATTACGGAATTTTACGGTCCACATGATGGAATCAGAAGAACGCATTGGATGTACTTGCCCACCCATTGGTACGAAGTCATCGTAACCACGAACAAAGATTGCGCCTTGAGGACAAATCTTAACACAAGAGTAACACTCCCAGCATGCATCTGGTTCTTGATTGTACGCCCTCATTTCCTCAACGTTGAGGACCATCAGGTCGTTAGGGCAGATGTACATGCAGGCAGTCTTGTCGCCGCCTTTACAGCCATCACATTTTGAAGGATCTACGTAACTTGGCATTAAACTACCTCCTCACTTGGTTTTACCATTTTGGTGCCCGTTGTGGGCGCCCAATAGCCTCTAGCTCAACATTTCGACGAAAAACAGATTTCTTTGGCTTCCCTATCTGTTTTTCGTCGCAACCCGAAACCAGTAACTCATTATTTTTACTTATTTTTAACTCTATTCAATTGCAAAGCAAAAAAATGAACAGTCACTCATTAAAAGGTGAAATCCACATTTAATTTGTTGCCCCTCCATTGTCAAGAAAAATCGTCAAATCAAGGCTGAACAGCAAAATTTATAAAAAGTATCAGAAAAATGGATATATACTAATAATACCCTGTTCAAACGGGGATAATCTGACAGAAAAAAAAGAGCTTTTAGGCTCTTTTTTTGTTATGCGTGTCCTTCATCGTAGGAGTTGCGGACCAACACCTCACGGGGGCGGGAACCATCAGCCGGGCCAACAATACCTTCACGCTCCATGATCTCAATCATTCTGGCGGCCCGGTTATAGCCAACCCGCAACCGCCTTTGAACCAGAGAAATTGAAGCATGGCCTGTTTCCGTGACGACGGCTACGGCTTCATCATATTTTGCATCGTACTCTTCATCGCCTCCACTTTCAGTGGCTGTCTCCTCTTCCACACTTTGGAGAACAGTGTCATCGTATTCGGCAGAGCCCTGTTCTTTTAAAAAAGTGATGATACGCTCGGTTTCCTGCTCAGAGATAAATGCACCGTGGATACGTTGCAGCTTTGCAGCTCCTGGCGGTAGGAACAACATATCGCCCATGCCCAGTAAGTGCTCTGCTCCAGAGCCATCCAGAACAGTTCTGGAATCCACCTTAGAAGAGACCTTAAAAGAAATTCGGGTAGGAAAGTTTGCTTTGATAAGCCCTGTTAATACATCAACTGAAGGGCGCTGGGTAGCCAGAATAATGTGCATGCCAGCTGCCCTTGCCATTTGAGCCAAACGGGCAATGGAAGTCTCCACGTCTTTTGAGGCCACCATCATCAGGTCGGCCAACTCATCAACGATCACAACGATGTAGGGAAGTTTTTCTTCGGCTAACTGGTTGTAACTATCAAAGGATTTAACTCGCAATTCCTCCAGAAGTTTATAGCGGCGCTCCATCTCTCTTACAGCCCAAATCAATGCCCTGGAAGCCATTTTTGCCTCCACCACTACAGGGTGAAGCAAATGGGGGATATCATCATAGACCGACAGCTCAATCCGTTTTGGGTCGATCATCAAGAGGCGCACTTCCTCTGGTGTTGCTTTGTATAAAATAGAGGCGATAAAGGCGTTGATAGCTACTGATTTACCCGCACCGGTTGCCCCGGCAATAAGCAGATGCGGCATCTTGGCGAGATCGGCAATAATGGGACGACCAATAACATCAAACCCCAACGCCAGGCTTAACATGGATTTGGAGTCACGATATTCCCTGGAGAGCAACATATCGCGCAGGTAAACTAATTTCCTTTCCGGGTTGGGGATCTCAATGCCGATGGCGGCTTTACCTGGGATGGAGCCAACGATTCTGACCCGGTCCACCTTAAGCACCATGGCCAGATCATCAGCCAGAGAAACGATCTTGTTGATTTTCACTCCAGGTGCAGGAGAGTACTCATAGGTAGTGACCACCGGACCAGGAGATATTCCAACCACCGTGCCTTCTACCCCAAAATCGTTGAGTTTATCGACCAAGATCTTGCTAATTTTCAGGTAATACTCCCGGCTCACCGAAATAGCTTCCTGGGGGGTTACATCTAAAAGTGAAATGGTGGGTAAGCTGTACTGCCCTCTTTTAAGTGGCTTAAGAGAAAACTCTTCTGCCTCTTCCACCTGAGCAGGTTCACTGACTACCGGCTCATGAACTGCCGGTGGCGTTGCTTGCATCGACGCAACAGGCTGCACTTTGGGGCTTTCTGCCTTTATTGCTGCAAACTGGGCCCCCTCGCTTTTCTCCCTGTTTCTGGTACGATTGTGTAATGCTCCTACCACCCGAATGCCACGGTACCAGCTCCACTTCACTGTCCCAAGAAGAGAAAACCGAACAGACGCCATGAGAGAAAAAATAAGGATCAAACCAAGCACTAAGGTTGCGCCAATGTTTCCCACGGTACCACTAAACAAGGTCCACAGGAAAAGGCCTATGTATCCTCCAGGTGTAATGTAATGGGCCAGTGCCCAGTCAGAAAACATACCGAGCAGGCCAGCCGCAGAAAGAAGCAGCCCCGTAACACCGGCCACAATAAATGGCAGCCGGTTAAGCACTGCACTGGCAAAAAGAAAAGCACCTGTAATATAAAAAAAGATAAGTACAGGGAAAAAAGAGGCTAACCCCATAAACGAGAACAGATAATGGGCAACAAAGAAACCAAGGCTACCGCACCAGTTGGCAGCGGGCTCCTGCAGGGTAGCGTTATCAACCAGATACAAGAGATAACTGATAAGACTGAGCAGAAGAAAGGCTGCCAGAAAAAGAAAGATCAGTGCAGCTGCTTCTCGTATGAACCTGGGTTCTTTTTTCTCTGCCTGGACCATCCCGTACTCCTGCCTCCTTGCTTTCATGCCTCAGGCATGATCTAAAAAATGTGGATGTGTTACTAAGAGAGGATGTACCCTATTTACAACGAAAAAGCAAAAGCTCACTCCTGAAGGGCAGGAGTAAACCGCGTTATGGAAAAGGGGAGCTACTGAGCTTGCGGGAAGGCCTGGATGGAATCAAGAATGCCGTTAATAAAAGGCACCGATTCTTTCACAGAATAACGCTTGGCTATCTCAAGGGCTTCGTTAATTGCTACCTGGGCAGGGACATCCTTACCATGCTGCATCTCAAACAATGCGATGCGCAGAAGGTTGCGATCAACCACAGACATCCGCTCGATCCGCCAGTTATGGGAGTGATCAGCAATACGTTTATCAAGCTCCTTTCGATGACTGCACACCCCTTGCACAAGGAGTGCAGCATAAGAAACGGTTTTTACGTTGGAGTCAAAGGCATCAAGAAAGACATCAAATGCCTCTGAAACAGCATCAGGAGCGCAGGAGCGCTCCTGAAAATCATGCCCGTACAGAAACTGTAGGGCAAGCTCGCGTGATTTTCTTCTCAGCCCCATTACATTAGCCAACTGTTTCCAGCAGGTTAATCATTTCAAGGGCAGCCACTGCCACATCTGAGCCTTTATTGCCTGCCTTGGTGCCAGCTCGTTCAATGGCCTGCTCAATGGTTTCAGTGGTAAGCACACCAAAAAGAATGGGCACACCAGTATCCAGCATGACCTGAGCAGTCCCTTTGGCGACTTCCCCTGCTACATAATCAAAATGGGGGGTTGCACCACGAATAACTGCACCAATACAGATGACGGCATCATACTTTGATGAACGCGCCATCTTTTGTGCGGCAAGAGGGATTTCAAACGCTCCTGGAACCCGAGCCACATCAATATCATCAGTGTTCACCCCAGAGCGAATCAGACTATCAATGGCTCCTTCCAGCAACTTTTCACAGATAAAGGAGTTAAATCGGGCAACAATAATACCAATTTTCCGTCCGGTTCCCTGTAGATTTCCTTCAAAATAATGTGCCATATCTCTCTAACCATTCAGTATTAAGGTTCATTTTTCACGTAACCAATGGGTTGCTCACCGTATAGCTCGAGCATGTGCCCCATTTTATCTTTCTTGGTCTTCAGGTATTTCTTGTTTTCTTCATCGCCTGGTATTTCAATAGGCAGACGTTCCATCACTTCCAACCCATATCCCTCAAGACCAATGATCTTCTTAGGGTTATTGGTCAACAACCGCATCTTTCGCACTCCCAGGGATCTGAGAATCTGGGCACCGATCCCGTAGTCGCGTAAGTCAGGCTTGAAACCAAGGCGGATATTGGCCTCAACCGTATCCAGCCCGTCACAATCCTGCAATGTATATGCCTTGAGCTTGTTGACCAGGCCAATACCACGGCCTTCCTGGCGCATGTATAAGATAACGCCTTTGCCTTCCTGATTCACCATCCGCATGGCAGCATGGAGTTGTGGGCCACAGTCACACCTGGCAGAACCAAACACGTCGCCGGTAAGACATTCGGAATGTACACGTACCAAGGTCGGTTCATCTGGAGAAATATCACCCATCACCAGAGCGACATGCTCACAGTGATCCACCTCATTTGCAAAGGCGATAACCTTGAACTGCCCGGCATGGAAGGTTGGCAGCCTCGCCTCAGCAGCGCGCTCCACCAGGGAATCTTCCCGGAGACGATAGGCAACCAGATCAGCAATGGTGGCAATCTTCAGGTCATGTTCTTGAGCAAAAACTTCAAGATCTGGCATTCTGGCCATGGTACCATCTTCATTCATGATCTCGCAGATGATCCCGGCTTGACGCATGCCTGCAATTCGGGCAAGGTCAACAGAGCCTTCTGTTTGTCCCGTACGAACCAGCACCCCCCCCTCTTTAGCCCGTAACGGGAAGATATGGCCAGGGCTGATGATATCTGCAGGTGTCGCATCCGGAGCAACCGCAGCTTCAATGGTACGAGCCCGGTCAGCCGCTGAAATACCGGTACTTACGCCGGTGCGAGCCTCTATGGAGATGGTAAACCCCGTACCATAAGGGGACTGGTTATTAGACACCATCATGGGCAAGCCAAGTTGCTCAACAATGTCCGGACTCATGGCAAGGCAAATCAAGCCTCTTCCATGTTTCGCCATAAAGTTAATAGCTTCAGGAGTTACACACTCCGCAGCCATGCACAGGTCACCTTCATTTTCCCGGTCTTCATCATCGACCAGAATAACCATTTTCCCTGCTTTTATATCTTCTACTACTGCTTCAATTGAACTGACAGCCATGACAATTCTCTCTTGAGCCGTGGTTTCCGGCCCACCTTTCAACGTGTTGTTATATATCAGATAAAACCATGCTCCGCTAAAAACGAAGCACTTAAGCTACCTTTTTTCTGTTCAGCCCCGCCTCTTCCTTCCCCGAGGAGCTTTTCCACATACTTGCCGATTATATCCACTTCTATATTTACCTTATCGCCCTGTTTTAACGCTCCCAGGGTCGTAACAGCCAATGTGTGAGGAATTATAGATACAGAAAAACGGGTATGATCGCAACTGTTCACTGTGAGACTGATACCATCAATGGTAATGGAACCCTTTTCAATGACGTAGCGCATCAACGACGAGTCCAGGGAAAAGGTGAAAAGGGTGAAATCACCAGCATTTCTCCGCTCT
This sequence comes from Desulfobulbus propionicus, assembly GCA_002746685.1. Classification (GTDB taxonomy): domain Bacteria; phylum Desulfobacterota; class Desulfobulbia; order Desulfobulbales; family Desulfobulbaceae; genus Desulfogranum; species Desulfogranum propionicus_C. The sequence goes on along the minus strand of PDQK01000017.1, from coordinate 19,705 downwards.
TCGACCGTGGCCATGGCATCAACATGTCCGCTGACCAGATGCCCGCCAAGGCGATCACTGAGCCTCAGCGCCCGTTCAAGGTTCACCCGTGATCCAACCCGCAAATCACCCAGCCCGGTACGGGAAAGACTTTCAGGGGAAACATCAGCAAGGAATCGGTGCTCCACAATATCCCTGGCTGTTAAACAGGCTCCATTCACTGCAATGGATTCGCCTTCTTCAGGGTCAGTGAGCGCAAAGTCTGTTTCAAGTGCCAATACAACACCGCCACCAGCAGCACGTTTTTCAACAACAGTTCCCAGCCCCTGAATAATACCAGTAAACATCCGGTGATCCTATTGGAGTTTTTCCGCCTTGTCAGCAAATTCTTTGGCAAGCTGCTTATGCTTAAAGTTCTTGTGAATGCCGGAAATCGTTCTATAGGTATCGGCCGCTTTTTCCTTCTCGCCTACCTCTTCATACAACTCTGCAACTGCCTGGAGAATCTCAACCACCCCCTTAGGGTTATTGATCAGACGGTAATGCTCAAGCAGATCAAACAGCAGCTCAAAGGCATTTTCGGATTCACCCAGCTGGCGATACGCAAGGGCCATTTTTTTATTTAATGAGGCAAGAGAAAAGGAGTCGTCTTCCTGCTCGCAGATTGCTGCTGCACGCTTGAAATGTTTTACTGCCAGCTCATATTCTTCGCGTGCCAGGCAGGTATCGCCCAAACGATCTGAGGCGTTGGCAATTCCCTGAACATCGTTTTTCTCTTCAAACCCAAGCAAGGCATTATGAAATGAGATTACAGCCTGGGGATAGTCCCCTTCAGCATAAAATTTCCTGCCAGCTATATAATCCATTTTAGCCGGATCATTGGAAACATCCCCGGACTCCTGGCATTCTTCTATGGGCTTAATGGCATTGATAGGTTGAATGGAATCACTCACTGCTTATTTCTCCTTATGGATATTCTGACTCGCTTCCGCTGCTACGGCTGCAACGGTTGTTGTAACGGGCTTTCCTTGCTCAAACAGCGTCACCGAGGTCGGATCATTGGTCAGCGGCATCAACTGCAGTCCCACTTCGGTGGCCTGAATCCGGCCCATCAACCTGGCAGTTAATGCTCTGATTTCCGGCTCTTCATGACCAAGCAGACCAAAAAGCGAATAAAAAGGGGTTTTACGGATCAAGTCAGGCCGGATATCAGCGATCTCTCCCATACCCCACAGGGCTGCACTGCGAGTTGCTGGATCGCCCAGAAAATTATACATATGACGGGTAAAGCCACCATAAATATCGGGCCTGCAGGCAATGATGGCCCCAATGGTTTCCACCATCCCCCAGGAGGTCGATGCTGAATCTGAGCACGACTGAAAAAGTTTATGCATCATATCAGCAACCGGCCCTGGTTCGCGGGTTGAAACCCTGGCAGAAACCAGCCCGATGTTCCAGGCAATGGTATACCTCTTTGCAGTATCAGGCTCATACAGTAATCGCTGCAGAAAACGCAGGGTTTTCTTGTCATCAAGACAATAATCAACCAGCCCGTCCACATCGTTTTTGTACGCCAGTTCTCTAATCAGCTTTTTCGTGGCCCTTTTCCTGGTCCGTTTGGGATCACGTTCGGGTTCAAGCTCTGGCATTCTACCATCGACAGGACCACTCCCCTGCTGTAACGCTTCCTCTGCCTGCTTTTTCTTGTTGTATTCAAAACGCTGGACGATCTCTTCCATGTCCTTATGCAGCCGCACAAAAAACAGTACTCCGCGAGCAGCCCGTCCATCAATATTACGTTTGGGGATGATCTGGTGGGTTACCTCATCATAATCCTCAAGTCGTCCGGTGAGATAATCATCCTCAGGAATCAGCTCCCACGCCAAATCCCATTCATCATTACAGGCGGAAACCAGACACTCTACCATGGCAGCACCAACGTTGTGACCGGTGGCATCACTTACATAATATGCACCACACTCACAACGCCCCATGGGAAACTCGTTCATCTTGCGTTCCACTGCAGGTGCTGGCCGTCCGATATCCAGCCCGCAAAAAGTGCACCAGGGCTTTTGATTGGCTTCTCCCTTACCAGCCATAGAAATTACCCAAGTTTCTCCTGCAGGGCTTCTTCAAACCTGACATCCACCGAGTAACCAAGTTCCTTGGCCTTATCCAGGTTGCGTTTTGACTCTGCAAAATCACCATTAAAATACAGGGCAACGGCCAGGTTATTACGGGCCATGGCTGAATCAGGCTCCAGGGTTACAGCCTCACGAGCTGCCTCAACCGCTTTTCCATCTTCTTCGTTCATGGTATAGGCTGAAGTCAGGTTGATCCAGGCAGTCAGCAGCTTAGGGTCGATCTGGAGAGCTGTACTATAACTTTCTATGGCGTCAGTAACCCGGTTCTGGTGCTGGCGGATCAGCCCGATATTAACGTGGGCTTCTGCCATTTTTGGAGAAATGCTCAAGGCCTGTTCATTCAGTTCCAATGCCTTGACAGTATCACCAAGGTCGAAATAGATGGCACCCAGGTTAATCATGGACTCCATTGAGTGGTTATCCAGCTCAATGGCTTTTTCAAGTTGCACAATGGCTTCATCAATGCGTCCAGCCTGGCGGTACACCAACCCGAGATGATGTCGTGCCATGACATTTTTCGGTTTTTCCCCAACAACCTTCTCTAAATCTTTGATTACCGTTGCTAAATCAGCTGTTTTTTCAACTTCAGACATAAAAACGCCCTTTATTTTATCTATTTTATAAATGGTAGCTTATCGATTTTTCTAAAAAAACGATTGCACTCACACGCCAATGAGAGAAATAGCCTGTTTTCCCTTTAAAAAGGAAAAAAGAAAACAGCGTACATTATAGACATGAAGCATGAGGAAGCAAGGTGCCACAAACGGAATATGTTGTATACCGTGATTATATCCAGTCAGCAGCCCCCCCCTTCATGCTGTCCAGGCAGGGTTTCGTAACCCGAATCCATTTGTTATTTTGTCCATTACGGTTGATATGCGATGAGCTTCTTCGCCCGGGCCCGGTCAAGCACTTTATGCGCAACCGCAATATCTTTACTGATCTGTTTAATCAATGCTTCAGGCCCGTCAAAGGTCATTTCAGCGCGCAGATGACGCAGGAAATTAATTTTGAGCGGACGACCATACATATCAGCGTTACAATCAAAAATATGCGTTTCTGCCACCAACTTATGCTCACCAAAAGTCGGGTTATAACCAATATTGGAGACGCCGCCATACTGCTTGCCGTCATACAAGACCTGGGTGACATACACACCGGTTTTTGGACACAGGTCTTCTTCAGAAACACAAAGATTTGCAGTGGGAAAGCCTAATTGCCGCCCCCGCTTGTACCCAGATTGCACATTTCCCCGAATCTGATATAAGCGGCCCAACAGTTTTCGTACGTCCCGCATCCTGCCTGCGGCGACCAACGCTCTGATCCTGGAGCTGGATACGATTTCCCCGTTTATATAATGGGCAGGAATCACTTCTACTGGAAAACCTTTCTTCCTCCCCTGGTCACGTAAAAAATTGATATCGCCCTGGCGACCTTTGCCCAGTGCATAGTCATAACCGATGACCAGTTCCTGCATCCCAATGGTTTGCAACAAAACCCTATCCAGAAATTCAGTGGCGGTGACAGCGGCAACTTCCCGGTTAAACGGAATAACAATCAGGACATCGAGCCCAGCACTTTCGATAAGTTCAATTTTTTGTTCCGTGGTGGAGACCAGACGAATGCCTTTGGGATGAAGCACCTTGAGCGGATGAGGGTCGAAGGTAACAGCCACACTGGTACCTTTATTTTCCCTGGCACGCTCAACCACCCGCTCAAAAAGCTGCATATGGCCAAGATGCACCCCATCAAAGTTACCAATGGTTAGACTTGCCCGGTCAAAAGGCTTACGAATATCTTGTAGGTCAGTATATATTTCCATCTACTATCCACCAGTTATTGCTTAACTGGTCAGCAAAAGGCTACTCATGCTTAAACAGCTCTTGATGAACACCTCTTTGAGGTCGTATAAAAAGAAGGCATTTGTAACCTAAATCGAAAAAACAAGCAAATCTTTCATGTGCCAATTCTTTAGCGAAAAACCCCATCCACTTTTTAAACCTGCACAAAGCTCTCGCTTATTTGCCGTTTTTTACCTGAAAAATAAAGTTCCAGTTCATTTTTTTCAACATCAGTAAAGAAACGCTTGACAAAAACAGGCACACCATGCATATTCTGTCACGCATTGCCGAAGTGGCGGAATTGGTAGACGCGCATGGTTCAGGGTCATGTAGGCTCAGCCTGTGGGAGTTCGACTCTCCCCTTCGGCACCAAAATTGAAAAGCCGTATAATCGTTCAAGATTATACGGCTTTTGTTTTTTGTGATTTCAGCTACTCACTCCCCCTATCATCTTTTCATCTCGCTTGAGACCAAAGTTTCTTCACCATGGTTGCCCAGGCCCTGTAGACAAACACAGAGATGCACTAGCTTGCTTACCATACTCCCTATTCTGGGACTCCTCACATTTTTAGGCAAGTAACTACAGGCAGTTCAATGAAAAAGGCCGGTCCCGCAGTGGGATTCCGGCCTTGATGGGGTGACTTTGCCCCTTTGTATGTAGCTGTCAGGCAGCGTGGATTATTATTGTAGCAGCCTCAACGTGTTTACGACGATACCCTCTGCATCAATCTCAGCATCCTTCCACAGAATATTTTGCGGAGCATGTTCCACAAACGTACTTGCATAACCAAGCATACGTACTGGTATATTGATCCCTGCACTATTAAGAGCCTGAAGCACTGCGCAGCCAAACCCACCCTGGATACAGTTATCTTCAATGGTAACCACTCGTTGTGTTTTTTTCGCCCACTCCGAGATCAGTTCCATATCAAGAGGCTTGATAAAGCGTGGGTTGATGACTGCTGCATCAACCCCTTTTTCTTCAAGCTGTTTGGCGGCCTGAAGCGCCGGGTAGACCCGGTTACCAACCGGGAGCAGGAGCACATCTGTACCGCTCTTGAGTACCTCTCCCTTGCCAATTGCAAGCTTTTCATACCCGAGATCAAGGGGAACACCTTCGCCATTCCCCCGTGGATAGCGTATTACCACAGGGCCATCATGAAGCGAGGCCGTATACAGCAGATGCTGCAGTTCATTCTCGTTCTTTGGAGCCATCATGGTCAGGTTTGGCACGCAGGAGAGAAAAGAAAGATCAAAAATGCCGTGATGCGTTGGTCCATCAGCACCCACGACCCCTGCCCTGTCCATGGCAATGGTGACTGGCAGGTCTGGTAAACAAACATCATGGATCAACTGGTCCAGAGCACGCTGCATAAAGGTTGAGTAAACAGCAAAAAATGGCCGCATCCCCTCAAGAGCCAACCCGGCAGCAAAGGTGACAGCGTGTTGTTCTGCAATACCCACATCAAAGAAACGCTCAGGAAATTCCTGACTGAACTTCTGGAGCCCGGTTCCACTGGGCATGGCTGCAGTGATGGCCGCTATTCTGCTATCCTTGCGAGCTAACTTACATAACGTATTACCGAACACCTTGGTATAGGATGGGGGGGATTTTGCAGAGCTTTTTCCCTTGCCAGTGGCAAGATCAAATGGCCCTACACCATGATAGGCTCCAGGATTTTCCTCTGCTGGCTTATATCCCTTGCCCTTGGTGGTAACCACATGAACCAAAACCGGCCCATGATTATGGTCGCGGACATTGGTCAGGGTCGCGATAAGATCATCCAGATCATGGCCTGGAATTGGTCCCACATACTTGAATTTGAGCGCTTCAAACAGGATGCCTGGGGTGAGGAAGGCTTTTAGGCTCTCTTCGCTCCTGCGCAAAATGGATAAAATATTTTCCCCAACAGCAGGGAGCGCCATGAGGCGTTCTTCAATATGGTCACGAACCCGGCGAATGGCCTTGCCGGTCATCTTACGGCTGAGAAAACTGGAAAAAGCACCAACATTTGGAGAAATGGACATCTCGTTATCATTTAAAATGACGATCAGATTTTTGTCCACTTCACCAGCGTGGCTCAGCGCTTCAAAGGCCATTCCTGCCGTCATGGAACCATCACCAATAATGGCGATAACCCGGCCATCATCATTTTGCAGCTCTTTTGCTGCCGCCATGCCCAGGCTGTAGGAGATGGAAGTTGAGCTGTGCCCTGTTTCCACTGGATCATATTCAGATTCCGAGCGCTTGGGAAACCCGCTTATCCCGCCATGTTGGCGGAGAGTGTGGAAGGTATCCTTTCTTCCGGTAAGCAACTTGTGGGCATAAGACTGGTGGCCCACATCCCAGATGAGCTTATCTTTTGGTGTTTTGAACACGTAATGAAGCGCCATGGTCAACTCGACAACGCCTAAACTGGGGGCGAGATGACCACCGTTTTGAGCTACTGTTGCAATTATCGTCTCCCGTAACTCACCTGCCAAGACGGTTAACTCGTCACCACTCAGCGTGCGTAAATCCTCAGGCGAGTGGATACAATCGAGCACCTTGTGCTGGTGTTCCGCCTGGGTATTCATGATAAGCATATTAATATGTCCGTTCTATTATATAAGTTGCAAGGGCCCGGAGCGGGTCTGCGTGGTGATCAAAAATGCTAAGGGCTTTCTGGGCTCTGTCAACAGCTTCTTGAGCCATTTTTTGCGAGGTTTCAATCCCAAACAGGGATGGGTAGGTTGCCTTATCGGCCTCTTCATCACTGCCAGCTGGTTTACCCAGCTCTTCCGTGGTTGCGGTAACATCCAGCAAATCATCTGCAATTTGAAAAGCCAGTCCCGCGTTGTTGCCATATTCCATGAGGGCCTGCTCCTGCTCACGGGTAGCATGAGCAGCAATGCCGCCACTGACCACAGCAGCAGTAATAAGAGCACCTGTCTTACTTTTGTGGATGGTTTTTAGCGTCTCATACGCTATTTGCTGCCCCTCAAAAATCATATCAAGAGACTGTCCCCCCACCATTCCACCAAAGGAACCAGCCGCTTTGGCAATCACCCCAGTAACCTTGAGCTGCACTTCCGGGGCAACGTTGCCATTGCTGCTGAGCAGTTCAAAAGCATAGGTAAGCAGACCATCACCAGCCAAGATAGCTGCTGCCTCACCATACACCGTATGATTTGTAGGTTTTCCCCTGCGGAGCTCATCATCATCCATGGCAGGTAAATCATCGTGGATGAGCGAATAGGTGTGGATGCATTCCAGTGCCGCTGCAATGGGGAGAATGGACTGCAGGTCTGCTTGTCCACTGGTTACCGCATCAGCTCCTGCGAGGCATAAAATAGGGCGCACCCGTTTACCACCAACAAAAAGACTGTAGCGCATGGATTCGATATGCGCCGCAAAATCTCCATCTGCAGCAGGAAAGGTTTGCTCCAGGTAGTTTTCAACCAGCTCGCGTCTGGTTTGCAAGTATGGTTTAATCTCCACGTGATGCCTCGTTAAAGGGTGCGGTGGCAAAAGAGCCGTCTTTTTTCAGCAGGATATCAACCCTGCTTTTGGCTTGCTCAAGCTTTTCGTTGCAGAACGTAACCAGTTGAATACCTTCGTCAAATTTTTTCAAACTGGTCTCCAATGGGAGTTCACCATCTTCAAGTTCTTGAGTGATTTTCTCAAGCTTTGCCAGGGCACTTTCAAAAGATTTTTTTGCCATACCGTTGACTCCGTTGTAACAGGAGGTCAGAAAAACGTTCCTGTGGTGTAACTGTAAGAGTTCGCCTGTCTCTTGGTCACAGCTTGCCACCAAGCCATTCCAAGGGTAAACTGGTAGTCTATACTGTACTCACTAACCTTTCAACATCTGTTTGTCCATGAGAGAATATATTGACCATTTTATCACCTGGCTGGAGGTGGAAAAGGGATACTCGGGCCACACAATAAGCAGCTATAAGCGTGATGTAACCGAATTCTTTGATTTCACAGGAAAAGAGGAACTCACCATTCAAACGCTTAACCGGGACAAGGTGCAGGGCTTCATTGGTTCGCTGTATATGGCAAACAGCAGTACAACCATTGCTCGAAAGCTTTCGGGATTACGCACGTTTTTCCGATTTTTGATGAAGGAAGAGGTTTTGCACCATGACCCCTTGGCCGGGGTGAGTAATCCCAAACTGGGCAGCTATATTCCTCAGTTTCTCACGGTTGACGAGGTTTTTGCCCTGCTTGAAGCTCCTGAGAAAAAAGATACCTTCCAGTTACGTGATATCACCATCATGGAAATGCTGTATGCAACCGGGATGCGGGTTTCTGAGTTGGTCGCCTCTAATGTCGCTGATTATGACCTTGCTGATCAGGTTGTTCGGGTCACAGGCAAAGGAAGTAAAGAACGTTTGGTTCCCTATGGTACTCCTGCAGCCGAGGCGCTGGAGAAATATTTTCCCCAACGGGATACTCTAATTACAGCTCGGATGAGCCGTGGGCATCCACCGGAAAAAGAGGCCATGTTTCTCAATAGCCGTGGAACGCGACTGACAACAAGGAGCGTGGAGCGTTCCATAAAGATGTACGGCGAGCGAGCCGGGATTGGCGTGACCGTTACGCCCCATGGTTTGCGCCATTCCTTTGCTACCCACCTGTTGGAGATGGGAGCTGACCTGCGAATGGTGCAGGAGCTGCTTGGTCATGTGAGTTTATCCACCACCCAGAAATACACCCATGTGAATATGGAGCACTTGTCCATGGTCTATGACAAGGCCCATCCAAAAGCAAAACAATGAATCTTGCTGCCGTTGTACATGCAAAAAGAAACCCGTGATTGACTTTCCCACTCCAGTGCTTATTTTTGCCCAGCATTGTACCCGGAAATAACGAATTTGATTATGAGTATCCATGAAAAAAATACGATCCACAACTATTCTGGCATTACGACATAAAGGTGAAGTCGTTGTCGCCGGAGATGGACAGGTTAGCCTCGGCCCCACTGTCATTAAACATGAGGCAAGAAAGGTGCGCAGGCTGTATCACGATAAGGTCATCACCGGATTTGCCGGTGCCACAGCCGATGCCTTTACCCTTTATGACCGATTAGAGCAAAAGCTTGAACAGTTTAATGGCAACCTTATGCGAGCCTCAGTTGAGCTTGCCAAAGACTGGCGGATGGACAAAATGCTGCGTCGTCTGGAAGCCATGCTGGTGGCAGTGGATGCCAAATACTCCCTACTGCTTTCCGGTACCGGCGATGTGATTGAAGCTGATGATGGGATTATCGCCATTGGCTCTGGCGGGCCTTATGCCCAGGCAGCAGCCACAGCACTGGTGAAACACTCTGAGCTTGATGCTCCGACCATTGCGCGAAGTGCCCTTGAAATAGCAGGTTCCATCTGCGTGTATACCAATACCAATATAATTGTTGAAACGATACAAGATGAAAGGTCTTAACTCACTTACGCCCAAGCAGACTGAGTCTGAACTGGATAAATATATTATTGGCCAGGCCGATGCCAAACGTTCGGTGGCCATTGCCTTGCGTAATCGGTGGCGACGCCAGCAGGTTGAGCCGCCCCTGCGCGAAGAAATCGCTCCAAAAAATATCATAATGATTGGCCCCACGGGTGTGGGGAAGACTGAAATCGCGCGGCGTTTGGCCCATTTAGCCCAATCCCCTTTCCTCAAGGTAGAGGCTTCCAAGTTCACCGAGGTGGGGTATGTGGGACGCGATGTGGAATCCATGATCCGTGATCTGACCCAGCTTGCCATTAACATGGTGACCAAGGAAGAAGAGGGCGGGGTTCAGGATCGTGCTGCCGCACAAGCAGAGGAACGATTACTTGACTTGCTGCTCCCCAGCGGGAATCGGGCAGGAGGCAATAAGGCAGGTGTGCCATCGTACTCTGATTCCATGTCCAACGTGGTAACCTTAGGGTATGATGAGGATGGCAATCCCTCCTCTCCTGATCCAGCACCAAGCGGCATGAGCACCCGAGAGCGTTTTCGTGAGATGCTGAGAAATGGCGAGTTGGATGAGCGTGAGGTAGAGTTAGATGTGGTTGCTCAATCCAGTGCTCCCGTCGTGGAGGTGTTCTCTGCTTCTGGAATGGAAGACATGCAGAACTCTTTGCAGGATGCTTTTTCTAGGTTTTTTCCCAAGAAAAAACAAAGTCGCAAGGTGAAGGTACCGGAAGCGCTGGAATTCTTGAAAAAAGAAGAGGCTGAGAAACTGATCGATAACGAAAGTATCACAGAAAAAGCCATCCGCCGTACCGAGCAGTCTGGAATTATTTTTATTGATGAGATTGATAAAATTGCTTCCCGTGGGGGGAGCGGTTCCAGCACACCGGAAGTCTCAAGGGAAGGCGTTCAGCGGGACTTGCTGCCCATCGTGGAGGGTGCAACCGTTACCACCAAGTATGGGCCGGTGAAAACCGATCACATCCTGTTTATCGCAAGCGGTGCCTTTCATGTGTGCAAGCCCTCAGATCTGGTGCCTGAACTTCAGGGACGGTTTCCTATCCGGGTTAATCTCAATGCCCTGGGAGAGGAAGAGTTCTTTCGTATCCTGACCGAGCCAGAAAGTGCGCTGGTTAAGCAGTACAAGGCGCTCATGGCAACTGAAGATATCAACCTGGTTTTTGATGATGATGCCATTCGCGAGATGGCAAAAATTGCGGTCCACGTGAACCAGAAAACCGAAGACATTGGTGCCCGAAGGCTGCATACGATTATGGAGCGAGTGCTGGATGAAGTTTCTTACGATGCACCAGATAGAGAAGATCTTACCTTTACCGTAACCGCAGAATATGTGCGCGAGCAGTTGGCCGATATTTCTGATAATGAAGATCTCAGCCGCTATATTCTGTAATCATGTTTGATCGCATAGAACCTGAGCTGCAATATTGCCTGCAGTGTGGAGACGAGTACCGCGCTGACATCACAACCTGCGCAACCTGCAACATTGCGTTGGTCAGCGGCAAAGAAGTACGCACACTGCTTGCCCGGCAGCAGGAACGCAGCCGTCAGATGAGTAAAGCCATTGCTGCTGATGAACCCGTAGTAACGATTAGAAAGGGAGCTGCCATGCAGATCAAGCAGCTCCAGGAATACCTGATGGAAAACAGTATTGCTTCGCGTGCTCTTGCTGATCCCTCTGCTCCCAGGGCTAAGGGCTGACGCGGTTCTGAATTGCTCCTGCAGGTGCGGGAGGCGGATATACAAGAGGTGATGGCAGTCCTGGAACAAGAATATATGGAGTCTACCAGCCTAGTTGACCATGATATAACCAACGCGGGCGCTGTCTTTGATACCAATGCGGCACAGGCAACCTGTCCCGCATGCGGTTATCAGTTTTCCACTGATACGCTCACCTGCCCTGACTGCGGGCTTTGTTTTGGTTGAGAGAAAGAGGGGGTTCAGACAGTTCCAGGCTTTTTAGCACCACCTTGTTTACGATGTTTCTTTGTATACGGAGCTGACGGGCGTTTTCTTTCAGCAACCTTAATGGTAACCGGCTTGCCATTGATGCGCAGCGTTGAAAAAGCATTGATTACCTGGGCAGCATATTTACTGTCTGCCTCAAGATGTAAGGCTATTGAGAATATCGCTATCAATACCAAGATCTGAAAATGTAGTCATAAAAAAAGAGTACGTAAAGAGTGATGAAGGAACAAAAGGTGGGGGCTGACTGAAGAGTTACGACAATAAAAAACGCCCTGCTCCCCAAGAGCAGGGCGTTTTTACATCACATGAAGTGGATGTACAACTTAGAGCTGAACGACGTTGGCTGCTGCTGGACCTTTTGGGCCATCAACTACGTCAAACTCAACTTGAGCACCTTCATCAAGGGTTTTGTACCCTTCAGACTGGATAGCAGAATAGTGAACAAATACATCTGTTCCATCTTCTTGCTCAATAAATCCGAACCCCTTTGACCCGTTAAACCACTTTACAATTCCTTTACTCACTGCTTCTCCTCTGCATGTGGTCTTTTGAGCTGACCACTTCATTAACATTGGATATTATATTGCCGGTTTCATACGATGTATCTCGTCGCCTCCTCAACAACGGGAGATGTGCCGACAACCCCTCAAACTGTTAATATCCGTCTTTGGATGCAACTAATACATCATATGGATAATAAAGCAAGCAGTTTATCTTTTTTGACGAAACCTTAGTCAGTTATTTTTTACAGGTGAGGTGTTCGTGCTAGTTACTCTTTGGCTTGCCCTGGTATCTCCCCTTCCCGTTGCCGTTACCCCAGCGGCGCACCTCAGGCTTTTTCATCTGCAATGCAAGTGATCTGGTACCACATAAACCGGTTACATCGCGGATAAAATCAGGACACGATTTAATGCTAAGGTCTTTTAATATGTCAATATCTACCTCACCACGACCAGCAAACTGGAGGGTCAGATTCAGCGGGGTTTGACCGTGGTGTTTATACAGTAACTCTTTCAACTGAATAAGATGCTGGCGCGAGGTTTTCTCAGCGTTTATGGAGATGGCAGCTTTTTCAGTATACTTTTCCATGGCGTGCGCAACCGGAACAATCTCCTCAGCAATAATTTTTGCTCCCCGCTCTCCCTGCTGGACTGTCCCGGAAACAACCAGCGGTTTTTCACTCCGCAACATTTCAGAGCACCGGGCAAAGGTATTAGGGAAAACAATGACTTCAATAGCTGCGTTCATATCTTCAATGGAGATAAAGGCCATCCGGTCGCCTTTCTTTGACTTATGCTCCTTGTAACTTGAGACCAGCCCGCCCGTGCGGATAACCTGCCCATCCCTGCATTCGGCTACATGTTCCACATCAGCATCGATGATCATATCCATTTCTTTTTTGATGCCTTCTAAAGGGTGGCCGGTGAGGAAAAAACCGACAGTCTCTTTTTCAAAGGAAAGCCGTTGCAGCTCCGGCCACTCGTCGATGTCTGGCAGGGCAATTTCAGCTGCTGCCTGTGCTGCACTCTGCGCGCCTCCAAGGGCAAACAAACTCATCTGCCCACTCATCCGGTCTCGTTGGACAGCCTTGGCCTGCTCCAGGGCGCTGTCCAGGACTTCCATGAGTTGAGAGCGTTTGCATCCCATGGAGTCAAAGGCTCCTGCCTTGATTAAACTTTCAATCACCTTGCGGTTAACCTTGCTCCCGTCAATACGGTTGCAGAAATCACCCAGAGTAGAGAACGGTCCGTTTTCCTTGCGTTCTGCAATGATGGAATCCAGTGCTGCACCACCAACATTTTTTACCGCAGCAAGACCAAAACGAATTCGGTCCTTGATAACGGTAAAGTCATTAAACGATTCATTGATATCAGGCGGCAGGACGTCAATGGTGTGTTGACGACACTCGGAGATATATTTGACGACCTTGTCGGTGTTATCCACATCACAGGAGAGCAGGGCAGCCAGGAATTGTGCTGGATAGTGCGCCTTAAGGTAAGCGGTCTGGTATGCAATGAGCGCATAGGCAGCGGAGTGGGATTTGTTGAACCCGTAGCCGGCAAATTTTGCCATAAGATCAAAGATATACTTTGCCTTATCTTCAGGAACATTGTTTTCACGGGCACCATTCATGAATTTCTCCCGCTCCTCTTCCATAACCTCTGGGATTTTCTTGCCCATGGCCCTGCGCAGAATGTCTGCATCTCCCAGGCTGTAACCAGCCAGAATATTGGAGATTTTCATAACCTGTTCCTGGTAGACAATAACCCCGTAGGTCTCTTCCAGCACAGATTTAATCTGTGGTAGCGGATAATCTGCCACCTGCCTGCCATGCTTGGTATTGACAAAGGTGTCCACCATGCCGGAGTCCAGCGGGCCAGGGCGGTAGAGCGCCACCAGGGCAATCAGATCAGTGAATTGCTCGGGATGCATTTTTATCAGCAGCTCACGCATCCCGTCACTTTCAAGCTGGAATACCCCCAGGCTATCTCCCCGACACAGTAACTCATAGGTTTTGATGTCATCCATGGGGATCTTGCTTAAATCCACATCCTTCCCCACATCATAGGCAATGAGCTTCAGCGCCCGGTCGATGACGGTGAGCGTTTTGAGCCCGAGGAAGTCGAACTTGATCAGCCCGGTTTTCTCGGTGTACTTCATGTCATACTGGGTCAGGATTTCCTTGTTGGGCCCTATACAGACCGGGAGGTAATCCACCAAAGGTGTGGGAGAAATAACTACACCCGCTGCATGAGTAGACTTGTGACGGGATAATCCTTCCAGGGTTTGGGCCACGGTGAGGAGTTCTCGGACGTCATCCTCTTTCATGGCATCTTTGAGACGCGGCTCTTTTTCTATGGCCTTTTTGAGGGTGATTTTGAGCTCGTCAGGCACCAATTTGGCGATCCGGTCCACCACTGGCAGCGGTATTTCCAGAACCCGGCCCACGTCACGCAAAACAGCCCTGGCCTTCATGGAACCGTAGGCGACAATCTGGGCTACATAGTCGTCTCCGCCGTATTTGCCACGCACATAATCGATTACCTCATCACGCCGATCTTTACAGAAATCCACATCAAAGTCGGGCATGGACATCCGTTCCACATTGAGAAAACGCTCAAAGATAAGACCGTAAGGAATGGGGTCGATATCAGTGATAAACATGGCAAAGGCAGCAAGACTCCCGGCGCCTGAACCACGCCCGGGGCCCACTGGAATTTTTTGCGCTTTGGCCCAGTTGATAAAGTCTGCAACAATAAGAAAGTAGCCGGAAAAACCCATGGTTTTGATAACCCCGATTTCCATCTCCAGCCGTTCTTTATAACTTTGCTCAAGCTCTTCAGAAACCTCCTGAAGCTCCTTGAGGTGATCCAGCCGCTGCTTCAGCCCATCCCAGCAGGTTTTTTCAAACACGGTTTCCAGGGTGTCGCCTTCAGGGACAGGGAATACCGGGAAGTAGTGGTTACCAAACTCCAACTCCAGATTGCACCTCTCGGCAACCTCCAGGGTGTTGGTCACGGCTTCCGGGCAATACGAAAACTGGGCAGATATTTCTTCTGCTGATTTAAAATACAGATCCTGGGTTGGGAAGCGGAACCGGTTGGGATCGGTGATGGTTTTCCCTGTCTGGATTGAGAGGAGTACCTCGTGGGCGTAGGACTCTTCCTTGGTCAGGTAGTGGCAATCATTGGTGGCAACCAGTTTAATGTCAAGCTCCTTGGCCAGCTCCATTAATCCTTTGTTTGCTACCGTCTGCTCAACAATGCCGTTTTCCTGGAGCTCAAAATAGAGACGATCATCAAATACATTTTTTATTTCAGCAGCTTTGGCACGAGCCCCTGCATGGTCGTTATGGGTGATGCGCCATGGAATCTCACCATGGAGGCAGGCGGTGAGGACAATCAGCCCTTCGTTATGCTCAAACAAGGTGGGAAAGTCGATACGTGGTTTGTAATAAAACCCCTGCCGCTGTGCAATGGAAGTGAGTTTCATCAGGTTGGCGTAGCCAGTTTTATTTTGGGCTAACGCCACTAGGTGGAAGTTGTGCCCTGCAGACCGATCATGAATGAGCATTCCCTTTTCAGCAACATAGAATTCGCAGCCCACCAGCGGTTTAATTCCTGATTTTTTAGCCTTCTCGTAGAACTCCAGCGCACCATACATGGCACCATGGTCAGTAACTGCCACCGCAGGCATGTCAAATTCTTTAGCCTTGGCAATTAAATCTTTTAAACGGATGGCTCCATCAAGCATGGAGTACTGGGTATGCACATGAAGATGAACAAAGGGAGCAGACATAAGCGATTATAAGAGGATAGTGGAAGTTGGTTAAAAAGCCCGAAAAAATGCAGGTTTTCCAGTTCAGGCCGATAACAGCTGAAAGCGACTGGAATATGGGCAAAAATGCTTTTGGGATTGTAGAGCAAGAACCAAAAAACAGCTTATATAGTACACCTCCCAGCTGTTTTTAGCTATCCTCTTGTGAGATAAATTACTCTATGGTGATGTCAATGCCCGCAGATTCAGCATTGTCTGGAATGTTAAAACGTTGCCTGATTTTTGCAAGCGGCACCAGGTCAGCCTTACGGGCCGACGGGGTGAGAAAGGAGAGCAGCTTGGTTTTTAAGATGGTTGGGTTTACCTCGCTTTCAATGGCAATGATCCCTTCCATGATAATTTTCTGGAGGAGCAACTCCTGATTGGTTCGCTCGCGCAAATTAGCAGCAAAGGGAATGAAGAAAAAATTGGCAAAAACTAACCCATACAGGGTCGAGGTAAGCGCCACGGGGACGGTTTTCAGGATCATGGAAGTGTCACCGATACCTGCAAGCATGGAAATGAGGCCCACGACAGAACCGACAATCCCAAAGGCCGGGAAAAAATCTCCAATGGTACGTAAAACGCGTTCACTATCCTCACGGCGGAGCTTAAAAAAATACATCTCTGTGTTGAGAATATCGCGAATTTGGTGTGGGGTATAATTATCAACCAAACACCCCAGTCCTCTGCGCAAGAAAAGGATGGACGTCTCATGCTCTTCTTCCTGAAGTGACAAGATACCTTCCAGGCGAGATTTAATAGACAAATTAATCAGGATGTTGACAATATCTTCCTCAGAAATGTTGCGCTGGGTATAGGAAGCACGCACCACCATGAACACAATTTTCAGCCTGGAAAATTGAAAACTCAGCAGTGAGGCAGCAAGGCTTCCTCCAACCACAATCAATAACCCCGCTACATTGAAATAGAGGCTCAGGTTACCTTTAAGAAGAAACCCGGTAACGAAAATCACCACGCATAAGATAAAGCCGATCAGATTTTTCCGTCTCATAATGATTATTATTGCATGAGTTGTGTTCTTGAGGCTTGTGGAGCTACTGGTGGCAGCTCTTTTGAAAGGATAATCTCCACCCGCCGGTTAGCCTTGCGGTTCTGTTCATTGGAATTGCGTTTTATGGGCCGAAAATAGCTAAACCCTGACACCACAATCTGGGTGCCTGAAATGCCCATATCTTCAATCAGGAAGCGGGCCACCCGGCTTGCTCTTGCTACAGACAATTCCCAGTTGGTAGGATATTGCTCCGAGTGCATGGGGATAGAGTCGGTGTGGCCGACAACGTTGATCATGTACGGTGTCTGAGCAATGACCGCTGAGAGTTTTCGCAAAGAGTTTTGTGATGCTAAAGACAACTCTGCCTGACCAGAGGAAAAGAGCAGGTCACCGGTCAAAATAATGCGCATCGTTTTATCTGGAATGAGCTCCACTGAAGCAAATTTTTCCAGTTTTTCCTCTGCAAGGGTGGTTTGCGACAGATCATATATTTCGGTGATAATTTCTTCAGGTGATGTGGCCGGCACTTGCTCCGGCATTACCTGAAGTTGCCCCTCAGATGGTAGAATGGACTTTTCAACCACCATATCACGAGTAATAATTATTCCCTTCCCGTGCTTTTTTGGGGCAAGGGGAAGGGGCTCTTCACCCTCTTTACTTGCTCCAACAACAGGTTGAGTGGACTTTTCAATGGGGTGCACAGAGGCAGGAATTTCTTCTTCCCGTGGTTCCTTGGCAATGGTTTTTTCGGCAACCCGTTCAACAGACCTGAAAGGTCGTGTTTGCTGTTTGGATATCTGTGGTGAAATGGGGTGGAAAAAAACCGCACCTTGCTGCGAGAGCGGCGGGGTAGAAATAACGGTTCCTGCAATTACCTCCACGCTTTCTGGGTTGAGAAACTCCCGGTTTGCCAACTGATAAATAAACAGGGTGAGAAAGAGGATGAACATGGTCATCATTACATCAGACCACGCAATGGACCAGTGCACAGGCTTTGGGGTTCGTGAGCGAAAAAATGAGTCTTCGATAACAAAAGTTGGCTGGGTGGTCGTCACGTTCCAGTCTACAACCGCTTTTGAGGTAATGCCTGTGGCTTCTTCCTGGGCAGGCACGTTTACATGAGCGTGGTGCACGTCCGTGTTGTGTGGAGGTGTCTTTTCCATATCCTTCTATCGACAACTTTTTGGTGAAAGACAAGTTATTTATGCAAAATAATACAAAAAAATTTTGAAAAGTACCAACCAAGCACCATGGTCTAACGCGGGGAATCCGTAACCCATCAGCCTTACTCCTCACAAATTTGTTCGTGTAACATCTTTTCTGTACATGCAAATAAGGCGTTGGCAGGAGCAGGCCACCGCTTATCCTTTCGCTTTCATAAAACCTCTTTTGAAAAACCAATGCTATGCGCGCCCTTTTGGCCCACACCAGAAGCTTTTTTTTAATTTAACCAGCTGTTTTTAATGAAAAAAAAGGCATATAGCTCCAACACCCTTTGGTTGGAGCTGGATGCCTTTTGGGGGGTGTTCTTTTTTCTGTATCAGTAATAATGAACTAAAGGATAACAATAATTGTTCTGCTGTGTTTTTTATCGGCAGGTGTACATTCGGTGTCATTTTTTTGTGATGGGTGTTGGCGTGAAGTGCCCCCTTCCTGTTTAAGAGGTGTCGGCAGGTATTACTCTCAGAGCTGAGGCACGAAGGACTGTAATAACTGTAGGTTAAAAGGGAAATAGGGCTGAATTTCCATTCATTTCTGGGAAGCTGATTACAAGGAAAAATGGAAAAACATTCGCTAAGAACTTGAATCCTATTGCTGCATCTGGTATTGTTTATGTTTTTTATCTTGAATTCATACCTCTCTAATTTGCTGTGCTTTCTCTTTTTTTTCCTTATAAATCATGACTTTTTATAGCTTGACGCCTACTTTTCGGGTTGTTATAACGGCTTAACTTCAATTCATTTTTCTTGCTGAAGTTGTTGTATTGATTGCGTTGTCCTTAAAGGTGCGGGGAGTAACTCCGTATTTTACGATAGTAAATCATACAAAGGGGGAGGTAAGTTTTATGAGTCAAGACAAAGTGCCTGTACAAGCCTGGATAACGACATTCTCGGGTACAGCTATCAACGCCTGCTTGGGGATTCTCTATGCCTGGAGTGTCTGGAAGGGCGCAATGATCGCGAAAACACCAGAAATGGTTGGCCAACCAATGGATGGCATAAATGCAGGTTGGAGTTATTTATCTGCGGCTCAGCTGTCTACTCCTTTTTCACTGGCTATCATTTTCTTTGCGCTGACAATGATCCCGGGTGGAAAAATCCGAGATGCATTTGGCCCTAAATTTGGTGCAACCCTTGGTGGACTTCTGCTTGCTGCTGGTTGTATCATCGCCGGTTTAATGAAGAGTTACACCGGGTTGATGATCGGTTTTGGTGTGCTTGGCGGTACCGCAATGGGTATCGGTTATGCATCTCCAACCCCTGCCGCACTGGTATGGTTTGGAGCTCATATGCGTGGTCTGGTAGCGGGCCTCGTTGTTATGGGTTACGGCGGTGCAGCTCTCTACATCTCGCCTTTGGCAAAATTCTTGCTCGGCAAATACGGTATTACCGGTAGTTTTGTTGCTCTTGGTATTTTCTTTGCGGTTGTTGTTATCATCGCGGGTCAGTTGCTGATGTCCCCTCCAGAGGGATATACTCCACCTGCTGCACCTGTAAAGGAAGGCGCTACTGCTCCAAAGGTTGCTGTGGCCACCGAAAAGAACTGGAAGTGGCAACAGATGATCAAAACGCCTCAGTACTGGATGCTGCTGATCATGTTTATCTGTGCTACCCAGTCTGGTCTGCTCATCATCGGTAATGCTGCAGGCGTACTGAAGAAAGTTGGGGCGAGCATTCCATTCCTTGCCGCTAACGGCTGGATTCTTGCTTCTTATGGCGGTGTCATGAATGCTGCTGGTCGTCCATTCACAGGTATTTATGCTGAT
>PDQK01000016.1 GCA_002746685.1 Desulfobulbus propionicus | reverse complement strand
AAGCTATTGCAAATAACCAAAAGCTTGTCGAAAAAATCAAAGAGATCTCTATTGAAAAAGGTGTTACACCTTCACAAGTGGCATTGGCATGGGTACTTGTAAAAGGTGATGATATCGTTGCGATACCAGGAACACGACAATCAAAATATCTGAATTCAAATTGGGCTACTCAGAATATTTTTTTGAGTGAAAACGAAAAAGCAAGGTTAGACGATTTTTCTCAGAATTTTAAGGTTGTTGGTGGACGCTATTGAAAACTACTTATTAGGAAAGAAAGAATAAACAAAGCATAAGAAAGTCGTTTCACCGGACTCGTTGCACTCGCAGGAGAGCTCTGCGTTCTCTGTGTTCCTGTGCACTATGGGGCACACTCACTGGCGATTACCTTCCATTGCCTGATATTCGCTTGATTTTTTGTGGGTTCATAATGCTCTTAAGAAAAACAAATATTTTTCAAACATTCCTTGAACCTTAGAGTGTTTTTTCAATTTAACCAACTGTTTTTACGTAAAAAAGAAGAGACTCCTTCAGCCTCTTCCTCCAACAGAGCAGGCAGCGTTATCTTAAAAACCGCTCTTGTCCATAAATTCCCTGCCTTTTCTGGTTGGCCAGAATCGCTTACAAAGCGAATGAAACGGGCTGTATTGCGATACACATTGTTTACCAGGACAAGGGATGCCAACAAGATACCATGGCAAGGACATATATACTTATACTATAAAATGTTTTTCACTCTAAACGTATTTTAGGTGTTGCTAATTATATTGTGAGCATTAGAGTATTGGTCTGTTTTAGTGAAGACGCAGCTTTCAGGAGGTTCTAACCGTTATTGAAGGAGCGTCTGCGCAATTATTAAACTCTTTCTGAGGTACTTAATCATGAAAAAATTGTGTCAATTGGCTGTTGCTGCTGTGGTACTGGTGTCAATGGCCCTCCCGGTCTACGGTGCCGATGAAATCAATCTCTATTCGTATCGCCAGCCTTTTCTCATTCAACCCCTGATGGATGCCTTTACCGCAAAAACCGGCGTTAAGGTGAATGTGGTATATGCTAAAAAGGGGATGCTGGAAAGGATAAAGGCAGAAGGTGCTCATTCCCCTGCCGACCTTGTGCTTACGGTTGATATCGGCAGGTTGAATGATATGGTTGAAGCCGGAGTGCTTGCAGATACAAGCTCTAAAGTACTGGAAGCGGCTATTCCTGCTCACCTTCGTGATCCGCAGGGTAAATGGTATGGTCTGACCCAACGCTCAAGAGTTATCTATGCGTCAAAAGACAGAATCCCCATGGATGAAACTTTTACCTATGAATCCCTGGCAGACCCGAAGTATAAGGGGAAGATTTGTATCCGTTCAGGAAAGCATGTGTATAATATCTCACTGATCGCTTCCATGATTGCCCATCATGGCATTGACGACGCCAAAAAATGGCTCAGCGGCTTTAAGGACAACCTGGCGCGGAAGCCTCAGGGGAATGACCGGGCGCAGGCAAAAGCTATTTTCGAGGGTGAGTGCGACCTTGGGATCGGTAACACCTATTATTACGGCAAAATGGTCACCAATGAGAAGAAACCTGAGCAAAAGAAGTGGGCTGACTCCATCAGAGTGGTATTCCCCAACCAGAATGACCGCGGTGCTCACATGAATATCAGCGGTGCTGGCGTACTGAAGAGTTCTAAAAACAAGGCAGCTGCACTTAAACTCATTGAGTATCTGGCAAGCCCTGAAGCGCAGAAAATCTATGCACAGCAGAACTTTGAATATCCTGTGATCAAGGGCGTGGATGCTGATAGCGTCACTGCCCGCCTTGGAGATTTCAAAAAGGATCAAATCAGCCTGGCAGAAGTAGCAAAGCAGAGAACCGCTGCAAGTAAACTGGTCGATGAGGTTGGGTTTGACAACTAGGCTCTAAGCCTGAAATTTTCACCTAACGTGTTTTCATAAGCGTGGGGGCGCAGAGCTTGACAGTATCAAAAGCCCTTACCAGGAGGGCTTTACCATTACTCCTGTACTAAAGCATTTACGACCCGGTTTCTCTGTCTGGGGAGCTGGAACCGGGGTTGTCTGTCTGCTCATTGGTCTCCCCATCCTGGCTGTCTTTTATCTTTGTCTGGGCGATAACAAGGGGATCTGGCAGCATCTCGCCTCCACCGTACTACCAAACTATATCACCACCTCCCTGCTGTTAATGCTGGGAGTTGGTGTCTGCACCTTGTTTATCGGGGTCTTGACCGCGTGGCTAGTCACCATGTGCCGCTTCCCCGGCAGCAGGTTCCTGGAATGGGGCCTGCTGCTCCCCATTGCCATGCCGTCCTACCTGATAGCCTTTGTGTATACGGATCTGCTTGAATACGCAGGACCTGTTCAGGGCCTCCTGCGGGACATCTTCGGCTGGAGTTCCCCCCAGGACTACTATTTTTTTGAAATCCGCTCTCTGGGTGGAGCGATCAGCATGATGTCGCTCACCCTGTACCCTTATGTGTATCTCCTCTCGCGGGCAGCTTTTCTAGAACAATGCCTGTGCGTTCTTGAAGTCAGCCGGACCCTGGGATCAGGAGCCTGGGGCAGTTTTTTGCGGGTCGCGCTTCCGCTGGCCAGGCCATCCATCGTGATTGGGCTGAGCCTTGTGTTGATGGAAAGCTTAAATGATTTCGGAACCGTTGACTTTTTTGCAGTAAAGACCTTTACTGCCGGCATTTTCGATGTGTGGTTCAACATGAACTCTGTTGCCGGTGCAGCGCAGATAGCAGTTGTACTCCTCCTGTTTATCCTCGCGCTTATCGCCCTGGAGCGATGGGGGAGAGGACAGCGAAGTTTTCAACATGCCACAGGGAAGTATGCGCCTATCTCGCCTGCCCAGATAACAGGCTGGAAAGGCTGGCTGCTGAGTATTGCCTGTTTTTCGCCGGTCCTTTTGGGCTTTGCCCTCCCGACCTCAATCCTGCTCAAGTATGCTATAACGCATTATCAGGCGACGCTTGAAGCAAATTGTATTTCGTTTTTTGTAAACAGCCTGCTGCTGTCTGGCAGTGCTGCCTTAATTTGTACCCTGGTCGGCCTTTTTCTTGTGTACGGAGTTCGGCTCAGCGGGTCTGCTGCGATAAAAGCTGCGGCTCGCTTTGCTTCTACCGGCTACGCCATTCCAGGTGCTGTCCTGGCTGTGGGAATTATGATTCCTTTTGGTGCCATCGATAACACCATTGATGCTTTTATGCGAAACAGTTTTGGGATCAGTACCGGGTTACTGTTGAGCGGCACCACCGGAGCCGTGATATTTGGCTATGTGGTTCGCTTCCTTGCCCTCGGGTTCGGCAGCGCTGAGTCGGGCCTTGTAAAGGTGACTCCCTCACTGGAAGGTGCCTCGCGGACGCTTGGGGCTGGGCCTCTTGCGACCCTTGGCAGGCTCCATTTCCCGCTGATACGCAGCTCACTGCTCACTGCTGTCCTGCTGGTTTTTGTCGATTGCATGAAGGAATTACCGCTAACCATCATCCTGCGTCCTTTTAATTTCGAGACGCTGGCCACCTTTGTCTATCAATATGCCTCTGACGAACTGCTTGAGGAAGCTTCTCTTGCGGCCCTGACTATCGTTGCAACGGGCATCCTTCCTGTCATTTTACTGAGCATGGGGATTCGTCAGGGACGTCCTGGAGAAAAGGCAGCAGAGTAAATTATGCATATTCTTAAAATGGATACTATTTCCCATTCTTTTACTCGGGAACACCAGGTTCTTCACAACGTCAGTCTTTCTTTGGGGACAGGAGAATTTGTTTGTCTGTTGGGGCCGTCGGGATGTGGAAAAACCACGCTCCTTAGACTCGCGGCCGGGCTTGAGCAGGTGCAAAAAGGCACCATTACCATTGATGGCACCTGTGTGGCCAAGGATAAACAGATCCACATTGCCCCGGAGAAACGAAAAGTCGGGATGATGTTTCAGGATTACGCGCTGTTTCCACATCTCAGAGTGATGGATAATATCCTTTACGGAGTTCCTAAAAATAAACGGCAGGATATGGATCATATCCATAAGGCTATGGAGGATATAGGTATTAAAGGGCTGGAAAAAAGTTATCCCCATACCCTTTCAGGCGGTCAGCAGCAACGTGTTGCCTTGTTGCGTGCGCTGGCACCGAAACCGAAACTCATGTTGCTTGATGAACCGTTTTCCGGTCTTGATATTTCGCGGCGCATGGAGATGCGGGAGCAGATTGGCGGGTACCTGAAAAAACACAATATTACGACCCTGATGGTAACCCATGACCCGGAAGAGGCGATGTACATGTCTGACCTTATTCTGGTTATGCATGGGGGCTTGGTTATTCAGAATGGGACACCAGAGGAAATCCTCTATTCGCCTGCCAATGAATATGTTGCCGGGCTCTTTGGCCAGATGAACCATTTCCAGGGAAAGGTTGCAAAGGGAGTGGTGAACACGGTTGTGGGCGCTGTTAACGCTGATCAATATAGTGAAGGAGCTGAGGTGAATGTTTTCATTCGCCCCGAGGCGTTCCGGCCCTGTCAGCCTGATGCAGCGACGGCTCTCAAGATGAAGGTGCTTGATGCCCGACTGCTTGGTAATGTCATCCAGCTCCGTCTAAGCCCTTTATCAAAGGCAAACACGGAGGCCTCCATTCTGGTGAGAATTCAGGCGGATACGCTCCCTGCAGTTGGAGCTGAACTTTTTTTTACCCTTGATACAAAAAACGTTTTTATCTTTGCCGTTGAGCAATGAAGGTTAAGAGGTTGGCATGGTGAAGAAATGGCGCTATTGGTGCCGCAGTGCCTTTCCAGTGAGAGGAAGGTTTTTCAATCCTGAGATCTGTTTCATAAGACGCCCAGGAAGGAACCACCGCTTTTATTGAAAAACGCAGGCCCACCTTCAAAGGATCACGAAACACGCAGCAGGGAGCTGAGGGGCCAGGCGTCACATCGTATTTTCCAGAAAAAGACAAAAAGGCGGAGAAGTGCTTGCTCTCCGCCTTTTTGTTTTGAGTCAACGCCCTAATCTACTGCAGGCTGCTCACTTACCTGAGCTGGAGTTTGGGGTTGTTCTTCGCTGCCAACTTCTGGCGTCTCTTCCGTTACTATCCATTGTGCTCCAACGCATTGTTTAAGGATGGGATCAACCACATAGCTTTCAAGCTGAAAGTATTCATCAAAGTCAGCAACCTTGAGCAGAAACTCTTTCCCGTCTTGTAACTTATTGAACTGGTACGTTCTCGCACTCTCTTTCATGGACAGTTCAAGGCCCAGCTGCGCCCCTTTCTCATCAATTTCCGGAGGTGTTTTTCCAAGCACCTTACCAATGGAGATTCCTGCAAGAGCAGACACACAGGATTGTACCTGTTCTTCCATCAGGTTTGCTGCTTGAGGATTCACTGATTTCCAGCGTACCATCTCCTTTTCCTCTCCCTCTGCAGGGATGACTACCCGCTTGACCTGGACATCTCCTGAGGTGAGCCCCGTCACCTCATCTTCTCTGAACTGGAGGAGAGTTTTATCCTGCCATTCATCAACAGCAACCGGCACATCATAGTTCCCCAAGGCCACAGCATAGACCGCATCCTGATCAGCTCTGCGAGCATGGCTGTGGCGCGCACCAGCTCCTGTTCCCAGGTAAAAATCCGCTATGATGGTATCAGCTGCTTTAAGTTGGAGCCTGCGATTGTACGTATCCTCAGCAACCTTAAAGCGCTTGAGTGCTTCAGCACTGGTGGCAACCGGCATTCCAAACTGGAGATCCTTTAGCCGCAGCAATAACCCATCAATTTTATGCTTATCTGCTGGGAAACCAGCTGCGGTCTGCCAGCCATTTTCTGTTTTAGACAAAGACAGCTTTTGACCATCACCAAAAATCGTCAGTCCATCAATATGCTGCCGCTCAAAGCTCAACAGCTCGCTCCGTTCTACCTTGGAAACCAGCGGCCGGTTATCCTTCCAGTTCACACCAACCAGAACCAGCTGTGCTGCTGCAAGGACGCCCAGTAACAGTATACTTTTTTTCTTTTTCATCTTACACCTCCGCTAAAACCTGTGCATAGTGGCGTTGTCTGCGTTTACGCCCCCAGCTTCGCCATCCCCAGACAAGGCCAAGTCCGGCCAGCGCCAGGCCGTAATTCAGGTATTCCCAAAACAGCTTGGCTGATTGCCCCATGGGTACCAACATCCGGGCAAACTGGGCCCTGGATCGAATGGACATGAGTCCCTGATCATCCAACGACCAGTCTATGGCGTTTTGGAGAAAATCCACCCCTTTCAGATACGGTGTTCCTGAACCTTGTGACATCAGGCTGATCACCTTGTCGCTTGCAAAGCTGTTAGAGCTGATCAGGATAAGGCGGGCAGAGTCGGAAGAGCGTTTAATAACACCGCTTATTTGCGGCTCTTCTTTGGTTTCTTCTTCACGTTCTTCTGCTCCTTGCAGCTCTGCTTGAAGCGGCTGTGATTCATCTTTTTTTGACAGTAAAGGTGATTGTTTTCCCTCAAAAAAAGAAGTGAACCCACCGGACACAGCAACAGCTAAAAGCTCTGAGGACTCGGCATCGCTTCTGGAAAAGCCAGAGTCTGGATAGCGGTCATAATCCGGCAGGATGTTCAAGACATCAGATGTCCAGGTTTTGGGGGACGAATGGAGCAGCTCTTCGACCTTCCTGTTGTGATTTTTTTCCTTATCAACAAGCAGCGGCGAAGCCCAGTTCAACGTTAACTGACCAAGGTTTGCGGTAACGGGATTGTCAGCGTTCATCCCGGCCCCCCGAATATCTGGAAAATGGGGATAAGGCATCATCTGGATCTCGTTTACCGTTAAAGGGCCGATTTGTCGTTGTACAGGGACAGGCAGGGAGGCATTCTGCGGATCAAGCACCATGGACTTTTCAATGGTCAACCCATTGTGGAGCAACCACTCTTCCAACCCGGAATGATGAGGTTTTGCCTGCAAGGTATTGGTTATACTTACGTCATAGGCAGAGGTTGCAGCCACCACTGTGCCACCCTGCATAAGGAACTGATCCAGAGCAAAAAGTTGGTTTTCATCCAGATTTTCCGGCCCCAGCAGAAGCAGCAGGTCGGCATCAGCGGGTACCTGCCCTTCTTTGAGGTCTGTATCTTTCACTCGTACATTTTCAGCCAGCATCTCACGCAGCGCCCCATACCGTTTACCCGGTTGAACTGGCATGTAGGGATTCTGCTGGGGAGCGGGCGGGGTTACCAGGGCAATGGTCTTAAGATACCCCGGTGCCATACGCTGCACAGCTGATTCAATGGAGCGCTTCAGATCCTCCCGGTTGAGTTCACCTGGCAGGGGTACCTGAACCGTCTCCCCTGCTCCCTGCAGCTGCATGTAAAACCAGAAGGGCTTCGGATCAAACAGACTTGCAATCTGCGGTTCATAGCCATACTGCTCGTTGAGCTGGGTTCCAAGCTGTCCGCCGTTGGCATCAGGATCCTGGATGGAGACGCTGAGTTTATCTCCGCTTTGCTGCTTGAGTTCTTCAAGGATGTCAATCAGTTGTATTTTAAGTTCAACCAGCACCTCCGGGAGTTGCTGATCAGCAGAGATATAGCCATGAAAGGTGAGCGGTTGCTGCAGGTGAGCAAACACATTCCCGCCGGAACGGTAAGCGCTGGACACCTTACGCAGGCTGGAAGTGATGGCATATTCTGGATTTTTCAGCAGTACCTCGGGCTCTCCTGTGCCCTGGGCCTTGACGTCAATAAGGTCATCAAAAGACAGGGTTTCAAACTGATCACCATAGACAATGGCCAGGTTAAAGTAGGAGTTGACCACTCCAGCCTCGTAACGGCTGGCCATCCGGAAAGGAACCGGACGGATATTAAATTTTTCCGCTGCTTCCTGCTCAAGGGTTTGATCGGTATGTGGATCAACAAATTCCACCCGCACTTTATCCCCTCCGGCCACCTGGTATTCTTTAAGCAAATCCTTGATCTGCGGTACCAGGGGTTCCAGTAAAGGATGGCTCTTTTCAGAAAAATAGCCGCGAATCAGCAAGGGTTCTTGTACCAGTTCGAGATACTTTTTGGTCGTATCTGACAGTGAGTACATCTTGCCTTGGGTCAAATCCATCCGTACCCAACCAATGGGATGCAGCCAGATGTTGACCAGGATACAATTGAGCACCGCAAGTACAGTGAGGATGGTCACCCGTTTGTGGTTTGGCTGGGCAACATTTCCAGCCCAGCGAATACGCTCTAAACTGTACAGGTTGAGGCTTAAAAAAATGCCAACCAGGGACAGATAGTAGCAGATATCCCGCACATCCAGTACACCTCGAGTGATGGCATCAAAGCGGGAACCTGTTCCCAAAAGCTCCATGAATCCACCGACACTATGGCCAAACAAGGTGGTAAGCAGCGGAGATCCAATGAGGTAGAAAAATCCTGCCACAGCAACGGTAAGAATCAACGCCACAATAGGGTTGTCGGTACGGCTACTCATGTTGAGCCCGATGGCGATGTAGGCAGCTGCAAGAAACAGGGAGGCAACATAGCCGCCAATCACTGGTCCCCAATCAAGCGGGCCAAGCAGAAAGACGGTAATGGCAAGTGGCACAGTTAAGAGCAGCGCCACAAACACCAACCCAAAGGCAGCAAAAAACTTCCCCAGCACCAGTTGCACAGGGCTCACCGGGCTGGTCAACAAACTCTCCAAGGTTCCAGCCCGTCGCTCTTCTGACCAGGAGCGCATGGTGAGCGCTGCCACCAAAAAGATAAGCAGCACCGGCATCCACTTAAACAGCGGTTTCATGTCTGCTATGTTGCGGGCAAAAAAAGCTTCACCCCAGAAAAAGGTGAACAAATTAACCAAGAGAAAGGCCCCCAAAAACAACCAGGCAGCCGGGGTGGAAAAAAAGCTGTTAAACTCTTTGAAGCAGACCTTGAATATCTTAAGCATGAGCAGCCTCCCTGGTTTCCATGGTTCCCGCAACATTTACCTGGGCAAAAACAGTTTCCAGGGTGTGCATTTCCTGCTGCAGTCCGTACAACTGATCGCCAGCTTCCACCACAGCCCGGGCAATAGCAGGAGCAAGGTCGTTTGCTGCCTGTACGGTGTACAGGTAATGCCCACCTTCCTCCACAGGTTCTCCCACAGGTTTGGTTATCCCTTCGATAGTGTTCAGATACGATGCTGCCCCAGGAGTATTTACGGTAACGGTGAGGTGCTGTCCGGTTTGCAGTTCCTTGAGCTGGGAATCCACAGCAATCTGACCAGCATGCATGATCAACACGCGGTCACATACGGCCTGAACCTCCTGGAGGATGTGGGTGGAAAGGATGATGGTTGCATTTTCCGCTAGCTCCCTGATCAGTTTCCGCATCTGGGTGATCTGCACCGGATCAAGCCCGTTGGTCGGTTCATCTAAAATAATGATGTCCGGATCATGCAGGATAGCCTGGGCCACCCCAACCCGCTGGCGATACCCCCGAGACAAGGTACCGATGAGTTGATCTGCTTTTTCAGTTAATCCAGTTCTTCCAATGGCGCGGGCCACTGACTGCAGTTGGGCTGAAGCACTTATCCCATGCAGGGTTGCCTGGTATTCCAGGTAATCTATAACGGTCATCTCCGGCCACAGAGGGCAGTTTTCCGGCAGGTAACCGATCCGCTTCTGGATGGCAGCGGTCTTTTCTCCTACCTTCATCTCGCCAACAGTTATGCTCCCGGAGGTCGGCTCCAGATAACCGGTAAGCATTTTCATAATGGTTGTTTTCCCGGCACCATTATGACCGAGCAATCCGACAACCTCTTTTTGCTTAATCTCAAAAGAGACATCATTAACCGCCTTAAACTCGCCATAATGACGGCTTAATCCATTAATTTGAATCATATGCTCCTCTTATACAAATATAGATCGCTGCAGCTCCTGCCACATATTGAAAATCTGCTCATGGTTTAACAACAGAAAGGATACAACCAGGGAACTCCAGGGACAACGAAAGATATACTTTTTCAAGCTATATTTTTGAAATATCAAGGGGTATCAGCACCCTTATTTAACCAAACAAACAGTATAATAACCAGTAGTTATACTGCATATTTTCATTGTAAACAGATCCTTGTTTTTGTCAAGCCAATGAAGAACTCTTCAGCATACATGGAAAACGTCCCCCCCTACCGTGAGATGTACCTGTTCAGGAGTGCTCCATCTGATTAGGCTCAGGTGGGGCGCGGCTGAACAGGTACGCCAAGAATATGTGTCCGGTCACTGTTTTACCATCATGTTCTTATCTCCCACCGTCTTGACATTGGGTCTTTCTCAAATATATAATTTTTTTATGAGACGGATTTTGAGTGGCTCTAACAGGGAAAACTGATTGCAATCAAACGGCGGTTCCATCAACTCAAGTTTCTCAGTGACCTAAGATATTGCGGTTACCGATCACAACCCGTTTTTTGAATAACAGTTAAAACCGTTCTTCCTGAAATAATTACATATTTCAGCTGAAAGCTCTTAGAGAGTATCGCAGTTTTAACAAGATAATCTGAGCAAAAAATAGTCCTTAGCCTTTCAAGGTTGCTTTTTTTAGCCACCATTTCTCATTAAC
This sequence comes from Desulfobulbus propionicus, assembly GCA_002746685.1. GTDB lineage: Bacteria > Desulfobacterota > Desulfobulbia > Desulfobulbales > Desulfobulbaceae > Desulfogranum > Desulfogranum propionicus_C. The sequence continues at coordinate 23,307 of PDQK01000016.1, read as the reverse complement.
AACGCAACATACCGCTTTAAGCGGTTCACAACTTCAAGTCACCGATTGTATCGGTGGTCACTTACTAAGGCGTCAATTCATGGAGGATTGAAATGAAAATTACAACGAAAGTGCCGCTTATAGCCATGGCGATTATTCTCACTTTTTTTATCGCCCTAAGCGCTATCCAGTACAAAATCGTACGTGACTCGCTTTATTCAACCTGGCTCAATAACGTTACCGAGACATCAAAAGCCGTGGCTAAATATGCTGCCGAATGGCTTGATGAGAAGTTGGTCATTATTGACATGATGGCATATGCTATCTCTGAAAACTACAGCATGATGCAGTTGCAAAACGTGATGGACAACCCTCTTCTTAAAGAGCAGTTTGTACTCATTTTTGGTGCTCTTGAAGAAGATGGAAAGCCCATTTCAAACACTCCGAGCTGGAATCCAGGTGCAACGTGGGATGGACGTAAACGGGCCTGGTATACCCAGGCAAAAGCTGCCGAAGAAGCGGTGTTTACCCCGCCATATAATGATTCCGCAACAGGTCGCCTTCTGATTTCTGCCGTGGCAAAAATTGAAGACCAGGGTTTTTTTCTGGGATCTTTCGGCGGTGATATCGAGTTGCAGACCATTGCCGATGTTATCAATGAGGTCGATTTTAACCAGAAAGGATACGCCTTCCTTCTTGACAAGGACGGAACTATTATCAGCCATCCCGATACCACGGTGAACGGTAAGGACATCAATACTGTCTTTGCGATAGACGCACCCAAAACAACTGCAGAGTTCATAGAAACAACGGAAAAAGGAAAAGATGTACTCCTCAAATTTACACCACTCAAGCTGAAGAAAAGAAATACACCTTTAATGATAGGCGTTGCCATTGACCCGGAAAAGGTTATGGAAGAAACAGATACGTTTAAGCTCCTTGCCCTTATTTTAACCTTGGCAGGTACCTTTGTGACCTCATTTGCTTTGTACCTGACTCTGAATCAAATGTTACTCAAGCCCCTGGTAAAGCTGACTGAATCTGCTGACAAAATCAGCCTCGGCGAACTTAATGTTACAATTGATGGAACAGAGCGCAATGATGAAATCGGACTAATAGCAAAGGCCATTGAACGCTTGGGAGTCAGTATTTCCCTGGCCATTAAGAAACTCAAGAAAAAATAACCCAACAAAAGAACGTGCTGGTAACACGGTAACTGCAGATCAAGAGACCAAGAACGCCCATTTTGGAGTTGACTGCAGTAATCAAAACACTTTACGTAACCCAATACCACCCTCTAAAGGGTGGTATTGGGTTTACCACTGAAAGGGGAGTAGAATACCTCTTGCCTCCTGGGGAGGCGAGGTTCTTTTCCCCTTTTTTATTGCACCATCTTTCGGAAAAGCTTTTTGGTATCTTACGGCGAGGCTGGAGTAAGCAGTAAAGCATAACGAAAAAAGTCAGTGTGCCCCAAGGCACACTGACTTTTTAAAGATTGTGGAGAATAGACAGGTTCGACCTTCTTAAGGCGTCCTTACACTGCCCTGCCGCAGCATTTCTTATATTTCTTTCCTGAACCACACGGACAAGGGGCATTACGGCCAATCTTTTCCTCTCTTCGCTGCTGGGGCCTGTTGTTCTCTGCCTTGGACTTCAGCGCCTGTTTGGCTTCTTCCAGCTCTTTTTCGCGCTGGAGGCGACGCTCCTCTTCAATGCGCTCCAGATCCTCATTCTGCACAATCTGAATCCGCATGAGTGTTGAAACGGTCTGGAGCTTGACCGCCTCAATCATGGCAGAGAATAAATTGAATCCTTCACGCTTGTACTCGTTCAGAGGATTTTTTTGTCCATAACCGCGGAGTCCAATCCCCTCTTTGAGGTGATCCATCTGGAGCAGATGATCCTTCCATAGGGTATCCACCATCTGGAGCAGCACCATGCGTTCAATTTGGCGCATCTGCTCAACACCATTGCGTTCCTCCTGTTCCTTATACCACTGCCCTACTGACTCGGTGAGCTTATCAACAAGCATCTGCCGATCCAGGTCAACCTTGTCATGCTCATCCCATGCAACCTGATTATTGAAGAACTGGCCTACCCGCTCGTCAAACGCTTCCCAGTCCCAATCTTCTGAAGGGGTACGATCCACAGCGGTTGGTGCACACACCTCTTCAACCAAATCTGCAACCATATCCTGAACAATGTCCTGAACATCTTCGCTCTCCAGCACTTCGCGACGCTGTTTATAGATGATTTCACGCTGCTTGTTCATGACATCATCATATTCTAGCAGGTGCTTACGGATATCAAAGTTATGCCCTTCCACCTTGCGCTGGGCATTTTCAATGGCCTTGGAAACCATGGAATGTTCGATGGGTTCATCATCCTCCATGCCCAGCTTATCCATAATACCGCCCAGTCTGCCAGAGCCGAAAATGCGCAGCAGGTCATCTTCCAAAGAGAGGAAAAAACGTGAAGAACCTGGGTCACCCTGACGACCGGAACGACCACGCAACTGGTTATCGATCCGGCGACTCTCATGCCTGCTGGTCCCTAGAATGTGCAATCCGCCAAGCTGGCGTACCCCTTCACCGAGCTTGATATCCGTACCACGTCCAGCCATGTTGGTGGCAATGGTAACCTTCCCCTTATGCCCTGCTTCGGCAATAATCTCTGCCTCGCGCTCATGCTGCTTGGCGTTGAGCACTTCATGGGGAATGTTTTCCTTTTTCAGGAGCTTGGAAATTTTTTCAGAAATATCAATGGAAATGGTCCCCACCAGAATGGGTTGGCCCTTTTGGTGAAGTTCCTTGATCTCGCGCACAATGTTACGGTATTTGGCGTCCTGGTTTTTATAGATAACATCAGGAAAATCATCACGCACCATGGTCATGTGAGTAGGAATGATGACGACATCAAGATCATAAATCTTTTTAAACTCAGGTGCTTCGGTATCTGCTGTACCGGTCATCCCAGCCAGCTTGTCGTACATCCGGAAGTAGTTCTGAAAGGTGACTGAGGCCAGGGTCTGGTTTTCCTTTTCAATCTTGACCCCCTCTTTTGCTTCCAGGGCCTGGTGCAGCCCATCTGAGTAGCGGCGGCCTTCCATGGTGCGGCCAGTGAACTCATCAACAATAACCACCTGGCCGTTTTTGACAATGTAATCCACATCGCGCTGGAACACAAAATGGGCCTTCAATGCCTGGTTGATGTGATGGAGATGGTTGATGTTATTAGGGTCATAGAGATTCTCAAGCCCTAAGAGTTCTTCACCAAGCGCTACCCCTTCATCGGTGAGCATGATCTGGCGGGATTTTTCGTCCTTGGTGTAATGTTCCTCTTCCTTGAAGTGGCGCATCATGCGATCCACCTTAAGGTAATTATCCGTGCTCTGTTCAGCAGGGCCAGAGATGATCAGCGGGGTCCGCGCCTCATCAATCAGGATGGAGTCCACCTCATCCACGATGGCATAGTTAAATCCGCGCTGACAGTAGTCACTGCTATCAAACTTCATGTTATCACGCAGATAGTCAAAACCAAATTCATTGTTGGTTCCGTAGGTAACATCAGCAGCATAGGCCTGGCGACGCTCTGCATCATTCATTTCGTGCAGGATTGCACCGGTGGTCAAACCAAGAAAACGATAGACCTGACCCATCCACTCCACATCGCGGCGCGCCAGATAATCGTTGACGGTTACCACGTGGACGCCCTTGCCAGTGAGCGCATTGAGGTACACAGGAGCCGTAGAGGTGAGGGTTTTCCCTTCACCGGTTTTCATTTCGGCAATCTTACCGGAATGGAGCACCATGCCTCCTATGAGCTGCACATCGTAATGACGCTCTCCCAGCACCCGCTTGGCAGCTTCCCGAACCACGGCAAAAGCTTCCGGCAGGAGTTGATCCAGGGTTTCCCCTTCAGCATACCGCTGTTTAAACTCGTCGGTTTTTGCCGCTAACTCTTCATCGCTTAGAGGCTCGACCGTTGCTTCCAGGTCATTGATGTGATTGATCGTTTTTCGTAACTGCTTGATGATGCGATCATTCTTACTGCCAAAAACTTTGGTAAGTGCTTTACCCAGCATAAAAATCTCCAGTACCGAAGCTGCTGCTTCGTACAACGTGAATCAAGAATAAATGAAAGAAACGTACGTCTAATAAGGGTGCGTTGGGGAGGAGTAGATTAATGCTTCCTCGTCGCAGTCCGGAAACTTTGAACAGTGAACACAATCACTCCAAATTTTATGGGGGAGCTCCTGCTTATCCTTATCAACAAACCCTAAACTTTTAAAAAAATCAGCCCGATAGGTGAGCACAAAAATCTGTTTAATCTCAAGGCTCCTGGCCTCGTCAAGACACGACTGCACCAGCTGTCTGCCAATGCCGGCCCCCTGCTTTTCCTCTGCTACTGCAAGTGAACGTACCTCGGCCAGATCATCCCAGCAAATATGAAGGGAACAGATGCCTTGTATCTCCCCCTGCTCTTCATAAACAACAAAATCACGGAGGTGATCGTACAAGGCACTGATAGATTTAGGCAACATCAGGTCACGATTTGCAAATATCATCAGCAATTTATGAATCGCTCGCACATCCCCCATTCGTGCTGGTCGAATCCGACCCTGGAGTATTTCAGGAGTATTCTTTTCCATTATGGCTGCATCTATTCTTTCGTAAAAGGCCAGAGATGTAAATGTTTTTTGTTACTGTAGGAAACAAAAGCCATTACTTGCTCAACGGCACCTTTTTCCCTGCTGGACGAATGGCAGGCAGTGTTTCCTGCTGCTCAGGCTGGGGAAGCTGAGCAGGACGAAGTTTGGAGGCCATTGTATTTATCTGCCTACCACCTTTTGGCGGCAGCAAAATGGTCTGCCCTGCCCATACTCCAAGCATAAACATCCACAAAAATAAGCAGAAAGTGACCACTGTCACCCCAAAAAGTCCAGACCAGCCTAACTGAAACTGAAATCGCTTTGCAGTTTTAGTGGTTTTCCTGCGGGTCGTTTTTGCGGTTGTTTTTCGAGCCATAAATCCATTGTGCTTGCAGATTACATCCGCTCAGGACTGGTTAAGCCTGCCAGGGTCAGTCCGTTGCGTAAAACGATCTTCAAACAGTGACACAGAAATAATCTTGCCTGGGTCTGCTCCGCATCATCGGTGAGCACCTTGTGCTCAAAATAGAAACTGTGGAACTGTCCAGCCAGTTTCATCAGGTAAAAAATGAGCCGGTGAGGTGCCAGGTCTGCAGCAGCTCCTGCCACCAGCTGCGGATAGTCAGCCATGGTCTTCAACAGCTTGTCTTCTTCAGGGGTTTTAAGCAGGCTTACATCAACGGATTCATCACAACGGTTTTCAATCCCTTGTTCCTTTGCCAGCCGCTCAATGCTGCACAAACGGGCATGGGCGTACTGAACATAGTAGACAGGATTTTCCTTACTCTGTTCCGTAGCCAAATCCAGATCAAACTCCAGTTGGCTGTCTGCCTTGCGCATTAAAAAGAAAAAACGCAGAGCATCGGTGCCCACCTCATCAACCAGCTCATCCACGGTGACAAAGGTGGCTTTACGGGTGGACATTTTCACCTGTTTACCACTTCTAAGCAATGTCACAAACTGATACAGGATAACCGTTATCAAGGAATCATCATAATCCAGCGCACGAACCCCGGCCATCACGTCAGGAACAGTGGCAATATGATCAGCACCAAACACATCGATCATCCAGTCATAGCCGCGCTTAAATTTTTCCCGGTGGTAGGCGATGTCCGGGAGGCGGTAGGTAGGCTCACCAGTATTTTTGATGATCACCCGGTCTTGCTTCTGTCCAAACGCTGTGGTCTTAAACCACAAAGCCCCATCCTTTTCATAGGCCAGGTCTTTTTCCTTAAACGTGGCAACCACATCATCGATCATACCGTTTTCATACAAAGTATGCTCGTTAAAGTAGCTGTCAAACTGAATGCCGATCCGTTGAAGAGTTGCGTCGATATCGTTAAAGATGGCCTCTTTTGCCTGCTCTTTAAATAACGTAACCTCTGCATTTGTTAAGCTGTCACCGGACTCGTCGATCATGGCTTGGGCAATATCTCCAATGTAATCACCCAGATAGCCATCTTCAGGAAATACATTGGGCAGCCCCAGTCGTTCCAGATACCTTGCTTTGGTAGACTCCCCAAGGACACGCATCTGGCGGCCTGCATCATTAAAATAATACTCCCGGTCTACTTCATATCCGGCTGATTCAAGCAGCCGTGCTATGGAATCACCAATGATGGCATTGCGGGCATGCCCTACTGAAAGCGGCCCGGTTGGATTGGCGCTGACAAATTCCACCAGCACCTTTTTGCCTTTGCCTGTTTTACTGGACCCAAAGGTCTCTCCCTGCTCTTTAATGGCAGGTAAAATCGTTGACCAGACAGACTGGTTCAGAAAAATATTAATGAACCCTGGCCCAGCAATTTCAAGCTTTTCAATAACACCCAACTCTTCTGCAGCAAGCGCAACAAAGGCGGTGGCTATCTCCCGTGGATTTTTCTTTTCAATCCCTGCGGCAACCATGGCAAAGTTGGTGGCAAAATCACCCTGCCCCTTGTGCTTGGGCACCTCAACACTGTACCTATTCCGGATTTTTTCGCTCCACAGGGAAGCTTCTATTCCTTTTTCAAAACAGTGATCAACAACGGCTTTAACTTGTGACTTAATCATTTTTTCTCTGTTACAACTTCTTGATCAACGAACACCCTGTCATTCATCTGCCCAACTCAACAGAGCACTTCGTCGCTGATGGTTCCCGTCCATCCGGGCAGTTCATCTGCGCTCATCACTTCCTGATTCTGCTGTCCAGGCAGCACGGTTTCGTCACCAGCCTGAACTCCGCCAATATCCGATACATCCACCATGGTCACATTCATAGAAACCCGCCCCGCGACAGGTGCCCGCTTTCCCTGATGAGTACCTCAGTCTACCTGATCACAGGTATTTCATCTTTGCACGATGACGCATTCCCGCATACTCTTGTATAGCGACAAAAGTGGTTGCACAAATCCAAAGCACCCAGAACCAGCTCCACATCAGGAGTACAGGATAACGCTGAAGTACAGATCCCGCAATTGGTTACTATCATGCTTGTATTTCGCGCAACCAGGCGAGCCAGCCATGACGGCTTGAAAAAAGTAATGCCCAGCCGATAGCCAGGTAGCAGCTCCCTAAAAGTGGGTTGGGATCAAAAATTAACCGAATCAACACTCCCATGCCCATCATGCAGCACACAAGTATCCATGTTCTCTTTGAAAAAACAGCCCCAAGACCGGTCCTATCCTGTAAGGAGATAATCCGCTTAACAGATTTAACCACAGCCTTATCAAGTACCAGAGCGGACTTTAACGTCCCTAGAGTAAAACCAACAAGAAGAAAAAGAAAGACGGAACTCCCTGTCATCATGGCAATGCCGCGAACAATAAGCATAGCCCCGACGGAGGCCCATAAAAAAGGGGCTGCAAAAAGATGAACCAGCCTGTTTACACCGGATTTAAACAACTCAATTCTCTATACGTAGTTAAGAAACTTGCTACGCCTGGGTTCACAACACGTCCCTTAAAACAGGATAAGCCCACCCCGTGAGGGATGGGCTTATCAAACACACTCTCTAAAAACCGGTAACTTATATTTCAGTTACAGTGATAGCATCTTCTGGACAAACTTCTACACAGGTTTCACAACCAAGGCATTCATCAGCTTCCACAGGCTCAGCTTTGCCGTCTACCATATCAAATACCTGCGCAGGACATGCTGCTACACATTCTTCATCGCCAACACACTTCTCTTTTTCTACAACTACTTCCCACATAATGACAACCTCCCAAAAAAAATAAAAATGTCACGCAAGCGCGACAATGGTCACAAAACCTTGTCAACCAAGGTTTACTTATAAAAAGTGATTTCCCTCTACCTGACAGGTATGACTTTGTCAAGACAAACACGCTTAATTCATCACACTTTTTAAGGAGCATAATTACCAAAAGCGGAATATACATGGTGCATTCTACGTGTACCCAGATATCGTTTTGCATATCTGCCTATTTTCCCATTGCTCAACTAAGCAAAACGGAATAAGCTGACAAAAAATAACCAAAGGAAACAGACAAACAAATGGTAAAAAAAACACACAAAAAAAAACGCCAGCATAACCCTGAACAAGGTGAGCAGGCCATGGTTGCAGCAATCCTTGACGGGAGCCCAAAAGCCATAGGGGTAGCAGTTATACGCCTGGACTGCGGGTGCAGGAAGATGGCTGCGGTGAGTAAAGAAGGTGAACCAGCAAGTGAGATAATGATGTACCGCGACAGTGCCGAATCCATCTGCGACAAATGCAAGCAGGATAATGGCGCTTTCATGCGTGTTACTGAACAGTTTATCAGCTGGAAGCCCCCGGAGCCTGACCATCTCACCAAACAAATGATCACCACCAAGGTGTTGGGCAGCGAGAATTAAATACAATTTGTAGCGACGCGTACACTATAAACAGTACCGAGTAATCGGGTACACACTCATTTTTTTAGTATTTGGAGGAAATTATGGCAGATAAGATTTATCGCGTAAATATGTCCAACCTGAGTACATCTGTGGAAGATGTGCCTGGAGAGTGGGCTGGGTATGGTGGACGTGGATTAACCTCCACCATTGTGGCAGCTGAAGTTGAGCCGACCTGTCACCCGCTGGGATCAAAAAACAAGCTCGTTATTGCTCCTGGCCTGCTTTCAGGAACCAACGCAGCTAACTCTGGCCGTCTATCCATTGGTGCCAAGAGTCCGCTCACCGGAACCATCAAGGAAGCCAATGCCGGTGGAACCTCTGCCCAGATGCTGGCACGCCTTGGGGTAAAAGCCATCATCATCGAAGGGCAGCCTGCTGAAGATAAGTGGTACAACCTCCACCTGGATGATGACGGTATTGTGATTACCGAAGAAGCCGAACTGGTGGGCAAAGGCAACTTTGCGGTTGTTGACGCTGTGGAAAGTCGCTTTACCAAGAAGACTGGTGTTATCACCATTGGTACTGCCGGTGAAATGAAAATGACTGCGGCTAATATCTCTGTCAAAGATCCGGATTCCAAAATGCGCTCCAATGGCCGAGGTGGTCTCGGTGCGGTAATGGGCTCCAAGAAGATCAAATTCATCTCGATTGCTGAAACCAACCGTAGGGTGGAAATCGCCGATCCTGAAGCATTCAAAACCGCTAACCGTAAATTTATTAAGGCTCTGGTGGATAACCCCATCAGCCAGGCTCTGGGACAATATGGTACCAACGTGCTGGTGAACATCATCAACGAAGCCGGTGGGATGCCCACAAAAAACTTCACCCAGGGCCAATTTGAAGGCCATGAGAAGATCTCCGGTGAAACCATGTATGACACCATTGTAGAGCGCGGTGGCAAGCCTTCCCATAACTGCCACCCTGGTTGTGTGATCAAGTGCTCCCAGGTGTTCAACGGACCTGACAAGCAATACCGCACCTCTGGTTTTGAGTATGAGTCCATCTGGGCGCTGGGTGCTGACTGCTGTGTGGATGACCTGGACTATCTTGCTGAAGCAGACAACCTCATGGATGACATTGGACTGGATTCCATTGAAATTCCGGTGGCCTTTGGTGTTGCCATGGAAGCTGGCGTACTGGAATTTGGTGACGGTGCTGGCATCTGCCGTATTCTGCGCGAAGAAATTGCCAAGGGCACCCCATTGGGACGCATTATCGGTAATGGCGCTGGCTCTGTTGGCCGCGCTTTTGGTGTTACCCGCGTTCCTGTGGTTAAAAATCAGGCGATCCCTGCTTATGACCCACGTGCGATCAAGGGTATTGGTATCACCTATGCCACTTCCACCCAAGGCGCTGACCACACCATGGGCTATACCATTGCCACCAACATCCTTGGTGTAGGTGGTTCTGTTGATCCGCTGTCCCATGAAGGGCAGGTTGAGCTTTCCCGTAACCTGCAGATTGCCACAGCTGCCATCGACTCCACTGGGATGTGTTTATTCATCGCCTTTGCAGCCCTTGATGACGAAAACTGCCTGCCAGCTCTTATTGACATGCTCAACGCCCGTTTTGGCATTGCCCTGACCGCTGATGATGTTGTGAGCCTTGGGCAATACATCCTCAAGACGGAACGCACGTTCAACCAGAAAGCCGGGTTCACCAACCTGGATGACCGTCTGCCTGAGTTTTTTGAAACAGAGCCTATTGCTCCACACAACGTGGTTTGGGACTTCTCAGGCGAGGAGATCGATACCTTCTGGGATTTCTAATAGCAAGGCATCGTCTATTGGTTTAACACCTTTTACAGCAATGGGACCTGTTCTTAAGGGGGCAGGTCCCTGACTTTTTCCATTGACGCCCATGAAAATTACCGTAAAACTCTTCGCGTACTTCCGAGATAATCGCTTTATCCGCCAGGAATGGGATATTGAGGAAGGCACCACTGTTCGAGATATTGTAAACACATTATCCATTGATGTTGAAGAAATAGGTGTGACCATGATTAATTCCCGCCACTGCACGCTGGATCAAGCAGTTGCAGAGGGCAATCAGGTTGCAATTTTTCCGGCCATTGGGGGAGGCTGAGAGAAAAACTGCCGCCTTGATGACCATCACTTCACATCAGGCAGGCATCTCTAATGAACCACGTCATTGTTGTCCTTAGTTGTTTTTTTTGCCCACACCTTTACGCCCCCCACTTCACCCTGCCCAGGGCATGCTTGTTGATCATCAGTTTCTATCCGCCACTGACCATGTGGCTGGCGGGATTTATTGCCTAACCCCCGCCGACGCACCATGTTAACCAAACCTAAAAAAATTACATTATCCCAACAAGATAGAGGTCGTCTATTTTCTCCGTAATGCAGATTTGCCTTGCCAAAACGGCCCATTTTGTGTGATATAGATTACCCATGCACATTTCGCACAAATCAGCATAATTATTTGTACCTGGTAATAATAAGGTTATCTGTCTTACATGGTCTACGAAGTCAAAGTCAATGAGCTTGCCGAAGAATTCGGCGTGCATCGAAACACCATCCGCAACTGGATCAACTCCGGCACCCTGCCAGCACAAAAAGCACCGGGACGCCGTTACCTTGTCCAGGAAGATGACTACCTCAGATTGTGTGAAAAGTTTAGCCGCAAACCCAGGGTGCATGGCGCTAAACGGACTGAAAGCCCCACACAAGAGCACCCTTTTGTGCCAGAAAAAGCCACACCCAAGGTTCAACTCAGCCTCACCAGCGATCTCAACCTGGCAATATCCACTGAAAGCTGCACCACCTGCGGCAGTTGTGCCAGTGCCTGCCCCTTAACTGGCGTGGATGGTCTTGATCCGCGCAAAATTGTGCGCATGGCAGCTCTTGGCCTGAGTAAGGACATTCTTGAGACTGACTGGCCCTGGAAATGTACACTTTGTGGCCGATGTGAAGAGTCCTGTCCCATGAACATCGATATCGTGCTGCTCATGGAGCGCCTGCGAGCCCTGCGAAAACCGCACAAAATACCGCACCTCATACAAAAAGGGATAACGACCTCACTGAGAACTGGAAACAACCTGGGTATCCAAAAAGCAGACTTTGTGGAGTTGTTAACCACCCTTGGAGAAAACCTTGCGAAAACCAGCTGCCCAGGTTTTACAACTCCGGTGGATGTCCGTGGCGCCAGGTTGCTGGTCACGGTTAATTCAAAAGAGCCTTACGTTAGCCCGGAGGATATGACCTGGTGGTGGCGCATCTTTTATTGTGCTGGAGAATCGTGGACTATTCCCTCTGAAAACTGGGATGGGGTCAACTGGGCACTCTATTCAGGGGATGAGGCCGCCCTGAAAACCATTGTCGAGCGTATCGTGGACAACCTGGAGCGACTCAATTGTGAAGCACTGCTCCTGCCGGAATGTGGACATGCCTACTATGCAACCCGTTATGGGCTGGAAAAATGGTTTCCTGAGGTGCTGCAGAAATACAAAATATACACCGTGTTTGACTTGCTGGTGGAATATCTGCATACAAGCAAGATCACCCTGGACACCACAGCACATAGCAAACGTGCCGCGCTACACGACTCCTGCCATTATGGCAGGAAATCACTCAAACAATTTGGTCACGGCTACTTTGCAGAAGGCAGGCAGATTATGCAATCCTGCTGCTCTGAAGTGGTTGAGCTGACCCCGAACAGGCGAGACAATTACTGCTGCGGTGCCGGTGGCGGATCCCTGGCAACCCCTTATGCGGCAGAACGTATCTATCATGGCAGGGAAAAGGCCCGTCAGGTACAACAGGCAAAAGCAGAGCTGTTAGTCGTTCCCTGCCACAGCTGCAAAGATCAACTGAAACACTCCTTAATCCGTGAGTTTGACCTGGATATCGAGGTAAAATTTCTATGGCAGTTGGTTGCAGAAGCCCTGGTCTTACCTGAAACAGTGTAACCAAATAAACCAAAATCACAGACAAGCGACCTGATGGAGAATACAACACGAGTTGGAGCAGTAATGGTGGTTGGCGGCGGTGTCTCAGGTATGCAGGCTGCTCTGGACCTTGCTGATTCCGGGTACAAGGTTTATCTGGTGGAGCGTAGTGGTGCCATTGGGGGTGCCATGCCCCAGCTGGACAAGACCTTTCCGACCAATGACTGTGCCATGTGCATCATCGCTCCCAAGCTGGTGGAATGTGGACGCCATCCCGACATCGAAATCCTGGTGCTCAGCAAGATCCTTGATGTGGAAGGAGAAGCAGGTAACTTCAGTGTCCAGGTCAAAAAATATCCCAGGTACGTTGATCAGGATAAATGCATTGCCTGTGGTATCTGCACTCAGCACTGCCCGGTTGAGGTGGACGATGCGTTTAATGATAACCTCAGTAAGCGAAAAGCTATTTACATCACCTATCCCCAGGCTGTTCCGCTGAAGTATCAAATTGACCAGGAAGTCTGTCTCCACGTAAATGATCCCAGCATGTGTGGCATCTGCCAGCAGGTCTGCCCGGCTGATGCGATCCATTTTAATGACCAGGCAGAAAAACATACCTTCCGAGTCGGCGCAATCATCCTGGCCCCCGGCTTTCGTCCCTTTAATCCTGGCAAGAATCATATCTGGGGATTTGGCACCCTGCCCAATGTGATTACCTCGCTCCAGCTTGAACGGTTACTGGCCGCCACCGGCCCCACAGCAGGAACTTTGAGGCGGCCTTCTGACGGAAGACTGATCACAAGTGCAGCCTTTATCCAGTGTGTTGGCAGTCGGGATAAAACCCGCTGTCACAACGAATACTGCTCCTCCATCTGCTGTATGTTTGCCATTAAAGAGGCGATTATTTTAAAGGAAAAACAGCCTGATGCCGAGATTACCATTTACCACAACGATGTCCGCACCCACGGCAAAGACTTTGACCTGCTCTTGGTAAAGGCTCAAACAGAATATGGCATCGAGTTTATTCGGGCCCAAATTTATGGCGTGCAGCCAAAGGATACCCAGGGCAAACTGCTCATCCATTATGCCAATGAGCAAGGCCGCCAGGTGAACCGGGAAGTGGACCTGGCTGTACTGTCTGTTGGCATGGAAACGCCAGACTCTGCCCTGCAACTGGCAGAAAAAATCGGTATCCAGATCACTCCGGACAGGTTTGCCGCTCTCTCCCCTTTCCACCCTGTCTCATCAAGCAGGGAAGGTATTTTCACCTGCGGTGCCTTTAACGGACCACGGGATATTCCCAACGCTGTAATTGGGGGCTCGGCAGCGGCTGCTTCAGCCTCTGAGCTGCTCTGTGAGGCGAGAAATCAGCTCACCCAGGGCAACCAATCGCCTCACCCCAAAAGAGTGACAGACGACAAAATACGCATTGGGGTATTTATCTGCCACTGTGGTTCTAACATCGCTGAAGTGCTGGATGTGGATGAGTTGGCTGCTTTTTCCCAAACCCTTCGTCATGTTTGCTATGTGGATCAAAACCAGTTTGCCTGTGCCCAGGACAATCAACTCTACATTACCAGGCAAATAAAGGAGCAACAGCTCAACCGGATAGTTATTGCAGCCTGCAGCCCGGAAACCCATGAGCCACTGTTTCGCAAAACCCTTCGCGCAGCAGGAGTTAATGAGTACATGGTGGAGATGGCAAATATCCGCAACCAGGATGCCTGGGTCCATCGTCATGAGCCACAAAAAGCCACCCATAAAGCCAAAGATTTAATTCGGATGGCGGTTGCCAAGGTGGCATTACAGGAACCAGTGTTTTCAACCTCTGTCCCGGTTACCCCGGCAGCACTTGTTGTAGGCGGCGGGGTAGCCGGTATGGTAGCAGCCCTCAACCTTGCTGAACAGGGTTTTACGGTCCACCTGGTGGAAAGATCACCCATACTGGGTGGTAATGCCCTCCACTTACTCCAGACCTGGGATGGGGAACATATCCCCAGTTATGTGGATAATCTGACAGCCCAAATCCATGCTCACCACAACATCACCATCTATTTCAAGGCAACAGTAGTGGCTGGAAGCGGTCAGGCTGGTCAGTTTACTTCCACAATAAAAACAGCCACCGGGAGGAAAAAAACCATTGCGCATGGTGCCACTGTTTTAGCCACTGGGGGCAGACGCTACATTCCCAAGGAATTTGAGTATGGGAAGCTCCAGAACGTTGTCACAGCCATGGAATTTGACAAGCTCCACATGCACAACGAAATGCGAGTGGTTAATGGCAAGTCCTTTGTGTTTATTCAGTGTGTCGGCTCTCGCACCCCAGAACGACCATATTGCTCTAAACACTGCTGTACCCACTCTATCCAGAGTGCCATTGGGCTCAAACAGGAAAATCCGAGCAGACGAATTTACATTCTGTATCGTGAAATCAGAACCTATGGTCAACGTGAACGGATTTATAACCAGGCCCGTGAGTTGGGAATTATTTTCATCAAGTATAGACGCACAGACCAGCCGATTATCACTGAGGAGAAAAACGGATTGGTTGTTACCACCAACGACCATGTGCTGCATCGCGAGGTGGAGATCCAGGCAGATGTGGTGATCCTTGCTGCGGCCACCCGGCCCAGCTCGGCAACACAGGAACTGGCCCAGCTGTACAAGCTCCCGCTCAATGCGGATGGCTTTTTCCAGGAGGCCCATACCAAGCTGCGCCCGGTGGAGTTTAACACAGATGGGATATTTGTCTGCGGGCTGGCCCACTTCCCAAAGCCGCTTGAAGAGTCTATTTCCCAGGCCCTTGCTGCGGCAGCAAAAGCCGGTAAACTGTTATCGCAGAAAACCATCACTCACGCTGCTATCATCGCCCATGTAGACCCCACAGCCTGCGATGGATGCGGGCTATGCCTGGATGTCTGCCCCTACGATGCCATCACCCCGGTATTTTTATCAAAAACCGATGACACCCCGAAACTGGTGGCTATTGACGGTGCCCTGTGTAAGGGGTGCGGCATCTGCCAGGGCGTGTGCCCCAAGCGGGGGGTTTTTGTTACCGGGTACACCTATTACCAACTGCTTGCCCAGGTGGATGCGGCTCTTGAGCCAAACGATACTCCGCTAGATGGGACACAACTTGAGCGTGTTCATGGATAAACAGGTGAAGATCATAGCGTTCTGTTGTACCTGGTGCTCCTATGCTGCGGCAGACCTGGCAGGGATATCGCGTATCCAGTATCCTTGCTCAGTGCGGATTATCCGGGTGATGTGCTCGGGGATGGTGCATCCAGACATGGTATTACATGCACTGGAAAAAGGGGCTGATGGGGTGATGATTATCGGGTGCAACATGGGAGATTGTCATTACCAGGACGGTAACCTGAAAGCGCTTACCCGCTCTGAAATGATACAGGAGGTCATGGATGACATGGGTTACGAAAAAGAGCGGCTCCAGGTGGCCTGGTTATCTGCAACCGAACCCAACAAGCTGGTTGATGCCATTTATGAGATGCATGACCGCCTAGCTGAGCGCAACACAACAAAGGGATAGAAAACATGGCTGACCGGAAACGAAAAAGACAACCACCCAAGCCGATTCGGGCCGAATGTCCTGGCTGTGCCTGTGGGTACGTGGGGCACATGACTGCCGATGAGTTAAAAAAACGGGCTGCTCTTGAAAATATTGATCTGGCCTGCCCGGCCTGTGGCCTTATCCATCTTGATCGGGAAGAAATTGAGGAGCTGGAAAAACAGCGTGTTGTGGACTCGCCCAGGTATCTTGCAATACGCAAAGAGGCTGAAGCGCTGAAGTAACCCTATACAGGTGTTTGCCTGGCCCATGCAACTTGAAAAAAACACCCAAACCATCACCATAGCGATCAACGGTATTGTCCAGGGAGTTGGGTTTCGTCCGTTTGTGTACCGGGAAGCGCTGGAGCTGGGTATTACGGGTACGGTTTCCAATTCTGATGACGGCGTACGTATTATAGCCACAGCGCCCGGCGAGATGCTGGAGTTGTTTATAAAGCGTTTGCAAAACAATACACCTCCTGTGGCCACCATTGCCTCGCTTACAGTGGCGTCGCAACCACTCCGCTCTTTTGCAGACTTTACCATCATTTCCAGCCGCCATCAGCATAGCGCAACCGTTCAAATCACTCCTGATCTCTGTGTTTGCAACGAGTGTCTAGCTGAGATTCGGGACAAAAACAACCGACGCTACCAGTACCCGTTCACCAACTGCACCAACTGCGGGCCTCGTTTTTCCATCATTGAACACGTACCCTACGACCGCCCCAATACGTCCATGCGCACCTTTCCCATGTGCAGGCGTTGCCAGCGCGAATATGACAATCCACTGGATCGGCGATTTCATGCCCAACCCAATGCCTGCCCGGTCTGTGGCCCCAGTCTGAGCTGGCATGATAATCAGGGCGAGCTAATAGCCACTGAAAACTGTATCCATGCCGCTGCAAAGGCATTGCACTCTGGCAAGGTGGTTGCGATTAAAGGGTTGGGTGGCTTCCACCTGGCTGTGGATGGTTTCAGTAAAGCCAGTGTAGCTCTGTTAAGAAAACGCAAGAAACGCCCAGCCAAACCGCTGGCTGTTATGGCCAGGGATATTGAGACCGCTAAAAAATATTGCCATATCTCAGCTCAGGAAGCACAACTCCTGTGCTCACCCCAGCACCCCATCGTGCTGCTCACGAAAAAAGACCCCAGTGACCTTGCCGCTAACCTTGCAGCAAACCTGGGTGTTCTAGGTGTCATGCTCCCCTATACTCCGCTCCATGCCCTGCTTTTAGAGCAACCGGAATGTCCTGATGTACTGGTCATGACCAGTGGTAACACCGCAGGTGAGCCCATCTGCACCAATAATGAGGATGCTCTGAAACGACTCAGCCATCTTGCCGACCTGTTCCTCCTCCATAACCGCGACATTGTTACCAGGGTGGATGATTCTGTAACCAGAGTCATGGATGGCGCAACGCGCCTGCTTAGACGGGGACGTGGTTATTCGCCGGTTCCCATCCCGCTTGAGCCCACCAAAGACATCCTGGCCTGTGGCGCTGAAATGAAAAACACCTTTTGCATCGTCCGTAATAACGAAGCCTACCTAGGCCAGCACATTGGTGAACTCTCACAGGCTGCATGCTATGATTTTTACAGGGAGTCCATCGATCACCTGAAAACCGTACTGGAATGCACCCCTTCCCTTGTGGCCCATGACCGTCACCCAGACTATTTCTCCACCCGCTATGCAACCGGTCTTGATGCAGCAAAGGTAGCCGTCCAGCATCATCACGCCCATACCGCAGCAGTACTGGCTGAACACAGGATAACGGATCCGGTGTTAAGTATTATCCTTGACGGTACCGGTTATGGTGACGATAGTACCATTTTCGGTGGAGAGATCTATGTGGCTGACAGGAAGAGCTACCAGCGTAAAGCCCATCTGGAGCATCTTCAGCTTCCTGGAGGTGATCAGGCAGTGGCAGAGCCCTGGCGCACAGGTTTTTCTTTGTTGCACAAGCATTTTGCTGCCCAAGGGATTGCTGAAGAGCAGCTACCAAGCTGGTTTACAACCATCGCAGCAGAAAAACGAAAGGTCATTGGGCAGCTCCTGGAAAAAGGGTTCAACAGCCCGCTGACGTCAAGTTGTGGCCGGCTTTTTGATGGCCTTGCTGCATTGACTGGCACCTGTCTCTTTTCTCATTATGAGGGGCAGGCTGCCATGGAACTGGAGTATCAGGCTGCGTTGTGTGAGCATAGGGAAGCTCTGGAAGGCTACCAAGTTGAAGTGGTTGCAGATGCTGAGCACCTTATTCTCTCCACAGCACCGTTGATCAAGCAGGTCATGGCAGATATCAACGCTGAGGTGGCAACCCCGACCATTGCGTATCGCTTTCACCTGTGGCTGGTCAACAGCCTGGTGTTTGTGCTGAAGCGTTTGCGGCAGGAAACAGGCCTTAATACGGTGACACTCTCAGGTGGTTGCATACAGAACAGGGTCCTTTTTGAACTGCTGACAGCGTGTCTGAGAAAAGAAACATTTGAAGTGTATAGTGGCCAAGTCATCCCGGTCAATGATGGTGGCATCGCTTTAGGACAGGCCTACATAGTAGGCGCAACATAATTATTGAACAAAAGGTATGTACTCACAGCTCTGTACTTCAGGGTTATCCTTTACCTCTGAAGTGTTCGTGAGAAGTTACCGCAAAATAAGGATTACAGAACCATATGTGCGTAGCTATTCCCATGCAAGTGGTGGAATTAAAAGGCAAGGAAGATGACTTCCTGGATCCGCTGGTTGCTCTGGTGGATACCGATGGGATCAAAAAAGAGATTCGGCTTGAGCTGGCTGATCGTCTGCCGGTGGTTGGTGATTATGTCATTATCCATGCAGGGTTTGCCATCCATACCCTGACCGAAGAAGAAGCCAAAACCAACCTGGAGTTGATGCGCCAGATGGCCGAAGGGCTGGAACAGGAAGGCAGATTACCCGGACCACCAGAATGAAATGTGCTGACGAGTTCAGAAGCCGGACGGTTACCGCTCCGCTGATCGAAAAGCTGCATACAAGTATCTCAGAACCGGTACGGATCATGGAGGTGTGCGGAACCCACACCATGTCGATTTTCAGGCATGGCATCCGCTCCCTGCTGCCAGAAGGTATCACCTTGCTCTCAGGTCCAGGCTGCCCGGTCTGTGTTACTCCTGCAAGCCATATCGATACCTTTATTCAGGCCGCCGAGTTACCGGACGTGGTTGTGGCGACCTTTGGTGATCTGATCAGGGTTCCTGGAAGCAGCCACTCGCTTGCCCAAATGCGGAGCAAGGGTGCTCAGGTGGAGATTGTCTACTCACCCATGGATGCGCTCCAGATGGCGGTGAAACAGCCAGAGAAAAACGTCCTCTTTCCAGCCATCGGGTTTGAGACCACAGCGCCCACCATTGCGGCCACCATCCTTCAGGCCGACAAGCTGGGCCTGACCAATTTCTTTATCATCAGCGCAGGAAAAACCATGCCCAGACCGCTGGACTTGCTCATGTCTGACCCTGAACTTAAGGTGGACGGGTTACTCTGCCCAGGTCATGTCAGCGCCATTATCGGGGCAGCGGCCTATCACCCCCTGGTGGAGAAATATGGGTTGAGTTGTGCGGTTGCCGGTTTTGAGCCATCTGATATTTTAGCTGGCATCCTGAGCATTGTGCTCCAGTTCAATGCAAAAAACCCCACAGTGGACAACTGCTACACCAGAGCGGTCACCGACCATGGCAATGAGCGGGCCAAGCAACTCATTAACCAGGTGTTTGAACCGGTGGATTCTGAATGGCGAGGGCTTGGGATCCTTCCTGGCAGCGGTCTGCAGCTCAGGCAGCAGTATCAGCAGTTTGATGGTATCCAGGCCTTTGCGATAACCACCAAACCTGTTGCGGAACCTAAGGGGTGCAAATGTGGCGAAATCCTGAAAGGGTTGGTTTTACCACCAGATTGTCCGCTCTATGGCACCCGCTGCACCCCCATGCATCCGGTGGGGCCCTGTATGGTTTCCAGCGAAGGCACCTGCGCTGCCTACCATCGCTACAGCGGTAAAAAATAACTTTGTACGAGAGTCTATGCAAACAAATACAACGGTCACTCTGGATCATGGCAGTGGTGGCCTGGCCAGCCAAAACCTGATCAGCGACCTGTTCCTCAAATATTTAACCAGCCCGGCCCTCCATGAGTTGGAGGATTGCGCGGTGCTCGATGAATATGAGGGCAGAATCGCCATGACCACCGACAGTTACGTGGTCACACCGCTCTTTTTTCCAGGCGGTAATATTGGCGAGTTGGCTGTTCATGGTACCATTAACGACCTTGCCATGCGAGGTGCCAAACCCATTGCCCTGAGCCTGGGACTCATCATTGAAGAGGGGTTTGCGCTGGAGCAGCTGGAACGCATTATCCAATCCATTGCCAAGGCAACAGAGCAGGCCCAGGTGTCCATTGTCACTGGCGACACCAAGGTGGTCCCCAGGGGGAAGGCAGATGGCATTTTTATCAATACCACCGGGCTTGGTGTGGTCTCCCGCCGGCACACCATCTCGGGAAGCCTTGCTCAACCAGGTGACGCGATCCTGATTTCCGGTTCCATAGGAGATCACGGTATCACCATCATGAGCCAACAGGCAGGGATTGATATCAGCGGCGATATCAAAAGTGATACCCAGGCGCTTCACCAGCTCACCGCATCACTGCTTAAGCACAATCCGTGTGACATCCATGTGATGCGAGATCCAACCAGGGGTGGTGTGGCAACGACCTTATGCGAAATTGCCTCCGCATCTAAGGTCGAAATCACGCTGGAAGAAGACTGGCTGCCCATCCGCCCATCGGTTGGTACGGCCTGTGAGCTTATCGGGCTTGATCCGCTCTATCTGGCAAACGAGGGCAAGTGTCTGGTGATTTGCGAGCAGAACCGAGCTGAGGAATGCCTCTTGATTATGCAGCAACTCCCAGAGGGCAAGGATGCTGCAATAATCGGCAAGGTTGCTGGTCCATTTGCTGCTGGCCGGGTAAGCCTGACCACCACCATCGGCGGCACCCGCCTGCTTGAGCCGTTGACCGGCGAACCGCTGCCGCGCATCTGTTAACCAACCTTTGTAACTGAACATCGATATTTGCAATGCACGAACTCTCCCTTGCCCAGAACCTGATGGATCAACTCCTTGAGCTTGCCAGGGAACACGGAGCAACCAAAATCACCAGGGTAGATGTGCTCATTGGTCCTTTTTCCGGCATTGTCACCGATTCTTTTGGTTTTGGGTTCAATGTGCTCAAAAATGATCAGCCAGTTACTGCCGAGGCTGAGCTGGTGCTTGAAACCCCTGATCCCAAATATCGTTGTCTTGATTGTCATACCCTTACCTCCCCTGGATGTGAACAGCACGCTGAGGATCATATGCCTGGAGTTGCTCCTCATAAGGTCACCGTTTGCAACAACTGCGGTTCCAGCCGACTGTCACCCCAGGGGGGCACTGAACTTATCCTGAAACAACTAGAAATGGAGTAATCACCATGTGCGATACCTGCGGCTGTCAATTACACGAACATCACCACCACGATACCAAGGTGGTCGAAGTGAATCAGAGCCTGCTTGAGGCTAATCAAAAACAGGCCATTTCCAATCGTGCTCACATCGAGAAGATGGGAGCTGTGGCCATTAACCTGATTTCAAGCCCTGGCTCCGGAAAAACCACTCTCCTGGAGCGAACCATTGATGCGCTGGGAGAAAGCGTAAAGATCGGGGTAATCGAAGGTGATATTGAGACCGAACGTGATGCAGATCGAATTCGTGCCAAAGGTGTTGAGGCCGTGCAGCTGACCACCGGCGGGGCCTGCCATCTGGATGCGCCCATGGTACACGGAGCACTCCACGTGCTGGAACATCTGGCAAAGGGCAGTTCTTATGACATCATTTTTATTGAAAATGTCGGCAATCTGGTCTGCCCGGCCACCTTTGATCTGGGCGAACACCAGCGGGCAATCCTGCTTTCCGTTCCAGAAGGCTCTGATAAACCGGTGAAATACCCGACCACCTTCAACGGTGCAGACCTCTTTGTGATCACCAAGACAGACCTGCTCCCCCATTTTGATTTTGATATGGAGGAAGCAAAGGGTGAAGCGCTCAAGTTACAACCTGCACTCAAGGTGATGGAACTCTCGGCCACAACCGGAGACGGCTTTGAGCAGTGGATTGACCATCTGAAAGGGTTGGTTGAAAAAAATAGGTAGAAACCAGACGACCAGCTTCAAAGTCGGGTTGGTCGTCTTTGCTTACCTGCAGCCATTGGTATACGAATTGACACGCTATCGAATTACCTAGGCAACAACTCTGCCTGTTTTTCCTCGAGAAGAGGAAATCACGATGGATACTCTCACCCAACCAGAGTTAACCCCATCATACACGCCATATCAACAGGTTTGTTCCCACCGCTTTCCTCCAGCCAGCTCAACTGCCACCCGATCACCTCACACAACGCCCGCACATCTATTCCAACTCCTGAAACAGAGCTACGCGCTCTATCAGGGTGTTTACACAAGCCGCCTGCCAAAACCTGACAGGAGGCATCCTGCTCACAAAAAAGCTCTTTGCACGACCCTGCGCCAAACCCCAAAGCAGCGGTATACCCTACCTCTAACGCCTTTTGCTCCACAAGAGCGGCAAAATGGTGGATGAGTCGTGCAACTCCCTTTCTGTGCCCGGTGTGCAACTGATGTTGCTCCATATCTATGCGGAAGACAACGATATGCTGGTATTCTTTGAGCATTTTTTTAAAGGCATCAGGTGACATCACATGGGGCGGACAGCCTGGAGATAACCCATAACTTGGGCATTCCGGGTTCTTGCACATCAGGGCAAACCGTTCATCCACCTGCAACTGGTCAACCCCAATCCAAGCGGCCTGACTGGCCCCCTGGTCACAGATGTAGCGTACTAACTGTTGTACAGGTGCCATATTTTACCCACGTACAAGAAAAAAAGGCCTCTTCAGACATTGAAAGTTTAGACGTACGAATATTCCCTCGAACCTTCGCGGTCGGAGCTAACTGCAATGATGTTTCTGCCGTGATATTCCCCAAAATTTCTCCTGCAACAAGGATCTTATCAGCTCGAATCTCTCCTTCGATATAGCCGGTCTCATCGATGTAAATATTGGCATTTTGGAGAAAAATCGAGCCTTTCACGACTCCTTTCACTCTCAGGTCAACTTCGCCAAAGATGTCGCCACTAACCACTATTCCATGCTCAACAACAGACATATGCTTCTCTCCCATCAGTGAGTGCATCATCGTATCAAAATTTCGCACAATACCTTCATGACGTAAGATACAAAGACAAAG
>PDQK01000048.1 GCA_002746685.1 Desulfobulbus propionicus | reverse complement strand
GAAGAGGCCGAGCTGCATGCAGGGACCATTTCCACACGAAATAGAATTCTTGTCATCGCATCATTTATCGTATTTATCGCCTGTGTCCTTAGCTTTTTTCTCGCCTCACGGCTGGTCAACCCCATTAACACGATGATGAAGGATCTTGCTGCCTTTGAGGGGGACCTCACCATGCGGTTCAAGGTGCAAAGCCAAGATGAAATCGGTGAACTGACCAAATGGTTCAACGTGTTTCTTGAAAAACTTCAGACGTTATTGCGGGGCGTTCACAGTGAGACTGAAAGCGTCAGCCATTCCGCAGTCAACCTTGAAAGCATCTCTACTATCCTGCTGGAAAATGCCCAGGGGACGTCCACCCGTGCCAATACGGTTGCGTCTGCGGCCGAAGAAATGAATATGAATATCAACACTGTAGCCGCAGCCATGAAACAGTCTTCCGACAATGCAAACATGGTTGCCGCAGCGACTGAAGAGATGAATGCCAACATTGATCAGGTCGCAGATACCATCCATTCCGCTGCAAAAATCTCCAGAAACGGCGTCAACCAGGCACAACAAACCTCTGCCCAAATGTCAGAATTGGATGACGCCGCCAAGTCGATTTCCGAGGTGACAAACACCATCACTGAAATCAGCGAGCAAACCAACCTTTTAGCTCTCAACGCCACCATTGAAGCAGCACGCGCTGGAGAAGCAGGAAAAGGATTTGCCGTGGTCGCCAATGAGATCAAGGAATTGGCAAGCCAGACTGCCGGGGCAACGGCAGATATCCGCAGTAAGATTACCCGGATACAACAGACATCCAACAGCGCCATTGGCGCTATCAATGACATTGTCGATATTATAAACAATATCAATACGGTTATATCCAAGATTACGGCATCCTTTGATCAGCAGTCCACCAACACGAAAAAAATTAGTAAAAATATACACCAGGTCTCCCTGGGTTTGGCCGAGATCAATGACAGTCTTCACCAGAATTCCATCGTTTCTGCATCTATCAACGAAGAGATTGGCAGCGTCAATGTGGCCGCCGGTGAGATTGTTGAACGCGGTAAGTCACTTGAACAGCAGGCGGAAGTGCTCAACACGCTTTCAGACAGCTTGAAAAAACTGGTCGGGGCATTTAATATTTAAACGGCCCAATTATTATTTTTTAAACCCCGCATGGTTAAGTCAATGATGCCACGGGCCAACCGATTTTTCATCGAAGGCCTGTGTCCCCACCCCAATTCCCTCAAAGGGGCTGCATGATTATTTTAACATGGCATCTTGTAAAATTAAAAAAACATGCAACCCGCTTAAATTCTCTCATACAAAGACCTGGTCGACCCGTGGCCGTTTATATCAGGATTCAGGAAATTTTTATTCGAATGGCTGCCGGAAAACTCTGGCAAAGGTATTTCTGACAATCGACAGACCGCTTTCAATATTCTGCGCCATGCCGGCACGGACAGCGTCTGG
>PDQK01000015.1 GCA_002746685.1 Desulfobulbus propionicus | reverse complement strand
TTTTGATCAATACGAAAAAAACGCACAAGAAAAGAGACGTTCACGAAAAAAGAGAGTGCGACGTGTTAAGTGATTCCATAAACTTCGGATGCACCCCTGTTGATTCGCCCGTAATGAATAGAGGCGTAGACAATTATCAGTACCACGACACTAAAGGTGGCTAAGAGCACTTTAACCAGCCCAGGTTGTTTTTGAAAAGAGTTCAGCAAAACCATGTCAATATCAAGCAACAAAAACGCCTCTACCGCAGACAGTGCAGTAGAGGCGTTTAATGGTTGTGGACATCGTGCCAGGATTATTTTACGCCGTGAACGGTTTCTGCAAGGTGTTTTTGAACCTCAACCGGCGGCGGTGCGGTCATCAGTGAGACAACAATGTTTGCCAACACAGCGAGAGGACCGGCAATCCACGCAAAGTACCAGGGATTGAGCCAATAGTTCATGAAATCTTTTGCTGGCAGGCTCACCCCATATTTCCCAGCTACAAAATAGATAATAACCACCAGGGAAATAAAGCTTCCCATGGTCAGACTTGCGATACCACCGGCACGGTTGGAACGGCTCCACCAGATACCAACCAGGAACAGTGGGAACATGGTGCACCCTGCCAGGGAGAATGCCACCGCAACCAACTGGGCGATGAGACCAAGCTTGAGCAGTGCCACTCCGGCAACACCGATGGCCATAATTATAGTGGCAATCTTCACCATCCGCATCTGCTGTTCACCCGTGGCCTGGGGATTAAACACGCTGAAGTAGATGTCGTGGGAGAAAGCAGAAGAACCGGCTACCAAAAGGCCAGATACGGTTGAAAACGCTGCAGCAACAGCACCAGCAGCAAGCAACCCAACAATCAGCGGATGGACAGAACCGAGCTGGGCAGTGTAAACCACGATGGCATCCTTAGCAAGTACTCCAACTTCTGGATTAGAAGACAGAATTTTACCAAAGGCAGAGTACAGTGGAGCAGTCCAGTAGAGGATACAAATGAAGAACAGCCCCCAGGTGACAGACCAACGCGCGTCACTTGGCTTTGGTACGACGTAAAACTTCTGGATAACGTGAGGCAGACCTGCGGTACCAATCATCAGGGCAAAACAGGTAGCCATCCACTGGAAAAAGTCCTTGCCAGTGGCCGGATCCCATGGCATGGCAAATTCAGGAGTCGGTACAGTCACCATTGGGTGTCCCAGCGAGCTGATATACGGTGTTGCTGTTCCGGCAACGATATCAGAAACAACCTGCCCATAGCCAATCGGTGGAATAAGCCAGAAGTAATCGAACTTAAAGGTAAGGATAAAAGACGGGATAAGGAATGCAATAATCAGGATGACGTACTGAATCTGCTGATTCTTGGTCACCCCTAACATACCAGACACCAAAGTGTAGGTAAGAACAACGGAAGCACCGATAATAACAGACCAAGTATAACTCATGCCAAGGATCCACTTGAACATGATGCCAATACCACCAAACTGACCAACGCAATAGCTGAAAGAAATACAGATGGCAATAATGGCTGTCGCAAGGCGCATCCCATTGGAATAGTAACGGTCACCAATAAAGTCTGTGGCTGTGTATTTTCCAAAACGACGGACCTGGGAAGCCATGAGCACCAGCAGCAACACATAACCACCTGTCCAGCCAACTACGTACGCAAGCCCGTGGTACCCGCTGCCGTACATGATAGCAGCCATACCAAGAAAGGAGGCAGCACTCATCCAGTTGGACGCAATGGCCATGCCCGAACCAAAGCTTGAGATCGAGCGGCCAGCTGCATAATAATCGCTTGTTCCTTCTGCCTTGTTCATAAAGCCGATGCTGACAAATAGAATAATCATCGCAATAAGAATCAGCGCAGGAACCAGTTTAAAACCACCTTCAAGGGATGCTCCACTGGCAGCAAAAGCAGGCATTGCCGCAAGCAACAATCCAACAACAAAGGGTACAAAAAACAAGGTCCAGTTTTTTATTTGTATCATTTTTCCTCTCTCCCTATTCTCCATCGCTTTCCATACCATGCTTCTTCATAACCCCATCAATGACGTAGCAGTACACCAGGCATATCAGGTTGAACAGGGTGAGCAGAAAAACAGCAGAGTAAAAATAGTGAAACGGAAAACCAAACAGCTTGGAATCAGTGAGAAAGGACTGATAATGAATCAAATACTTTTCCATTATCGCTGGAATTTCAGCAGCAGTCATACCCAAACCAACAGGATTCAGTGCGTACGGGATAACGCTTTTAAGTACCACGTCATCTTCTATCCCGAGTACTTTAACAACACTTGCAGTATCGATTGCTTTATCAGTGGCCGCTTTATCCGCTGCAGCCTTAAAGGCTGCTTTTTCCCCTTCGGGCAGTACATCGTAAACCGTAGCAGTAAATGCCCCTTTCAACGGCTCATTTTTCTGCAGCGCAATGGATTTTCCAACAAGCCCAAGGTACACCTTGGCCATATCGATCTTTTCCTGCCGGGTGGCCGTCCCGTCTGCCAATTTTGAATAGACCGTTTCGTAGGTCACATATCCAGCCTCTGGTGTTCTTTTTTCAACAATTTTCATGAATATGTGAAAACCAAACACACATACGCCCCAAAGGGTCAATCCAATGATAATTATGCGAACATTTTCCTTGAGAAATGGTGTTCTCGGCTTAAAAAAATTAATGCTATAATCTGTTGTTCCGCCCATCAATCTCCTCCTAAAGCGTTGATGTAATTTGCCCTCCAGCCACACTAGCCCATTGAAATGAAAAAGAATAAGAAAGCAACGATGCCGAAAAAATGGCATGAGAAGCCACTGGATGAGTAAAACGAAGCAATGAGCCCCCGTTACCCTCTATGTATCGCACAGTTGTCCAGTGAAAACCACATACAGAATGTATGTATATTAAGAGAGTGCATCCTACTGAAACCTCCTTGATGAAGCGTTTTTGATAGGACAGGTTTCTCAACCGATGGGATGGGACAAAAAAAACGGTTTGCCAGAATAACTGGTTACCATACTTCTTTGATAGAAGATCTTTTAAGCCCCCGAAAGGATGGAGCCGCTTAAACCGACCACCCGCTTAATTCGCCCCTGGTTAAGGGGCCTCCATGTCAGTGGTAGATTTTCTATACCAAATCTGAAGAGATGCAGTCAAGTGTTGTGTGTAATTTCTTTTCCCCTCCAAAAAAGGAAAAGTCAGGACTCTGTTGCTCTCTTCATAGCTAACCATGCGCAATGCGTCGCCAAAAAGAGACCACACTGTTCCGCAATTTTTCAATAGAATCCTTCGCTATATATACTGGCATCAGGAAAACGAGCGTCAATGACGTGGGTAACGTCCTTGATCATATCCCACTTACCACAGAGATAAAAATCGTAGTCCCCGGCAGGGAGCAGGTCCTCAATATATCCTGTTACATAGCCCTCATAACAAGGGCCGTTCTGTTCACGGCAAGACTCTCCAGAGAGACAAGGCATATAGGTGGGAATGACTCCTGTCAATATATGACGGTAGTACAGTTCTTCTGCGCAGCGAGCGCCATGGAGCAGGACAACAGCCTCCATTCCGTTGGCTACCAGTGAAGCAAAGGGAGCAATACCGGTACCGGTTGCCACCAGCACCCTTTTTTTTTGGGTTGGTCGTTCAACAAGGTAGCCATCAGGCCCTTTTATCTCCAGCTTTTTCCCTAGCTCCATTTCAGCGAGTTTCTTGCTCACCTTGCCATTTTCCAGTTCTTTGATCAGCAGTACAAGTTCCTGCTCACTCTCAGGTGAGACTATCGTATAATCGCGTTCATCCTCTCCGACCAGCATGGAAATATGTTGTCCACTCCGAAAGGAAAACCCATCAGGTCTTGTGCATCGCAGCTCATAAGCATTTCTGGAAAGCCATTTTCGCTCTATGAGGGTTGTTGTAAAGGTCGTATTTGCTCTCTTCATGGCTGTTGCCATACCTGATCAGCAGTGCCTTCAGCGTTGTTTGCATATCGGGCAACAACAAACAGGTAGTCGGAGAGACGGTTAAGGTACACCAAGACGTTTTTAAGCTCAGCATCCATGGAACTTCCCTGCTCTTCTTCCACAAGCTGGGTAACCTTTCGCTCGCATCTCCTGCACACGGTTCTGCCGATATGGGCCCAGGAAGCAGACAGACTTCCACCGGGTAAAATAAACTCTTTGAGTGGAGTGAGTTCCGCAGAAAGCTCATCAATTTTGGCTTCCAGGTTCTTCACAACGTCCTCACCCAGTTCCTGCAGAAAATCCACAGCAGATGAGTCAGGGGTCGTTGCCAGCCAGGCACCAGCTTGAAATAGCCGGGCTTGAATATGCAGCAATTCCGTTTTTACTTTTTCAGTACCTTCAGGTAAGCTGGCATGAATGGCGCCAATGACAGAGTTCAACTCGTCCAAATCCCCGTAGGAATCGATACGCAAACTGTATTTAGCTACACGTTCACCTGAAAACAGACTGGTTTTCCCTTTGTCACCACCACCGGTATACACCTTCATTATGCCCTCCTTTATTCATATTCCCCTCCTTCTCCACCAGCATTGTATTGTCTGGCAGGCAACAGGAGTTGCGATGTTTGTTTTATGCCTTTACCACACTTCAATGATGATCTTCACCAGGAATTCTTTTCCCCCGCTCTTTTTTACAGAAGGCAACCTGCACCTGACCCTTTTCGTTGGGCAGCAGTACAGCCTCTTACCTTGCACGAATGATTTTCCCTCTATTACAAAAAGTTACCTCATAAAAAGCCCAAATACAGGCTGAAACCCCAGCCTCTTTCAAACAAACTGAATAGTTGCATAAGTACTTTAGATACCTGACGCACGAGTTTTTAACCTCTTATAATAACGTAAAATGACGACATAAAAGATTGAGGGATAACAAGAATTTCTTTATTTTTAAGTTGACAAAACCCGTAACTTCAAATAGGAAATTTCAGGTGAGGGAGATTTTTACAGGGGGTGTAAGGGTTTTCCAATCTTGCTCTCAGCTACTGACAGTTATCATGACAGCTTCTACTCTTCCCTGGTGAAAGCGTTGAGTCTGTTCAGGCAGCAACCGACTTTGAGCTCCTGATGTCTCTGAATTTGCTCCACCAACAGTTGAAGAAGTACCAAGCGTGCACAGTTGTAAACTGTACAAGTAATGACAAGCAGTGCCACCTGAGTTGGGGACACTGCTTGTTCCGGTTTAATTGTCCTGCAACCTATTGATTTACGTTGTATTGCTTTAGCCTGTCAGTCGTATACTTTTTGGAAACCTCTAGTTTTCAAATACAACGCACAGACACCAAGTGGAACTGTGTATAACAAAACCGTAATCTGGCGGGAGTGCCTGGCAGAGAGGAGAAAACAGTATGAAAATAGAAAAAATTGATCATCTTGGTATTGCTGTTCCTGACCTGGAAAGTGGAAAAGCTTTCTGGGGGGATGTCCTTGGCCTCGAACTCGAAGGAACTGAAACTGTAGAAGAACAAAAAGTTACCACAGCTTTTATGCCTGTTGGTGAAAGTGAAGTGGAACTGCTCATTTCCACCTCTCCTGATGGACCAGTTGCTAAGTTTATCGAAAAGAAAGGTGCTGGCTTCCAGCATGTTGCCTTTCGTGTACCTGACATCAACGAAGCACTTGCTGAACTCAAAGAAAAAGGCATTAAACTCATCGATGAAACCCCACGCATTGGAGCTGGTGGAGCACAGATTGCTTTCCTTCATCCAAAAGCAACCGGTGGTGTACTGGTTGAGCTCTGTCAAAGGGGCTAATTACTACTGTAATCAAAGCCTCTCAGCTTGCGGCAACAAGTTGAGAGGCCCATTTTGCTTAATTTTTCATTTTCTTCTAGAAGGTTAGTACAATCACAGCTTTTTGATAGAGGAGAAACAGCACGTTTTAAGCTCTAACAAACGCGAGTAAATTACATATTCTCTACTCAAAGGGTGCGGCTGAGCCCCAACGGTTCCGCAGGATCATGAAATCTGCCTGGTTGACAGTGTTGTCGCCGTTAAAATCGGCCACCGGTTCAGTCGTGCCCCAATAGCTGCGAAAGAGCATGAAATCTGCCTGGTTGACTATTCCGTCGTTAGTAAGGTCGCAGTCGCATGCGTCACCCCAGCCGTCCTCATCGCTGTCCTTCTGGTCAGCGTTGGCGGTGGCAGCGCAGTTGTCTTGTCCGTCAAGGATGCCGTCACCGTCACTATCACCACTGAGTGCGCCGGCGAGATTAAGTATGCCGCCAGTAAGCACTTTATTTTCCAGCGTCTTCATCGGTTGAACACCCTCCAGGAGGCGAAACTTGATCTCTTCCGCGCCAAGATCAGGATAGGCGGAGGCTACAAGTCCTGCGGCCCCGGTCACCTGGGGGGTGGCCATGGAGGTGCCGCTGTAGTATTCACAGGGATAGTCTGCTTCAGCCACACCAATGCCTACGTCGTCAATGTACACCCCATCCTTTTGGATCGAATAGTCGCTGTGAAGAACAAAGCGAAACTGAAAGCCTTCCCAGAAATACCGTTCAGGGATGAGATAGGAGAAAACCTCCCACTGGCCGTTTGAGCTGCCGGCCACGGCACCAATCTCTACCCAGACAGGTTCGTTGTCGCCAGGCGCCAGGTACCAGATCTGAAGACTGTCAAAATACTCAATCCCGGCTGTTTCAATCTCGTAGTTCATATGAAAGCCAAGAGCAATGGGCGATTCAATCTGGCTCAGGTCGATAACCGGGCTGGTGAGCATCATATCCTGGTTGGTATCGTAGCGGCCCCCAGGGCTGTCCGACCAACCGCTAACCGGGCTGTGTGCCTGCTCCTGTGTAACATCCCAGGTGCCCTCCGCTGTCCATTCGCCGGTTCCGCTCTCCATGTCGTCGTAGAAAAGATCACCTTGTGCAGGAGTATAATAATACTCAGCCATCACCGTACTCAGGATTTCATCTCCCGGAGCTGCCAGATCCACAGTGGTAGCGCCGTAGCTGGAAAACCATGCAAGCTGTCCGTTGGCATCACTGGCAGCGACACTGACCAGGTTATCCAGGTCGCAGGAGGAGGGATAATGGGTGTAGGAGGGATTGGCGTCATTGTTATTTCCCTCATTACCAGCAGCAGCCATGAAAAGGATGCCTACCTCGCCCAGAGCGGCGATAGCCTCCTTTTCCAGGATATCTTCCTCTCCAATGTATCCATAGGAGCCGTTAACCGACACGATATTCACTCCCCGTGCTTTCATGGTCAGGATATAGTCAATGGCCTCGATTTCCATGCTCGTATCCATGCCGTCGCTGGCAGTTTCAAATCCCTTGAGGATCATGATTTTCACCTGCCAGTTGACACCGCAGACTCCAAGACCGTTATTTCCCTCTGCCCCCATGATCCCGGCCACATGAGTACCGTGACCATTATAATCCATGGGATCGCTGTCGTCGTCACCGGTGTCTATGCCGTGGACATCATCCACATAGCCGTTACCGTCGTCGTCGATACCGTTATCGGGAATTTCGCCCGGGTTGACCCAGATGTTCTCCACCAGGTCAGGGTGAGTATAGTCCACTCCTGAGTCGATAAGAGCCACCACCACCTCGGGTGAGCCGGTACTGACCTCCCAGGCCTGAGTGGAGTCCATGTCGCTTGCAGGACTGGCCGGGTTATAATGACAATACTGGGATGCAAACTGGGCATCATCCGGGACCAGGTCTTCCAGATGCTTGATGATGTTGGGAAAAACCTGGATAACGCCGTCACTACCATCAGCTGCCGCTGCAGCCCGTACTTTCCCGACCTGGCTGGAAGGCACTGTGTAATACTCCTTGCCGGTAATTTTTGACAGCGCCTGGAAGCGCTTCTGAGCATGGGTAACCCCGTCAGGCAGGGTCACTCTGCCGCGCCCTCCGGGCTGAGGTGTTATGCTCAGAATGCTCCCTGCCGGGCTTTTCGGTTCCTTCTTCAAACTGGTTCTGGCGTGTTGCAGCTTCTTCCCGTTCCTGGCTGAGGGCTCCAATACCTTGCCGTTTATCCTGGCCTGGTTTATTCTCCACCCTGCTTCGACCGGCTCCACGCCCATTAGCAAAATAATCGTTGCCGCGACAAGCCCGGCAAACCATTGCATCATTACCTCACCGTTTTTCTTCAGGCTTTCATTTTTCACCTGGCTACCCCTGATTTTTCCTTAAAATTTTGAGCTGACGCAATAAACAATACCTGGCCCCACCACAGTGAATACCTAGACGAGACCGGGCAGACCGTCATGATTACAGGAACGTGCTGATTATGTGCATTTTCTGCGCATTCCTGTCAGGCTCAGCACCCCTGCTGCCAGCAGCCAGCCTGCCGCTGGTAAGGGTACAGCGGAAACATTCCCGCTGACGGTGATGCGATAGTCACCATGATCCCCTTCACCTGCTGAATAGGGGATAATGGCTCGTTCATTCAGGCCGGCTACAGCTTCATCGACGGTGAAAAAGGGCGAATAGCCGCATGAGCTGATGGCGAGAATATAGTCTCCGGCCTCGAACTCCTGTGAAATATAGGAATCATTACCGCGGATGGAACCATCACCAAAACCGGCACCAAGACTGTCATCGTTGGATACGTATACATTGGCAGCATTGAGAGAGCCCTGAAACACATGGATCGAGGAGTCGATAAACGAATCTTCTCCATCACCGTTCACATCGACCCAGAACCATTCATTTGGATCTCTCTCCCAGGAGAGGACGTCTATGGTAACCGTTCCTGCATTCTCCACCGTGAACGACCAGTAATCCACCGAGATGGTGTCTAGATTAATGTCAGACGGGTCGTACGACTCCTGGATGATTGCCCCTTCAAAGATCAGTTCCGCAGCTGCGGCGATCGTTGTTGACATAAGCAACAGCAACATGGCCGTAAGGCCAGAAATGATTTTCGTTTGCATATTCTTTCCTCCTCGGTTTTCGTAACCGATAATGGGAGCTGTGCTTCCCCGTTATTATCTTCTTCTCGCTCCCGCCAGTCCCAGCAGACCGCTTCCCAGGAG
Organism: Desulfobulbus propionicus; assembly: GCA_002746685.1. Taxonomy (GTDB): domain Bacteria; phylum Desulfobacterota; class Desulfobulbia; order Desulfobulbales; family Desulfobulbaceae; genus Desulfogranum; species Desulfogranum propionicus_C. The sequence continues at coordinate 25,115 of PDQK01000015.1, read as the reverse complement.
CCAGACCGCACCAGGAACAGGCACTGGAGAAGTATCCTCTACCACCACGTTATCCACCTGGTATTCATAATAGGACCACTCTGGCTGGTAGTATTCAAAGGAGAGCATGAAATCAGTTGCTCCGGGATCAAGATCAATTTCCCACGAAGCAGCGCCCTGGTAAGTCGCCGTCCATTCTTGTAGCGGTATCCAGGATGTGCCGTTATCCACAGAATATGAGACATCAGCATAACCGCCGTTGGTATCATGCTGGTAACTCACCTGAGCGCTGACCGCAACGCTTGTCATCCCGGCGACGTCGATCACAGGGCTGATCAAGGCATCATACCAGTTGTCAGCCCAGCTTTTGTAAGAGTCGGCCATGGCAAAGCCGCCACTGCCCCCGGTGAAGTTCCAGTCTGGGTTGTTATTGTGTTCCCAGGTATAGTTGTCGGAGTTGTAGTCCTCGGCTGTCCAGCCGTTCAGGCCACTATCAAAGGTCTCTGTATAAATCACGCCTGCTCCGGCCATGGGAGCCATTGCCATTATCAGAGCTGTTGTCAATATTGCCTTTTTCATCTTTCATGTCCTCTTTTCCGGTGAATGTGGTTCCGCCCGCCGCCTACTGGGGCAGGCGGAACAGGGGATTTGCGTCAGGCAAAGTGTTTCAATTCATTACCGTTTCAGCTCTTACTCAAAGGGTGCGGAACTTCCCCAACGGCTTCGCAGGATCTCGAAGTCCTCCTTATCTACCTCGCCGTCTTCGTCAAAGTCGGCCAGGGCGTCGTCACTTCCCCAGGAGCTGCGAAATTTCATGAAGTCTCGCTGATTGACAACATTGTCGTTATTCAGGTCACAGTCACATCTGTTGCCGTAGCCGTCAGCGTCAGTGTCGAGCTGGGTTTTATTGGCTGTCAGACGACAGTTATCGTGCGTGTCCGGAATGACGTCTGCGTCTGTATCTGTGATATATTGTATATCCAGAAAGGCGTTTTCCTTTACGGATTTAAACCAACGGCCTTCAAGATTACCGCCGTTAGGACTGAATATCCCAACATCAGGGACGAATACGGCTGTGGTTGCCACCTTGGCATGCAATAACTGCCGGTCAGCCAGGCTTGACCAGGTGTTGGTAACGGTGTCGTAGCGCAGAACAGCATCAATGGGAGTGTACCAGAAATCATTACTGGTACCGCCAACCACGTAGATGAAGCGATCATCGCTGGTGGCGCCAAAGCGGCCCATGGCCACAGGCATGTCTGCCATCTCGCTCAAACTGCCAGTGGCTGGGTCGTAAATCTGGCCACTGGCGGTGAACACCTCTCCATCCTCCCAGGATTCCAGACCGCCAAAGATATAAACCTTGCCATTTAAAGCCACAGTTCCGTGAGCAAACCGAGCCTGGGAAAGTTTTGCTTCAAGTTTCCATTCGTTCTCAGAGGGATTAAAGGAATAAACATTGTCCGTGGGGACGTCGTCACCATCAAGCCCGCCAGAGACATAAATCACTCCATCCACGCTGGCTGCCTGGGCAAAACAGATAGGAGTGGGATAGGGTTTGATTTTAGTAAAACTGCTGTTTTTCAGCACTTCTGCCGGTTCAAAAACGGTTACAAGGTCGAGAACGGATTGGGTGCCGACGTGGTACCCACCGATGAGGTAAACCTTGTCATTCGAAACCGCAGAGGTCAGGTGAGCCCGGTTCTTCACCATCCAATTTCCATGAGGGTATTCCCAGGAATCTGTGGTAGGGTCGTAGACTTCCCAGCCGCGCAGGGTGCTGTTACCGTCCATATAGCCGCCAAAGGTATAGACTTTGCCTTTAAGCAGAACACTCGTGGCCGAATCCCTCTTGGTGTTGGTCGGGGAACCGGTTTTCCAGAGACTGGTCTTCATGGGGCGACGCCCGGAGCGGGTGCCCCCATAATCAACAATGTAAAAGTATCCCCCTGAATATGGTGGCTTCTCAACAACCACCTCTGTATCGCTCCAGGAGAGGATATTGCCGTTTACTCCTTTGTCTGTTGTATAGGACTCGTGAAACATCACCTTACCGGGAGTCTCACCAAAGAAAACACCTTCAATCCGCAGGGTGTTCACAGAATCGTCCTCGTCAACGGCTTCGACAACTTCGACCTTCTTGATTAGTGGTGTAATGTGCAGGTACGGATTAAGAGCGCCGTTCAGGTTGATACGCCGGTCAGTAGCAACAAGTCCTTTGAGACTGTCGAGCCTGTCACCACCGCTATACAGCATGCTGATGCGCTGGTCCATGCTCTCGCTGGGATAGAGGGAAGCCATCAGGGCCAGCACTCCGGAAACGTGGGGAGCTGCCATGGAGGTGCCGTTCTTGAAGGCAAAGGCGCCCATCTCGTTAGCCTTGCCTATGCCGATTTTGTCAATGTACACTCCGTCGGCAACGCCATGGGGCACCACCTCCATTCTAAAGCGTATGCGAAACTTGTCGGTCACCAGGGACGCAGGAATGGCATAGCCATAGCTTTTCCAGTTCGGGTCACTTCCTGCATGGGCCGACAAAGTCGTCCAATTTTCTCCATCATCTCCGGAAACCTCCACAAAAAGTTTGTCTCCGCAGCCATGTTCACACGTGTATGGATGTAAATCCTTGTAAAGGAAAAAACCCACCATAAGATCTGTTTCTGTCTCGTCGGAAAGGTCAATAGCCTTACTCACCAGATTGTATTCGAGGTGCTCGTCATCTTCAGCACTTCCCTGTTTATAATTGCCATAAGGGCTGTCGCTCCAGGCCATTTTACCGTCAGCGACCTTTTCATCAGTGATTGCCCAGTCGCCTGTTGTGAGGTCCATATCCCAGTTGATGTCACCGCGCTCCATGCTGTCGTAAAAAGGATCAGTTTTGAGGGCCCTGTAGCCACCGCCCGGAACTGGGCTGAGGATATTGACCCCGGGTGCGGCGATATCTACTTCACTGGCTCCGTAGTTGGAGAAATAGGCCAGGTTATCATCCTGGTCGGAGGCGGCTACCGAAATGACATTTTCCACATCCAGGGAGCTTGGGTAGTGCTTCTGCTCTCCTTCGCAGTCCCGGGCGCTGTTACCGGCCGCAGCTGACATGATAATGCCTTCTGCTGCTGCCGCTTCCAGGGCAGTTTTCATAGCCTCGCTGGGCGAGGTGCTGCCCCAGGAGGCGTTCATTACCACGATGTCATTCTCTTCCCGCTGATTCATGGCGAGCAGATAGTCTATGCAGATAACAGCGTCGGAGGTATACCCCCGGCCTTTGGCGGACAGAAATTTAAGGGCCATAATCTTGGCCCGGTTCCAGGTGATACCGGCAATGCCTGCCCCGTTGTCGGTGACCGCCGCAATGGTTCCTGCCACGTGGGTGCCGTGGTAGTGATCGTCATAGGGATCGCTGTCTTCGTTGCAGGGATCAATGCCGTAGATGTCATCTACATAGCCATTGTCATCGTCGTCCACGCCGGCTTCACCGTTGAGCTCAAGCTCGTTGGTCCACATGTTTGCGGCGAGATCCGCATGGGTATAGTCCACGCCTGTATCCAGAACGGCCACCACCACTTCCGCGTCCCTTCCGCCCAACTGGTCCCATGCCTCGGGAGCATCAATGTCTGCATCCGGGGTGCTGGGTACCTCGTCCACCACCTGACCGGTATTATTCAGGGCCCAGAGTTCGTTAAACTCGGTATCGTTGGGCATAGCATCAATGGAGATGATATAGTCCGGCTCAGCAACTTCCACGTCGGGATGGCCTTCCAGAGATCTGAGCAGCTTTTCGGTGGGGACACCGGGGTAATCCAGGCGCAGGAGCGTTTGGCCGACTTTGCTGCTGAGGGCCTTAAAGCGCCGGATACGGTAGTCATCCGTAGCACTGCCGGCCAGGACGTCGAGGTTGCTCGTAAGGCTGTTGAGTCTGGCTCCAGATCGTAATTTCAGAAGCACTCGACCTTCCACATAGCTGGCCGAGGTGCTGGCTGCGAGTGGATGGTTTTTGAGATAGGCCGCGCCGGATGCCCAGACAGTAACAGGGATCAGCTGCGACAGGAATACAGTTAACAGGATGCCGATAAATCTGTTTTTCACGATAGCCCTCCTTTAATGGCGGGAGCAATAGAACAAGAAAAAAATTGAACACGTCGTTTCAGACAAAAAAAGACCGGACCGCATGGCTATAGCGGTCCGGTCAAGGATCAGGCAAAAAGAGGTTTAGTCCTTTCTGCGACGGGAAACCCCGACCAGCCCGAGGATACCACTACCCAGAAGCCAGGCAGCGGCGGGAACAGGAACGGCCCCAACATCAGGCTCCTCATTGGCGAGCAGGACGGAGGTGTATTCAACGACGTCGTTATAGGCGACTAGACTGGAATAAATCAAACCAGTACTCTCTTGTGTCACATCATCGATTAGCCAAAGGTCAGGAACTCCATCAAAGACCAGATCTGCGTCAGCTGTAAAGTTGAACGTCCCTAATCTAATGCTCTCATTAGCGCCAACATCAATGGGGCTCCCTGCACCCATGGTTGCCTGATTGTAATTCATAACGCAGTTTTCGCCTTCCGTGGTGATAGAATCCTCAGCTTGTCCAAACAATTCCATAAATGCCGGTACTCCCATCGTTTCATAGGACTCGAAGCTGAGCTCGTCAGCATCATAGGCTACGTTTAGGGTGACCCCTTTGAGGAGATCACCATCGGCATCAGCTGTGAAAAAAACTTCGAAGCTGATAAGGTCTCCAGTTTCAGCAGTATAGGGCCCTGTGGGGGTAACCGAAACTGTGCCCGCACCCGCAGCGGTAGCAAAAAGGAACAAACTTGAGATGGCCAGGATAAGGCATTGCTTTTTCATGATAATACTCCTTTTTTTAATGGTATTTACAACGTCTCCCGGCAAAAATGATTCTCATCATTTGCCAGACGACGAACATCCGTTATTCGTTTATTGCTGGCAAATCTGAGCCAGCCATTCTGATTCGTTCATTTTTTAATGGTACCGGCTCCATTGTCTGCGTTTTTTTAATACCAGGGATAAGAGCTCCCCCATTTCCCTTGGAATATCATATAATCCGACAAGTTAACCATTCCGTCGCCGTTGAAATCGGCTATATCATCACTGGTTCCCCACTTACCCTGGAACTGCACATAATCCGCCAGATTGACCCTACCGTCATTGTTCAAATCAGCGTCGCAGGCGTTGCCGATACCGTCGTCGTCACCGTCCAGCTGACTGGCGTTGGCGGTCAGGGGGCAGTTGTCCAGATGGTCTTCCACCCCGTCACCGTCGGTGTCGTTGGGAGAAGCGCAATACCATAAGGTAAAGTTGGGGTCCTGGCCTGCGGTGGTATCATCTGCCGTCGTCCACATGGAGGTCAAGTCCAGTTCATGAGTATTGGCGAGAATATCCGTGGTCACAAACTGCATGTCAGCAAACTCTGACTCCGGGTCGTAACCGCCGTCACAGTCGGTTTCGGGCAAACCGAGATCGGCGTCGAATTTCATCATAAAGGCGTCGTAACCACCCTGACCAAAAGACCTGGACCAACGCCCTGCCACACCGCCACCGTCGGCTGTGGGGACTAGACTGCCAAGCTGGTCTTTGTCACTATCTGCCCAAGATGGATAGGCCCTTTCTGTCACCAGGGCACCTGTTTCGGTCAAGCGCAGGAGCCAGAAGTCATAGTTGCCGAGATCATTAAATAAGCAACCAGCCAGAAGCAGATCTGTATTGTTGGCTGCCTCGGCTACGGTGCCGTACGTAAAAAGACTGGCTCCAGGATCGGTGCTCAATTCGCCGAAACGCTTGGCCCACTGTTGAGTGCCATCGTGATCCACCTTAATGAGGTAGGAAGTACGGCGGTTGCTCCAGGCTGGATCGCTGGCGCTGTAGGAGTTCCCCACCACTGCATAACCGTAGTCGGCGGTCTGGGTGAAGCCTTTAAAGAATTCGTTTCCATCGGGCTTGGCGGGCACAGAGGTGTCATACCCCTCATAGAATTTGACCCACTGGAGCGTACCGCTGGTATTCACCTTGACCAGAATGAGTCCCATATCTAACGCGCCGCCCCAATCATCTTCATGGGTGCCAACGAGATAGCCGTCCACCTCACCGTTGGTGTCTCGGGATTCTATGGCCTCACCTGCAAAATCATACGTTCCGTCTAAATCATTGGTTCCATAAGCTTTTACCCACTCCAGCGTCCCATCGGCAGCGATTTTAACCAGGCCCTGGTCGTAACCGTATACGTCTGCACCAGAACCATCCACATCAATGCGCAGGGAAATAAGGATACCGCCGTCGGCTGTTACTGTCGTTGAATTACCAATGACATTGGCCTGGCCAACATTGTCAGTGTAGGTGTACGTTTTTTGCCATATAACCTCACCCCAATTCGTCAGCTTGACCACCCAGAGGGCGTTCTTGTCCGAGTAGAGACGCCCAGTCAAATAAATCACGCCGTCTTCTGCTGCCCCAGAATTGGTGTTGCTGGAGTAAATACCGGGAAAGACCTTGGACCACTCCAGATAGCCATAGGGGTTGAACTTGGCGACTGCAGCCTCATTCTTGTCAATGTCAACTTTGCCGAAACCGACATAGCCGCCATCAGAGGTCACGTCCACCTTGTAGAAGGCATCGCTTTCCGCTGTTTCAGCATTAATCATAAAGTTGGGAGCTGCCGAAGCCAAAGAAGCACCTGAAAGGAGGACCATGACTGTCAGGGCTAGCGCCATTTTCCACCACATTTTTCTTTTCATTTAGTTTCCTCCATTGTTAAATAAGGTTAAGTTTTACTGCAGAAAGGTCTTAAAATATTAGATTCAACTAAACAAATGAGATGAGAACTAATTTACTTGAAGTTGTCTATCGATTGCTGAACAATCTTTGTCGATAAATGAAAATACGATCAGATTCTCTCAAGAGTAAGTGACCACCGGAAAAACCGGTGACTTTAAAGTTGGGACCGCTCAAAGCGGTATTTTAAAAGAATGACTGACCACCATTCGGGTCGCCTATTTTATCAATGCCAGTAGCTCTACGCGCTTTTTTCTTTTTATCCAACACTTGAGCAACTGAATACTTCGGTGGCATTGAAATCATCATGTGCACATGGTCAATATGCAAGTGTCCTTCTACAATCTTGCTTTCCTTTTGCCGAGCAAGATCATGGAAAACCTCACCCATGTTTTTTCGCAGTTGATCGTACAATGTTTTCCTACGATACTTCGATATCCAAACCTCTTGGTACGTGCATTCCCACTTGGTGTGACTTAAGCTGGTTTTGTTGTTTGTGAAGCTTCCTTATCGTGACTTTGGACGGTTCACGACTCAGGAGGCTTCTTAATTTTCCTTGAACTATCAAATTTATAGGATACCCCGGCAAAGCCGGGGTTTACCTAAAAGAAATTATTGATTGGAAAAATATTGGCGGGGCAAGGGACATCAAAACATTGACCTGTACATTTTTAAATGCACAATGCTCGCATGAAATACGAATGTAATCCCAACAAAAATGAGTGGTTAAAAGCCAATCCTCACATTGCCTTTGAACAGATTATTTTTTATTTTAGGAGAGGTGATATCTGAGGGATTTCCGACCATCCCCCCGGAATTCCGGGGACACAGAATTCCGGGGACGAATTCCGGGGACAACGAATTCCGGGCGAATTCCGGGGACACGAATTCCGGGGACAGCATACCTAATTATTGACCAAAGTCATGCTGATAGAGTAACCATTCCTTATGGCACGCATGGCGAGAGTTGTTGCTCCAGGTTACCCGCACCATATTACCCAGCGAGGCAACAAACGACAGCAAACGTTTTTTCATGACAAAGACTACCAGATATATGAATGAACTGGCCGTCCCTGTGGAGACAGTCTGTTTGTAGATCAACTGGAAAAAATTGTTTCAAGTATGTCAAAATGACTCAGCCTAAGCATTCGCTCAGTATGATACTTTATTGTCCTCCGACACAATTACTGAACTCAGCGTTGTCACCTATTCGACTGTAACACTTTTGGCCAAATTCCTCGGTTGATCCACATCACAGCCCCTTCTATTTGCAATCTCGTAAGAGAGCAACTGGGCAGGGATGGTGTAGAGAATCGGGTTTAGGTCCTCGTGAACCTCTGGCAAAAACAGGACATCGTTGGTGAGGGTGTGCAGGTGTTCATCACCTTCGGTTCCAATGAGCACCAATCTACCCTGACGAGCTTTTATCTCTTCCACGTTGGATACGGTTTTCTGATACGCGTCATCCTTTGGTACAATCCCCAGCACTGGCATATCCTTATCAATAAGTGCTATGGGACCATGCTTGAGTTCTCCGGCAGCATACCCTTCAGCATGGATATAGGAAATTTCTTTGAGCTTCAGCGCCCCTTCAAGGGCAATGGGGAAATTCATGCCGCGACCGACAAAAAGAAAATCCCTGGCCTCATAATAACGTTCTATCATGTCCCGGACTTTTTCCTGCATTGGCTCCAGCAGTTCTTCAATCATGGCGCAGATAGTAATCAGACCGTTACCTAACTCTACCCGTTGCTCGCTCTCCATAGTTCCTCTTACCTCACCCAGATAAAGGGTAAAGAGGAGCAATGCTGCAAGCTGGGAGGTAAATGCCTTGGTTGAGGCAACACCTATTTCCGGACCGGCATGGGTATAAATTACCCCATCAGCTTCCCTGGTCATGGTTGAGCCGACAACGTTGCAGATGGTTAAAATCTTAGAGCCAAGCCTCTTTGCTTGCTTGATACCTGCCAAGGTATCAGCGGTTTCACCTGACTGAGATATGGCAATGGTGAGCACCCGGTCATGGACGAGCAGGTTGCGGTAGCGGAATTCTGAGGCGATATCCACCTCAACAGGGATCTTTACCCATTTTTCAATCCAATACTTGGCAACCAGCGCAGCATGCCAGGAAGTACCACAAGCCACCAAGGCAATGCGCTCTATGTTTTGCACATCACCCTCACTCAAACCGATCTCTGACAACTCAATATGACCGGTCTCTGGAACAATCCGCCCGCTCACCGTATTTAAAATTGCCTGAGGCTGCTCATATATTTCCTTGAGCATAAAATGCTTATAGCCAGCCTTCTCAGCCATTGATGCATTCCAGGTAATCGGTGTGATTACTTTTTCCAAAGGGGTGCCATCATCCAGTGCAAGGATTGCATAGGTTCCCTTTTGCAAAACTGCCATTTCCATATCATCAAGAAAAATAACATCCTTGGTGTACGGCAGTAAGGCAGGGACATCAGATGCGATGTAGCAGGCGCTTTCCCCTACCCCCATCACAAGAGGGCTGTGGTTTCGTGCGGCAACCAGCAATTCCGGTTCGTTGGCCCATAGCACACCTATGGCATAGGAGCCTTCTACCCGTGCAAGCGCTTTCCGTACTGCCACAACCAGGTCACCATCCAGATATTCCTCGATCAGATGGGCCAGCACCTCGGTGTCAGTATCAGAAGAAAAAGTATGTCCCTTTTCCAGCAGTTCATTACGAAGCGAGTTGTAGTTTTCAATAATCCCGTTATGAACCACCACCAAATCCCCGGAACAATCGGTATGAGGGTGGGCGTTTAATTCAGTTGGTGCTCCGTGGGTGGCCCACCTGGTGTGCCCGATACCAGCGCCGCTTTTCACTCCGATATAATCATCCACCACGGTTTCCAGGTTGGACAGCTTTCCTTCTGCTCTGTAGCGTTCAAGCTTGCCTTCAAAGTGATACACCAGGCCAGCAGAGTCATACCCCCGGTATTCCAGGCGTCGCAGCCCTTCCAGTATGATAGGTACCACCCGGCGCGTTCCAACGTAACCAACTATTCCACACATATATTTATCCTCAGTATGTTGTCTTTTGTCTTAAACGAATTCCAAGCTGATAATATTAAAACTATGGTATCATAACAGGCCATGAAACAGTAGAGTAATGTATCTCCAATTTTTAATAAATTTGTTTTGTGTCTCCTAAAAAAAGCGGTATCCTACTACTAACATTTTCATAAAGGAATATTCGATGAACGAACGACAACGGCTCAAAGAACTTCTCTTGAGCAAATCATACAGAAAAGGAACCTTCACCCTTACCTCAGGTAAAACTTCTGATTTTTATGTTGATGGCAAACAGACCACTTTGGATGCTGAGGGTGGTTATTTATGCGGTCGCCTGCTGTACAGTTTACTTCAGGAAAACGAACAGGAAATTCAAGGCGTTGGCGGGATGACCTTAGGTGCTGATCCCTTGGTTACAGCAGTCTCCATTGTCAGTTACCTGGAAAAATCTCCTATTCCAGCTTTTATTGTACGCAAAGAAGCAAAGGGGCATGGTACGGGTAACTTCATAGAAGGAAAAAACAACCTCCAACCAGGAGCTGTTGTGGCCCTGGTTGAGGATGTGGTGACCACCGGTGGCACCTTAATCAAGGTAATTGAGCGGGTGGAAAACGAAGGGTTTAAGGTAGGACTGGTGGTCACAGTTGTGGACCGCCAGGAAGGTGGCGCCGAAGCGCTGGCTCAACATGGCTATCCACTGAAAGCCGTTTTCACAAGAGAAGAGCTTATAGGGGAAAAGTAGCTGTGGAATGTAAAAAATGTGATGGCACCCTTTCAGTTTTACGCAGGTGTCGTCAGGTCCGTCTTAAATGTAATAAATGTAACCACGAGTTCCACATCCACGAAGTTGCAGCAGATTTAGATGCGGCAACTGAAGCCGAGCTTGCACGGTACACAGCCATTATTTACGATTGAGCGCATGATAAAGACGACCAAAGCATACGTAAGAGGCACTGGTATTGCTACCTTAATCTGTCCTTATTGCGGGATAACTAAAAACGTCAAAATCAGCCAGCTGAAAACAACCAAGTACACCCTCAAATTGCGTTGTAAGTGCAACAAGGTGTTCCATGTACAAATAGAGCACCGTCGCTCGCACCGTAAACCCACCAAACTGCCAGGTACGTACACCATCTTAAAGGGTGGTCAGGGCGGTGGTGTTATCCACATCTGCAATATTTCCCAAGGTGGGATAGGCTTTACGGTTTCAGGTCTTCATACGCTGAAAAAAAACCAGGAGATCGGGGTCGAATTTCAGCTGACCGATAAGAATATGACCCAACTCAGAAAAAGAGCCCGTGTTATATCGGTCCGAAACAATCAGGTTGGGTGTCAATTTACAGCCGGTGATGAGACGGGTAAGGCGCTGGGCTTTTTTCTGCAGTCGTAAAAATCATTTTACAGTATTTGGAGGGTTTTTTGCAGTTTTTGCTCAACAGTGGTCAAGAGTGGTGACAGGGTGGCAGGGTCAATGGCGCTGATGCCGATGCCACCACCTGCTTTTATTCGGTGTTCAGCCTGTTCTGCCTCCAGCTTATCAATCTTGTTAAAAATGGTCAGGCTTGGGATGTTCTCAAGTTCAAGTTGATGGAGCAAGGATTCTACCACCTCTATCTGCTGTTTCCATTGCGGATTCGATATATCAACCACATGAAGGAGCAAGTCAGCCTCAAATAACTCCTCCAGGGTTGATTCAAATGCCTTGAGCAACTCTGCCGGCAGGTTGCGGATAAAGCCAACCGTATCAGTAACAATGACCTCCAGATCCTGGGGAAAGCGTAACCTTCTGCTGGTGGGATCAAGGGTGGCAAAGAGCAGATCTTCTGCCTGGATTTCACTTTTGGTTAAGGTATTGAGCAGCGTGGATTTTCCAGCGTTGGTATATCCAACCAGGGAAATTATCGGCACATCGCGCTTCCGCCGTCGGTTGCGACGGTGGTAACGTTGCTTCCCCACTGACTTCAGCTCTTTTGCCAGTCGCGCGATACGATCATGTATTCTCCTCCGGTCAATTTCAAGCCGTGTTTCACCCGGTCCTCTGGCACCAATGCCTCCTGTGAGCCTTGAAAGAGCATCATCCCTGGTGGTCAGTTTGGGCAGCATATACTTGAGCTGGGCCATCTCGATCTGCAGTTTCCCTTCTCTGGAGCGTGCTCTACTGGCAAAAATATCCAGGATGAGCTGGGTACGGTCAATGACGCGTAAGTCTGTATTATCGGTGACAGAGCGAATCTGCGATGGGCTGAGTTCCTGATCAAATAACAGCAGGTTCACCCCTAGACGCAAGCTCTTGAGCACAATCTCCATGAGCTTGCCACGTCCTAAAATAAATTTGGGGTGAATTTGCTTACGTCTCTGAATGACCTGCCCAAGTACCTCTACGTCTGCTGAACGAGCCAATTCCACCAGCTCATCCATGGAGTCCTGAGCCTCAGGCTTTGAACCGGTGGTGACTGAGATAAGCAGCGCTCTGTCCCGCCCTTTGTTCACTTCTTCAATGGGACGTTCGCGGACCAACTCACGCTCAATGGACTCGATGAGATCAATGCAGGAGACATGCTGATGAGCAGGATGTACGGGATCCAGCACTGCCCAGTCACGGCCATCGAGCTGGCGTGGTAAAAGGTGGGCTGTATGAAGCAATTCCGGCAGGTTTTCATCCAAGGTGAGCACCGCCATGAGATCAAGCCGCAGACAGGCCATATCCATCACATCTTCTTCATTGATCCCATTTTTGCGAAAGGTGGTATGCACACAACGTAAACCGCGTAATCGCCCACCAGCTGTTCCTGTATGTGGAAGGGCCGGGATGACAATGCGATCAAAATCCCCCACCACCACCTTTGCTATGGCTCCCGAGCGGTGGATGAGCAGGCCAATCTGGCGATTGAGTTCTGTGGAAAGGGTTGCCAGGGTTCTGGCGGTATCGCGTCCTATGACCTCATCGGGCGCAATTTTTTTCTGGGCAAGTCGTTCCAGTGCTCGTAACTGTTTGGTTTTCAGCCCGCTTTTATTTCCTGCTACAGCGCCTATTGTTCAATCTCCTGCTTATTATTCTCAGCATCTTTGATTAACAAGGTGCATTGCCCGGTGTACGTGGAAAGGGAATCACGTCACGAATATTTTGCATTCCAGTGACAAATTGCACCAGGCGCTCAAACCCAAGCCCAAAACCTGAATGGGGCACTGTTCCGTATTTGCGCAAATCCAGGTACCACTCATACTCCTCCAGATCCAGACCAGCTTCAATCATACGATCTTTCAGCACGTCATAGCGTTCTTCACGCTGGCTGCCGCCTACCAATTCACCAATACCAGGAACCAAAATATCCATAGCAGCCACCGTCTTGTCGTCATCATCAACCCGCATGTAAAACGGCTTTATACTTTTGGGATAGTTGGTAACAATAACAGGTACCTTTGCAACCTCTTCGCACAGATAGCGCTCATGCTCAGCCTGGAGATCAATCCCCCACTCCACTGGAAATTCAAATTCTTTCTTTGCTTTGAGCAGTTCATTTACGGCATCAGTGTAGGTCATATGGACAAAAGGTTTGCTCTTCACCAGCTCCAGATCATCAGCAAGTCCTTTGGAAACAAAACGGTTAAACAGGTCAACCTCAGGAGCACACTCTTCCAGTGCCATTCCAATCAGAAATTTGATCATGGATTCAGCCAGCTCCATATTTCCTTGCAGGTCGCAAAAGGCCATTTCCGGCTCCAGCATCCAGAACTCAGCTAAATGCCTGCTGGTGTTGGAGTTTTCTGCACGAAAGGTGGGGCCGAAGGTGTATACCCGACCATGGGACAGAGCAAATATCTCGGCCTGTAACTGGCCACTGACCGTCAATCCGGCGCGTTTGTTAAAAAAATCTTCATGAAAGGATTGGGCGTTTGTAATGTGTTCCGGATCCATGGCAGTAACCGTAAACATCTCGCCAGCCCCTTCACAGTCCGAAGTAGTTATGATGGGGGTGTGCACCTGGAGGAAGCCATGCTCCCTGAAAAACTGATGCACGCCAAAATTGAGCGTACTCCGAACTCGAGTGACAGCACCCAACGCATTGGTCCTGGAACGTAGATGAGACATGGTACGTAAGAACTCAAAGCTATGACGTTTTTTCTGTAGTGGGTATGTTTCAGGGTCGGCCCAGCCTACCACCTCCAGTGTTTCAGCATGGAGCTCAACAGCCTGTCCCTTTGCTGGAGATTCCACCAAAGTTCCCTGCACAGAAACAGCACACCCGGTGGTCAATCGCTTGACCTCAGACGCATAGTTTGCAAGCTGCTCTTCAGCAATAACCTGCAGATGAGCAAGGCTTGACCCATCGCTGATTTCAACAAACGACAAACTCCCGGAATCACGCCTGGTTCGCACCCAACCGGAAATGGTGATGTTCTCTCCCACAGGAGCTTGTTTAAGCAGTTCTCGTATCGACAACATGTTTGAAAATTGTGTATTCATAAAGCTTCGCTATTTCATATTTTTTGTGTGTAATGCCTGCCCGAACTTATCTCAACGATGATAACGGGTTATTCCTCTTTTCTTTCGTGGAGTACCGATGCCTCAAGCATCCCTGTTCGTACCGGAATGAGCCAAAATTTCTCAACTTCGTTATCAATAGTCTCCCGCAGTCCAGAAGTGACCCGATGGGAATCCTCAACCAAATTGTAGAAAATGGAATCCACCCCAATAAACCCATCAAGGAGATGGGCAAGGGTATGGAGTACTTTGGTCAAGTACCCTTCCCGCATTTGAACAAGCTCTTCCAGGGTTGTTACCCCTTCTTCTTTGAGGGTGTCAACAAGGGATATGGCAACATTCATATTCTTTTGTACGCCCCTGTTAAGGGTGGGCCAGAAGCGTTGGTCCTTGCTGCCAATCACCTCTTCCTCCCTGATCACCAGATGAGAATAGGTGACAAGCTGGTTTCCTTTCAGATAGTGATGAACCTGCTCTTCTCCAAGTTTTGCGGTGTCAGCTTCCACGAGAAAATAATGGGATATCTTGTACTCACTTTGGTCTTTTTGCATAACAGATTATGTATCTTTCATTGCACAGACAGGCTCAACATAGTTACAGCAGTGAACATCCTGGGTACCCGTATACCCCATATCCAGCTTAACATACAATCCCTCATGCTTGCCATGCAGGTCACAACTCCAAAGCCATCGGGCCACATCAGGGATAAACGGAACCGGAGTAAGTCGGTTATGTCCATTGAGTAGACTGAGCAGTGCATTTAGCAAAGGCAACCGCCACTGGATTTCACTCTGCTTTTTATTTAAGCTGGTCAATATAGTCCAATGCCTCAACTCTTGACAAGGGATAAGGGGTCAGCCGACGTTTCCAAATCAACCTGGTGGAGTTGTCAATAACCTGCTCGTCCTCAATAACACGACAGGTTGGGCCACCAAAAAGCGGCCTGTTCTGCTGGTTGTCTCTATCAGCAAAAACAGCTTCAAGCGCCCGGCAATTTCCGTGGATATCAGCAATGACAGCTCTTCGCATGGTACCAATCAGTCCTGATTCATTTCTTTGGAACAAAGGATAACCGGTGAGCCAATCTTAACCGCTGCATGCTCAAACCTACGGTGCAGGTGATCGCGAACCGTACTGCACTTTACCGTGAAAAGGAAAAAAAGTGGTGCCTTCACCTCAGACAGGCACTCGAAATTGCCCATCCCTTTGGCAAGGATACAGTCTGCCTTAGCAAAGGTGGTTGTAAACTCATCAGTACACATGGATAAGGCTGTACCAGGAACATCAGCCCCATTTGGTATCACCTTGCAGAGCTTATCAATGCCAACATATTGCGCTTCTGCAAGGGTAGCATCATTTATAGCAGGTCCACCACGCACACCTACAGTCACAGTAAGCCCCCTGTTCTGCAGCTGTTGTACCAGTAATTTATCAAACACGATTTCTCCGCAGTTGTCGGCAAGTAACAAAACGTTGCGTGAAGCTGCGAGCTTTTCACACAGTGGCTTATAATGGTTGATAACCAATTCCTGTTCCTGACATGCAGCCAGGGTCTCCTCAATACCGAGCTGCTGCTGAGCCCCGTTGTCTAACACATTGGCACCAATGGCAAAGCGTAGGGCAGCAAGCAGTGGATCCCTGGATTGTTCAATGAACTTTTGGGTTTGCTTTTCAAGGGAAAGGGCAAAATCATTACTCCTTTTTTTTATTCCGGCGTAAGGATCAGGCGTTTTGGTCTTTTCAGCTATGAGCCGGTAATAGCCCACAGCATTCTCAGGAGGTGATACGTTTCTTGGAAAAGACCCAAGCATGGCACCAACTTCTGTAAGTATCTGATACTGCATATCCACATCATCTGTGGCCAGCTTTACTGTATTTAAAGCCTGCTTCATAAAACAGGCCAGGCAATCGTTTCCGGTTTCCATTAGGGTCTTTTTGCAGCGGGGTTAAGGAGGTACTCTTCTCTTACATTGCCAAGGGCAGCAAATATATGCTCTTTAGAGCCTGGGAAAGTGTGATAAATGGTTTGTACCAGGTGATGGATATCCTTTCGCCTGGTCTGCTCGGAGAGGGGGCAATCAGAGCTGACAGGAGTAAGATCAAGTTTGTTTACAAGAGATGAGATCTCTTGCTTATCGCAGTACGCCAGAGGCCGTATCACTGATAACTCCCCATCAAACAGCTCCTGTTTAGGTCGCATGGTGCTCACGTTGCCGGCGCACATCAGGTTAAGAAAAAAGGTTTCAATAATATCGTCCCTGTGGTGCCCCAGTGCAAGTTTGTTAAAACCGTTCTCACTGGCGTATTGGAACATCTGGGTCCGTCTGGACCGTGCGCACTGAAAACACTGCTTGTTACTGGTTTTCTTCCTTGCGTCCTCTTTGAGCTCTGGCCGCCATAGTGCTGGCAATATATCCAGGGAAAATTCCAAAGATGCCAGAACCTGCTTAACCTGGTATGCCTGTACGCCGAGGTTATCTCCTCCACCAGACATATCAATATGCACAGCTTTACACTGATATGTAATAGGTGCTTTCTGTTGCCAGTACGCCAGCACCCAGGCCAAGGCAAGCGAGTCTTCTCCTCCTGAAACACCAACCAGGACCTTATCTCCGTCTGCCAGCATGCTATAATCATGCATTGCCCGGCCAATCTTCCTGTTCATGCTTTTACTGAGCATGAAACTACTGTAAAGAGAACCCCAGATCAGGATTCAGGGTCAGCGAGATAGGCACATTCGGAAAATTTTTCATGGATACCCTCCATCAGTAACTCTTCCGAGGTTACCCAGGTAAACCCTCGTTTACTTGCTCTGTTCCAGTTGTAGAGATTTTCCATTAAGGATTGTTGCTTCTCGTCAAATCGTCCCGAACAAAGTACCTTGCCCTGATTCATATCATAGAGTTTATAGTGAAAAGCAACTGAAGCAGGATTTTTCGATGTATACTCACCACCAAGCCGGTCGGTGTAACGATTTAAGGTTATATCAAGCATGGCATTACAGCTCAATTGTTCAGCTACCTTTTGCAACCGCGCAGCAGGATTACTGCCAACATCAATGGTATAGGCTTGAGCTGAATTGGCAAAACGAAACGCCCTGCGTCCAGCAAGTTTCTTCTTAATCAGCGCGTCCATGACGGCGGCCCCATCTTTGAGTTGTTTTGCCTGGGCATACGAAATCCCATTCGCGTTTTCAGCACTCGGCTGAACAGGCATAACACCAATGCAGGAAATTGCTACACCAGGGTCTTTACCAACGGGTTTACCGATCTGCTTTTGCGAACAGCCAGAAAGGCCAATAAAAAGCGTTACACCAACAACGCACATTGTTTTTGAAAATATACCCACAATAGCCTCCTTTTCTATTACAAACTGCCTTTTGAAGAAAGTTGCCCTTGAACGTGTTGGTTGATACTGGATGCCTGATCCAAAGTACGCCCAAGCGCCTTAAAGATCGCTTCTAAAATATGATGGGTGTTTTCGCCGTGAAGTAAATCCACATGCAGGGTTATCCCGGCATGAAGCGACAGCGCGCGTAAAAACTCTTTAGCCAGCTGGGTATCAAAAGTACCAACTTTACGGTCTTCCAGCTTAACAGTGTAACTTAAATAAGGTCGATTTGAGAAATCTGCACACACCCTTGCCAACGTTTCATCCATGGGCACATAGGCATGTCCGTATCGGTTAATCCCTGATTTATCACCTAAAGCCTCGGCAAAAGCTTTACCTAAGCATATCCCAACATCTTCAACAGTGTGATGATCATCAATTTCAAGATCACCCTCTGCTTTAATATCCAGGTTGAAAAAACCATGTACACTGAACAAGGTTAACATATGATCAAGAAAACCAACTCCGGTTTGCACATCAGCATTTCCCTGACCATCAAGTTCCAGTGACACCTGGATAGATGTTTCCTTGGTAACACGTTCAATTTTTGCCGTACGTTGAGCGCTTCCTGTCATAAATGGATCCCATATTTATTCAAATTAACTCGTAGAGAAAGAAACCAAGTATAGCATAAAAAAGTACTAAAAGGTGCAAAACGACGAACGCTTACGCTGTGAATCAATTGTCTGTTTTCCCTTTCAATTCCACTATATTATTCCCCTTTGATGAGAGTTGCAACAGTTCTTAAGAAATGCAACAGGCTACAGGCTGAGGGCAGGTCAGCAAAAAATGAACACTTGTGTGTTTTTTATTTGACACAAAACCAGAGGACATGTTAAGTTCTCCCGCTGTCAAAACGATGCAAACTGTGAGCGGGAATAACTCAGTGGTAGAGTGTAACCTTGCCAAGGTTGAAGTCGCGAGTTCGAATCTCGTTTCCCGCTCCATTCTTTTTTATAAGGTTCGGACCACCGTTCGAACCTTTTTTTGTTAAATTGCGAGGCGCAAAAGAATGAAAACATATTATACGCCAGTGAAAGAAATTTCCCGTCAGTGGCATGTGGTTGATGCCGACGGTAAAGTTCTGGGACGTATTGCCACAGAAATTGCTGACCGTCTTCGTGGAAAGCATAAGCCGACCTTTTGCAATTTTCAAGATAACGGAGATTTCGTTATTGTTGTAAATGCCGAGAAGATTCACCTGACCGGAACCAAGTGGGACGATAAAAACTACTACCGTCACACCGGTTATATTGGTGGGATCAAATCTCAAACAGCAAAAGAACTGCTGGAGAAAAAACCCGAAGAGTTAATTCGTAACGCTGTTAAAGGCATGTTACCTAAAAACAAGCTTGGTCGGGCGCAGTTCAAAAAATTAAAAGTCTATGCAGGTCCGGAACATCCGCACAAGGCACAACAACCTGAACAACTTGAGATTTGATCGGAGCAATTATTATGTCGCAGGATAGAACATACGCCACCGGGAGAAGAAAAACTGCTATCGCCAGAGTATGGATCACACCAGGTAGTGGTAATGTGGCTGTAAATAAAATGCCAGTGGAAGAGTACTTTGGTAATATTTATTTTGAACCAAAAGTTGACAAACCATTTGCTGTAACAGAAACCACTGACAAATTTGATATCCAGGCAACAGTTACAGGCGGCGGTAAGTCTGCACAGGTCGATGCACTGGTACATGGTATTGCAAGAGCTCTACAGGAAAGAGATCCTGAAATGCGCATGCCACTGAAAAAAGCTGGTCTGCTCACCCGTGACCCACGTGCGAAAGAACGTAAAAAGTACGGTCAGCGTGGTGCTCGTGCCCGCTTCCAGTTCTCCAAACGTTAATCAGTTTCGGAGCAATCTACTACCGCTTTTCCCAGACTTCTTGATTGGAAATTTCAAGGGAGTAACGATTTCTTCGTTACTCCCTTTTTTTATTCTTTTTCTTATGCAGGACTAAACATGCTGAAAGTAGGTATTGTTGGAGCATCTGGCTACACAGGAGTTGAATTAGCAAGAATCCTGGCCAACCACCCTGAAGTGGAGATAACTGCTGCAACCTCTAGAAAATATGCTGGCCAGATGCTCGCTGAGGTCTTCCCCAGTTTACAGGAACGTGTTGCAATTCGCTGTGAAAACCTGCCGGTGAGTGAACTTGTGGAACGAGCTGATTTTTTCTTTGCCGCTGTTCCTCACAAAACTGCCATGGACATTGTCCCTGAACTCCTTGAAGCTGGGAAAAAAATAGTTGACCTGAGTGCAGATTATCGCATCCGTGATGCTGCTGTGTACGAGCAATGGTATCAGGAACATAGCAGTAAAGAATTACTTAATGAAGCGGTCTATGGCTTACCAGAGCTCTATCGTGAAAAGATTAATGGTGCTCGACTTGTGGCTAATCCTGGCTGCTACCCGACTTCGGTTATCTTGGCACTGGCCCCCTTACTCAAAAACACGCTTATTGATGCAAGTACGCTTATAATTGACTCCAAATCCGGTACCACAGGAGCAGGGCGTTCACCAAATGTAGGCTCCCTGTACTGTGAAGTGGCAGATGGCTTCAGGCCCTATAAGGTGGGTGGAACCCACCGACATACTCCAGAGATCGAACAGGAGCTTGGGGTTCTGGCGGGTGCAGATGTCACTGTATCATTCACCCCCCATCTTTTGCCCATAAACCGTGGGATTCTCAGTACCATCTATGGCACTTTACTTCATCAGATCACGCTGACTGATTTACAAAACCTGTATGAATCAGCCTACCATGATGAACCCTTTGTACGTGTACTTCCTGAAGGTTCCCTGCCAGCTACCCAATATGTCCGAGGTTCCAACTGCTGTGATATTGGAGTGCAAATTGATCCACGAACAAGCCGGGTTATCGTGATGTCTGCCATTGACAATATTGTGAAAGGCGCTTCAGGCCAGGCAATTCAAAATATGAACCTGATGAATGGTTTTGATGAAACAACTGGCCTTATGCATGCACCCTTTTTCCCCTGATGCAACGCACAATCAGACTGCTTATCAGTTTTGATGGCACCAATTATCACGGCTGGCAACGCCAGCACAATGCTCTTACGGTTCAGGAGGTTATTGAACAGCAGCTAGCCATTATTTGCAAAAAACCTATCAATCTCCATGGAGCTGGGCGGACGGACTCTGGAGTCCATGCCCTTGGAATGGTTGCCCACTTCCACCTTGATCTCCCCATTGCGCTGGCTGCTTTTGACAAAGGGCTCAATTCCATGTTGCCCAAGGATATCCGCATACTTAAGGCTGTAGAAGAAAGAGCCGATTTCCATAGTCGATTCAGTGCGCTGGGCAAGACATATCGGTACGATTTTTTTACAGGAGAAATCCAAACTCCAATAAGCAGGTTATATGCCGCACATTTTCCCGGTTTTTTTTCACTTGAAAGCGTGAATACAGCCTTGGATATCTTAACTGGCACCCATGATTTTTCCAGCTTTGAATGTGCGGGCTCAAGAGATATTTATCGCGAAGGCGGACGGGGTGCAGTTCGAACCATCTTTAAAGCCACCTGCACCCCCCATTCCTTTTATCCAGAGTTCTGGTCGATCTCACTGACAGGGGACGGTTTTCTGCGTCAGATGGCACGCATTATAGCAGGTACTTCAATCGAAATTGGACAAAGAAAAAGAGACGCCCAATCCATGCTTGAGATACTACAGGCAAAAGATCGAAAAGCTGCTGGCCTTACAGCTCCTGCCCATGGCCTTTTTCTTGAGCAAATCTATTACAACGAACTCTTTCGCGTATAGCGCTCTTTATATTCCAGTATGTTTAAACAACATTTTCCTATCATTCTTGCCTCCAATTCTCCCCGGCGCAAAGCATTCCTTTCTTCCCTTGGCCTGGACTTTACGGTTGTACCAGCAACCATTGATGAAACGCCATTTCCAGATGAAGGTCCAGAACAATTCAGTTGTCGTATGGCAAAAACAAAAGCTCAGGCTATTGCTCAAACACACCCACAGTGCTGTGTAATCGCTGCTGATACTGTGGTAACCATCGATAATAACATTCTGGGAAAACCCCAGTCCCCTGAACAAGCCCTGTCCTTTTTACAAAAGCTGCGTGGGAAAATGCATAAGGTTATCACAGGGGTCTCCCTTATTCACCCTACCAATGAACTGCTCTTTTCAACGTGTACACAGGTATGGTTTGCAGAGTATCCCGACGAGATACTCCAATCCTATGTACAAAGTGGAGATCCAATGGATAAGGCTGGAGCTTATGGCATCCAATCCTTTGGAGGGTTTCTCATCCAATCCATCAAGGGTTCATACTCCAATGTCGTGGGATTACCGGTTACTGAATTAGTGTCCCGACTCACAGATGATTCCATTATCACCCCAGCTGACCAACAAACTCCATGCTAATGCCTTGACTTCAAAAAGGAATATGCTATCCTTTTTACAATCCCCTTTTTTATAAACTCACTATTGGTTCCCTGTTGCCGAGATGCCAACAATTTTAAATAAATATTACCCCGTACGTAAAATTTTCTTCTTTATAGGCGAAGGGTTCCTTATCTTTACATCCTTCCTCCTGATGGACCTGTTTTTTTCAAATTGGGAAATTTTTTTGATTGATCTTGAACTGGATGCATTACGGGCAGCAACGGTCACCCTGGTTTTTCAAACTTCCCTCTATTTTTTCGACCTCTACGATCTCAGGAGACCTGGAACTACAGCCGATACAGCAATTCGAATGATGCAGTCATTTGGAGTAGGCTGTATCGTTCTTGGGCTTACCTATTACGCTTTACCGTCACTGATAATTTCATCCAAAAAATTCTGGGCTTGTTATGTCATTCTCTGTGCGGCCCTTATTGGCTGGCGCTCACTCTACTATTTTGTCATAGAGCGAAAGCTGTTTTCACGTCCAATCGTTATTGTTGGTGTTGGAGAAACGGCAAAGCAAATCTATAACGAGCTATACAACAATAAGGACTCCGGATTTTCAATCCTCGCATTTATAGGTAACACCACACCTGGTTTTTTACATGAAGCCACGCTGGTTGTAGAAAAGCTCACGGACCTTGAACAACACAATCTGGCCCATAAAACAGAACGAATAGTGGTAGCTCTTGATGACCGCAGGGGCACCATGCCAACGCCCGAGCTATTAGAGGCAAAATTGCAAGGTGCAGTCATTGAAGACGGGATATCCTTTTATGAAGGCCTTAGCGGTAAACTCCTTGTTGAAAGGGTCAACCCTGCCTGGCTGATATTCTCACAAGGTTTTGACTGCGGTCGGCTGACCTATTTTATCAAACGATGTATGGATATCGTCCTGGCTGTAACAGGATTGTTCGTTTCGCTTCCCTTTTCACTGCTCACAGCCCTGCTGATTAAGCTTGAATCACCAGGCCCGGTTTTTTATTTACAAGATCGTGTTTGTGAACGAGGTGCAACATTTAAAGTTATCAAATTTCGTTCCATGCGAAATGATGCAGAAAAAGATGGTGCTGTGTGGGCGAGTAAAAATGATACCAGGGTCACCAAAGTTGGCGGGTTCATTAGAAAGGTTAGAATTGACGAAATCCCACAAATGTGGAATGTGCTCAAAGGTGAAATGAGTTTTGTCGGGCCCAGACCCGAACGTCCTGTTTTTGTGGAACAACTTAATGCCAATATACCATATTATACCCTTCGCCACTCGGTTAAACCAGGTATTACCGGCTGGGCCCAAATCTGTTACCCTTACGGAGCATCTGAGGAAGATTCCCTCCGTAAACTTGAATATGATCTGTACTACATCAAAAACCAGTCTATATTTATGGATATGTTGATTATTTTCAGGACAATTAAAACGGTTCTCTTCCGGGTAGGCTCCCGCTGATACTCGCCTCCTTTCCTACTGTTTTTTACCTATCTTGCCAAGTTTTCTGGTATGTTGTATTTTCACAATAGAGGTATATTATTCGAAAGTTTCTGCTTCCCAGGTCATAAGTATTATGAGTGCAACACCATCTCAAGCCGCAACCAATCACAATCAACTCGCTGCTGACCTGCCAGTCAGGCTGTATACCGCCATGCGAACCATGCGGCTATACCCACCTACAAATCCGCAGGTGCTCCGTAATATAACCACTGCATATCAGGCCTATAAGGCTCTTGCAGAAGGAAACACCGGGGATAACGTCGTCATTGCTTTGTCGGAACAAAAAATTATTGTCAATGATGAACATCTCACAGAAAAAGACCATGCACTTCCTCAGATCAAGGGATTGATTGAATTTTTTGATAAATTACAACTGCACTCCATATCTTTTGACTCCACATTTAACGAGGATGATTGCCGTACATTTATCAATCTCCTTGCTGAGATTTTTGCGCAAAAAGAGGTTAAGCAGCCTCTTGCCGAACTCTTGTCTGAGGCTAACCTCACCACAGTAAGGGTCGATGCCAAACGGTACGTGATAGTGGGAGAGGGTGAACAGGTAGTCAGGGAGGATGAAATTGGTTTTGGATCCGGGGTCAATATCTCTGAAGATGAAATGGCCAACTATATCCTTGGTCACACTGGTGTTGGGTTATCTTTGACAGCGAACCTGCCTCCTCACCTTGGACCCTTATTGGAAGTTTTTACAGAAGCACTCCAAGAGCATGATAACCCGGAACAGCTCACCAGTGCGTTTTTAAACGCTTTAAGTGGTGGGAATGGTGAAAGAAGTGAAGGTCAAGGTAACGAACAGCGTGCCAACGATATTTCTACCGCAGTGGACACCCTGGCGAAGATATCTTCAGACCAGCTCTCACAACTCATTGGATTACTGCCCAAAACCTCCTCCAGCAATGCGCTTTTAGACGCTACCATTGAGAATATGGATAGTGGTCAACTTAACAGCCTGGTCAACTCACTTATAAGCCAGCTCACGGAAAATGCCGCAGGTACAGAAGAGACGCAACAAGACACCTCACCTGGCGAGACAATAAAGAGGCTCATCAACTCTTCCAAGGGCGCTGAAGTTAAAAAAGCCATTGCACTGAACACAGACGCACGCCAGATGCTGGATAACCCAAACACCACCCTGGCTGAGCTGCCCGATCATCTACTGCAACGGCTCCAGCAGCCTGAGTGGTCGGCCCCGGTGCTGGCCAATGCGGTTCAGCAGGCCGCTGATCCACAGGGAAGTTCGGTTCCTGTCGATCCACAAGCACTCAACAAAATGCTCCAGAATTATGAGCAGATACTGAACCCGGAACAACAACAGCAGGTCGCTGCACAGGCAGGCGCACAGCTCGCTTCATCGGAAGCTTTAGCACTGGGCAATGTCCTGGCACAAAAGTTCAAGGGGTTGTTTGGGGAAACCCTTTATCACCAGGTCATCAACCAGGTCTCAGACGAGCTGCTGGATGAGACCATTGAGCATCTTAATCCAAAGCAGCTCAATCGA
>PDQK01000014.1 GCA_002746685.1 Desulfobulbus propionicus | reverse complement strand
TTTATGGGAGTTATTCGACCCTCCTACGGTAAAACACAAAACCGAAAATGGTCAAAAAATGTTATTTAATTTCAGTTGATTATAACCGGACACTTGTGTCTTAACAACCGTGTTATTGCTTATGCATAAGCTGTTTAACCCGCGCTTCAATTATTCTTTTTGCAGGATCACCCTGATTTTCTCTACCAGCAAGATTCAGTTGTTCAAGATATTTCTTATACATGGCAATGGCCTGATCGTTATTTCCCAAATTTTCTTGAATCCGGCCCATGGCTTTGTACGCTGCGGCTTCAAAACCTGCTGTTGTTGAGAGTACCGTGTAGATCCCCAGGGCTTTTTCCATGTGTTCCTGTTGTTCATACAGGCCAGCAAGCTTAAAGGATACAAGCGGTTTAATCAGCTCATCCAGACCGCTCTCAGATTCCAGAGCAACCAATATTGTAACGGCCTTATCCAGCTCCTTTTGCTCCACATACAAATTGGCCAGTTCAACTTTGGCCCACGTGGCTGAAGGTGTTGAACTGTATTCTGCAGCCACATTTTCAAGTAAGCTCTCCTGCTTTTCACTGGCCGTCAGCGCCTCATCAAGAGCTGCACCAGCTTTATTTAACGTGTGCGTCCGGTAAGAATCGTAGAGGGAAGCAACTACAACAACCACAGAAACGCACCCAATGACGATCCAGATGGTTTTGCTGTTTTTGCGTAAAAATGCAACAAACGCTGGTGGCAGGTTAAACTGGTCCAATAAACCTTGTGGTTCTGGTGTACCTTCCATTGGTATGTTGTACTGATTAAAGGGATTGTTTTCACTCATAGATCCATCTCAACGTAATTTTTATACAAGGCAGATTAGCACAAAGACGCTTGATGCCAACCCTGATTTTTTTTACACAACCTTATGATTATACTGCAGGTTAAAAAAAATGCACCAACCATTATTCTTCCAGCGTGCAAAAAACGAAAACACACAGCCCACTTGCAAAAAGCTCTAAATAATGGATAATGGACGCTCTCTTTACCGTTTCCTCTTCCCACACTCTAGCTATACTTGTTCATGGATGCCATGCCACATATTTACTCGGTCTCAGAACTCAATCGACAGATCCGCTTTCTCCTGGAAGATCGATTCCCTTTTCTTTCTGTTTCTGGTGAAATAGCGAATTTGCGCAAGCCTTATTCAGGGCACCTCTATTTCACCTTAAAAGATAACCAGGGACAGATAAAAGCGGTTTTGTTTAAGATGCAGCAACGCTACTTACCAGCTCCTCTTCAGGATGGACAACAGGTGGTGTGCAGAGGTCGAATTTCTGTCTATGAGCCACGAGGGGAATACCAACTCATCGTTGATACCGTGGATTGTAAGGGCGCCGGGGATTTACACCTGGCTTACGAGCAGTTAAAGAAAAAACTGGCTGCAGAAAAGCTTTTTGATCAAGCAGCAAAACAACCACTCCCTACCTATCCTGGACACATAACCCTGATCACCTCTCCCGATGGAGCTGCAGTTCACGATTTTGTAAAAATTGCAGGAACCCGCTTCCCTTTTACCAGGCTTTTTGTCTACCCAACGGCAGTACAGGGGCCACAGGCTGCCGGGGAGCTCATAAAGGCCATCCAAGCAGTGAATAAACAGCATCAAACAGATATTATTGTGCTCTGTCGTGGTGGCGGATCAATAGAAGACCTGTGGTGTTTTAATGACGAGCAGCTGGCGCGAACCATCCATGCATCCCGTATCCCGATTGTCAGTGCAGTGGGACATGAGATTGACTTCACCATAGCTGATTTTGTTGCAGACCTGCGTGCCCCGACTCCAAGTGGTGCTGCAGAGATGCTGCTTCCTGATCAGGAAGCACTCAAAAGTGTTCTAGAGCAGCATAAACGCTCATTGCTCCATCTTATAAAAGGAAAGATTCTAGGGTACAGCCACCGGCTTACATACTGCCAGAAAAAATTCTCCGCCCTGCCCCACCCCATTAACAATCTGCTACTCAGGGTAAGTCACCTGGGAAATAGACTGGAGAGAAGTATAACCCTTCAGCTGTCACAGTTAACCTCTACGCTGGATAGACGTGCTTCCACGCTTAAAGGGAGCAGGAGTATCAGTGCCCTTCATCTCCAGGAGCAACATATCCAGACACTCAGCCATAAGTTGGCATATCAAGTCGCCCTGGTGTTAGAAAAAAAAACGCAACAGTTGAACAATACAGCCGCTATCTTGGACGCAGTCAGCCCGTTGGCAACCTTATCACGCGGGTACGCCATTGCACGTAAAACAGACGCAAGAAAAACGGTGATTACCCGTGAGGAACAGGTGAAAGCAGGTGAGAAAATACACATTCAGGTTCACCACGGCATAATACCTTGCCGCGTTGAACCTGATTAAGAAAACGACATCAGGAGGGAGGAAATTAATCTATTGCAAGTGAAGCCACCTCGTTACTGATTGTAACGAGCACGATCTCCAACTCTTCAGGTTTATTTTTTGCTGTTTTTTTGAGCTGAGTCGCCCAGTTTTTGAGCATACTGGTATCAATGGCACGCGTTTCATTATCTTTACACCATTCCAAACCAATTGTATTGCCAAGCTCAGCAAGTAGCTGCTTCTGCTTTTCAACCTGATCAGCCGGTGTTTTATCCAGAATTGCTTTCGTGATGTCCTGCCAGCCATCAACCAGCAGATTACCTTCCTGAAACTTTACAAACCAGTACCTCTCATCCTCAGACAGCGATGAAGGAATAGCATACCCTGGAGCAGCCTCGCCATGAGTGATTAAAGTGGCCTGCTGGGCCTCCTTTCCATAAGCTAAATGACTGAACCCCAACATACAGGCTAGAAATATAATGTTATAACAGCATATCTTTTTCACACGAACACCGTTGAGACACTGAAGATAATAACGTTTATCAGAAAAAAATAATACGGAAAAGATGCACTGTCAAGCAACAACGGCCAGCCAGTACAATAATTTGTACTTTCAGTTATGCTTTGCCGCTCACCCCTGCTTCAGCAAAGGTTCGTACTTCTGTCAACAATGCAACTGCTGCTTCCAGACCATTCATTGCAAAAGCCGCACCAGTTCCTTCCCCAAGCCTGAATTTCAAATCAAAAAGGGGTGCAAGCTGCATTTTCTCATGCATAAACGTATGCCCCGGTTCAACACTTTTATGGGCAAAAATAATGTAGTCACGAACAAAAGGTTCAATTAAATAGGCTATTAAGGCTCCTGCAGTAGCAATGAAACCATCCACAACAACGGGTTTTTGCTGGGCCGCTGCACCTAGAATGAGCCCAGCTATTCCACCAATTTCAAAACCGCCAACCTTGGCTAAAACATCAATCCCATCCTTAGAGTCAGGTTTATTGACATCAATTGCCTGTTTTATGACATCTCTTTTGTGGGCCAGCTGCGTTTCATCAATCCCAGTACCACTTCCGGTTACGTCCTCTACAGATTTACCTGTCACAATTGCTGCGATGGCACTACTGGGAGTTGTATTTCCGATCCCCATTTCGCCGGTGCCAAACACATCGGTTTCAGGACTGAGCATATTGGCAACCTCAATCCCGGCTTCAAGGGTCATCACGGCGTGGGTATGGCTCATGGCCGGGCCAACCATCATATTCTGGGTGCCTTTTGCTATTTTTTTGCCAATAAACCCTGGTTTACCCTGCAGGTCAGTAAACGCATCTTTGGCTCCCATGTCAACCATAACCACCTCAGCCCCGGCCTGACCGGCTAGCGCATTAATACCGGCCCCACCGCTCATAATGTTGTACACCATCTGGGTCGTTACCTCTGCGGGATACCCTGATACGCCTTCAGCAACGACGCCATGATCTCCGGCCATAACCACAATTTTTTTATTTTTAACAGGCGGATGCATGCTTCTTGTCATTCCTGCAAGATCAACGGCCAGGTCCATAAGGTTTCCTAAAGCCCAGTATGGCATGGTCAACTGCTCAAGACGCCTGGCTGCTTGATCCCGTATGGCTGTGTCCTGGGGATAAATTTTTCTACACGTTGTTTCGAGAAATCCGACATTTTTCTGTTGCTGCATGGCACTGCCCTCCTGGCAGTTTTTTCATTTTGGTGAAAACAAATTGAGATACACGGGATGCTCAAGAGGCAAGCAGTGCAAAAAGCTCCTCAGCGACCTGTTCAGGGGCTTTTCCTTCAACATTGATTTCAATGTCAGCAGCCTCACGGTATAACGGAAGACGAGCGGCAAAGAGTTCCCTGGCCTTATCCAAATCCTGTAGCAAAGGGCGTTTTTTAATCTTCCTGGCAGCATTTTTATGGGCCTCAATGGCCTTAATTATCTCTTCCACATTGGAGTGGAGATACACAACAACTCCAAGTGTTTTCATTCCGTTTACCTGAAAGAAGCCACCACCGGTTGAAATAATGGTAGACTGGACATTTTCCCTTATCCAGTCAGCAGTGCGCTGCTCCAGCTGCCTGAAAAAAGGCTCTCCTTCTTCGGCAAAAATCTTACGGATCTTCTTTTTTACTAAAGATTCAATCAAGTCATCGGTATCAATGGCAAAAGCACCGGTTTTCTGGGCCAGTGCGCGGGCAATTCGCCCCTTGCCCACCCCCATAAAGCCGATCAGGATAATGTTCATATTCATCTACTGCTCCCTTGGTGGAATGTATTTTTGTGAGCTCTGCTCGTGCAAGCGACTGAGCCAATTTTCATACCCTTTGATTACATTTGACCAGGAATAGGGCTCAGTCAGTTCCAGACTGGTTGTGTGTTCTATTTGTTTATTGCCGGCAATAAGACCTGCCAGCTTCTTTTCAAACTGGTCAGGGGCATACCGATAGGAAGCTGGAAAAAGCTCCTTATACGATAACCTGTCTGGTACCAAAGGCACACACCCCCTCGCACAGCTTCAAGCATTGCCAAACCAAAGAACTCATGAATGGCCGTTGATACTGCGATGGTTCCCTGAGTGAGCAGCTTGTAGTATTTCTGTCTGTCACGAACATACCCAAAATGAAGAATATGCTGTGCCAGCTGAGCTTTTGCAAGGGGAAATATCTCGGGAATATCACGAAAGGATTCTCCCAGTACGATCACATCAAACTGGAGTCCTTGCTTAGAAAGCCGCATTAACGTGGTGAAAAAAACGTCAGGATTCTTATCATATTCCCAGCGGTGATTCCAGATAATTACCGGTTTTTGCTTGCTCTGTTTATGTACTGCACAGGAATCAAGATCGGTAAAATCCATACCTGGAGCAAGAACCACAGATTTTGCTCTGATATCAGCAACACTGTTATCTAAAGACATATCTGCCGCTTTTTTAAGATACCGTGAGATACCAGCTAAAAAAGTATGCAGGTTGTATGTGCTATTAAAAGCCAAAACATCTGCACAAAGAGCTGAGGTAAAATTTAGAGCAGCAAACTGATGTTGTCCTCTGTCCTGAAGACGGGTGGGGTAAGCAAACTGGTTTTCGTGAAAATACATACCAATAGGCAAATGAATACCATTTTTGCTCAGCAGTGCTCGCAACACTGCTACATCAATGAAGGTGGAAGCAAGTATGCCATCACAGTGGAGCCCCTCCCGAACTAGGTTAATGACCTGCTCAGCCAGGTGAGGAGCGGCCAACTGCATGCGCATTTTCCATTTTCGGGCTGGCAAGGTGAGTACGGTACAATCACAGTCCAGGTGAGCCTGCAGCCCGATGAGAAAAGATGCGTGAGAGCCGCCATAATAGGGCTCTATAAAAAGGTAATGATATCGTTTATCTGCCATCTGCGATTGGGATCATGTGCAGGTGTTTTGGGCCTGCCATGCTTTTTTCTTACCTCAAAAATGTTTTCAATCTGTACAACCGGTTCCGTTTACCTTATTATCTCCTTAATATCACCGTTACCACACAATTACCATGGAATCAGCTATCACTTCTTCATATACCACCTGCTCATCTTCAGGCGGGACCTCCCTGCCAGCTGGTCTGTACTCACAGCACGTTCAGCAGATAGCTGTTTCTCCGTCCAGAGACTTATCAAGTGAAGAGCCTTCAGCTCACACTTCGCAATCCGCGGACAAGGTGACGCTTTCCCCACAAGCAGTGGCTCGTGCCGCAGCATCAGGTAAAGAGCAAACAGCAAAAAGCAGCGATCAGCCTTCTGCTGACGAGCCCGCCACACAACTTACCCCGGAAGAACAGCAGCAGGTGGAAGAACTGCAAGCACGTGATCGAGAAGTTCGGACCCACGAGCAGGCCCATCTTTCTGCTGCCGGGCAATATGCTGCTGGTGGACCACAGTACACCTATCAGAAAGGCCCTGATGGCAAACGATATGCTGTAGGTGGTGAGGTGCAAATCGACATAAGTGAAGAACGCACTCCAGAGGCAACCATCGCAAAAATGCAGGTCGTTCGTAAAGCAGCCCTTGCGCCGGCTTCACCTTCAGCAAAAGACCGTCAGGTAGCTGCTTCAGCCACCCAGAAAGAAGCAGCAGCACGGGTTGCAATGCAGGCTGAAGAGCGAGCTGAAGCCAGCCCGGTTAAGGGCGATCGACCTGAAAACGAGGATGGTACAACTTCGGTAGAAAAGACTGAAGCACCCCCGCCCCCAGAGGAGTACACGCCATTTAGCGCCACAGCCTGATGCACAGTTTTGCGTTTGTGAACCCACTTCTTAACGCATTTTATCACCTGGAATCTTATAATTATGCCGCCCACTGAATTTATCCAAGGCCTTTGTAGCTTTATCCAGAACTCTCCCACTCCTTTTCATGCGGTTAAAACCAGTGAGGAAATCCTTGCAGCCAATGGTTTTAAACAGCTGCACGAAGAAGACTGCTGGACTCCCCTGCAGCCTGGTTCGTATTATGTGACCCGCAATAAATCCAGCCTGATCGCGTTTCATTTAACCCATAGCCCGCATCCCCACCAGGTTTTACGTATGGCAGGGGCACATACTGATAGCCCATGTTTAAAAATCAAACCTAATCCCACCAGCAAAACCCATTCCTACGTCCAATTCGGGATCGAAGTGTATGGCGGCGCTCTTTTAAATCCCTGGTTTGACAGAGATCTGTCTCTGGCTGGTAAGGTAAGTTGGAAAACAGAACGTGGCGGGTTGGCAACGGATATTATTGATTTCAAGCGTCCCATTGCAACCATCCCCAGCCTGGCCATCCATCTTGACAGGGAAGCCAACACCAAGCGAGCCATCAACAAACAAACAGATATCACGCCTATCTTTCTCCTTGATCACAATAATGACCAAGAGCTCGATTTTTATCAGTTCATTCACAAGCAACTCCAGCACGAATATCCCCAGGCAAAAAAAGGCTCCGTGCTTGACTTTGACCTGTTCCTCTATGATACCCAGCCACCAGCACAAATTGGCTACAACCAGGAATTCATCTGTGGTTCCAGACTTGACAACCTGCTTTCCTGTTACGTACTCATAGATGCGGCAACCAGCACTGCCGGGCTTGAAGATTGTATGATTGTGCTCAACGATAACGAAGAGGTAGGATCGGTTTCAACAACTGGAGCTCAGGGCACCTTTCTCTCTTCGGTACTTGGAAGACTGTATCCTGATCAGGCACACTTAAGCCAGGTCATGAGCCAGTCTTTATTTTTATCAGTGGATAACGCCCATGCTGTCCACCCAAATTTCCCCACCAAACATGAGGCCAACCACCTGCCCAAGCTCAACCGGGGACCGGTGCTGAAGAAAAACGCTAACCAACGATATGCTTCAGATAGCGTAAGCAGCGGGCTGTTCAAGCTCATTTGCGAGCAGGCCCATATCCCGTTTCAAGAGTTTGTAATGCGCAACGACATGGCATGCGGTTCCACCATTGGGCCGTTGACGGCCTCTACCATCGGGGTGCCAACGGTTGATATCGGGGTACCGTCTCTTGGTATGCACTCAATCCGCGAAACAGTGGGACACCTTGATGGTTGGTTTCTACTGGAGGCAATGAACACCTTTTTTCAAGCAGAACCTGATCTCATCCGCTGCGTTACCAAATGAATATGAGTAAACGCAGAGAACTCCTTAATGGCTGCATGCTTGTGCTTCTCCTCCTTTTTGTACCTGGTTGGGCAGAGGCATCCCTGTCCAGGTATGTACAAAAACACCGTAACATTCAGGTAACTCATCAGCAGTCACAAAAAATTGCAAGATATGATTATCTGATACAATATTACAGTTCTATTGCCTATTTCAGAGCTGGACATAAGGTAAATGCCGATTTTATCCGCGCCCTCATGCTGGCCGAGTCTAACGGTGATCCCAAAGCGATTTCCCCTAAAGATGCCCGGGGGTTATGTCAAATCACCTTTCCCACTGGTAAACAGGCTGCCACAGAACTGGCGCAAAAAAATATCCGGTTCAAATATGTATCACGCAATAGATTGCTGAATCTACGTCCAAACGATCTGTATAACCCGGCAATAAATGTCCTGCTGACCTGCTATCTTATTTCTAAATACAACTTTCAATTCCAGGGTAAGCTTGACCTTGTGGTTGCGGCATGGAATGCTGGGGAACATTCCATAACCAACAATCGCCCCCCGCAATATCAAGAAACCTTAAACCTGATTGGCAAGGTAAACGGCTATTTTATCCACTTTCTCAACATGTGACCTTTTTTTGCTGATATGAGGTAAAAGTTAGTCAACACATGCTTTCCCGGCAACCCAACCGGTACTGAAAGCTGCCTGCAAATTATATCCACCGGTATCTGCCTGGATATCAAGGAGTTCTCCAGCAACATAGAGGCCTTTTACCTTTTTTGACTCCATGGTGTTGGGGTTAATTTCGCTGGTGTGTACTCCACCAGCCGTAATAATGGCCTCTTCTATGGTTCCAAAACCCGTTATGGTAAAGGGCCAGTTTTTTAACCAGTAACGTATTTTCTTGCGTTGCTGGCTAGACAGTTGACCTGCCATCTGACTAGCACCTATCTCTGTTTCCTCTAAACAGCATTGCACCAGGGGGTGCGGTAACAAGCCACGCAAAAAGCTGCCCATGGTTTCATTATGTCTTTTTTGGAGATCGCGCAGGAGCCGGGCTTCAAGCTTGGCTTCATCAAGGGCTGGTTTAAGATCGATGTTTATGCGTACCCCTTTCCCTGCAATAAGCGCATCAACGGCCACCGCGCTCAATGTGAGTATTATGGGACCACCCAACCCACTTTTTACAAAGGTCAGCTCACCAAAAGCCTGGGTCTTTCGTTTCCCATCAATAAACATACGTGCATTAATATTGCGCAGGTTCAGCCCTTCAAGCTTTTTCAGACCAGTATAGTCAGTCAGAAGCGGTACCAGATTAGGCCGAATAGGCACCACTGCGTGTCCTGCTTTTTCAGCAAATCGATATCCATCTCCAGTAGACCCTGTTCGTGGGTAGCTTGCTCCTCCAGTAGCCAGGATTACTTTGTCCGCAGGTACATACTGATTATGGCAAAGAATCCCTTTTACCTGCTGGTTTTCAATAACCAGTTCGTCTACGGATGTACCTGTTTGAATACGAGCTCCAGCAGCTCTGACCCAATCCAAAAGAAGACGGGCAACCAGTTGGGCATCTCCTGAAGCTGGAAATACTCTTCCGCCACGCTCATAGCCAATATCAAGGCCCAAATCCTTAAAAAAGCAAATAAGATCTTCTGAAAAAAAAGCCCCAAAGGCCTGTCTTAAAAATCGGCCTGATCGCCCAAAATGGTTGAGAAAATCTGCATGAGGAGCAATATTGGTAAGATTACACCGTCCTTTTCCTGTTATACGTAGTTTTCTGGCCGGGGTTTTCATTTTTTCATAGACTGTAACCCTGGCGCCTTGCTCTGCAGCTACTCCAGCAGCCATCAGCCCTGCCGGGCCACCGCCTATAACTGCTATTGTTACTTTTTTCTTCATGTGCTGGTAACAGGGAACCCTGTTGCTGTGAAGGAAGTAATAAACCGTTTACCGGGCAAGCGACATACCAAAAATAACTATTATTACAGTATGTTAGCTATGACTCGCATTACTTTTAGCCCTATCCAAAATTGTCCGCACGGTATGCCCCAACTCCTCAAACAAAACTGGCTTATTTACATACCCGTCAACTCCAATAAAAGTTGATTTGGCATTATCAAATTGTTCACTAAAGCCTGTGGTAATAAGAAACGGGATATCATCTCGCAACTTTCTGATTTTACTTAGAAGCTGCAGGCCAGTCATGTGAGACATGTTCAGATCGGTGATCACCATATCTATGTGAAGGTTCAAGCTCCTGAATGCCTCCAAAGCCTCAAAACTTGAAACACGCATGGTAACACTATACCCAAGCCGTTCCAGCATATCTTTGATTACCTCAGCTACCGCCTTTTCGTCATCTACCAGCAAAATGTGTTCGTTGCCTTTTGGTACTGGTCCCTGATACGCACGTTGCACCTTTGGAGCATCCTTAATTTCGACTGCTGGGAGATACACCATCATCCTGGTCCCCTCTCCCACGGTGCTTTCAACTTTTATACTCCCGCCGTAGCTGCGTAAAATCCCATGGACAACAGAAAGGCCCAATCCAGTACCTTTATTTTTTGCTTTAGTGCTGAAATAGGGATCAAAGATCTTATTCAAGGTTGCTTTATCAATGCCATGACCAGTGTCTGCAACAACCAGGCAAAGATACCGTCCAGGCAAGATGTTTTCATCAAAACAATCTGCAACGTCTAACCATACTGAGTGTAAGGAAAAATGGAGTGTCCCCTTGGTATGTTCCATGGCATGAAAGGCGTTTGTAACCAAATTCATGACCACCTGGTGGAGTTGGGTGCTATCAGCCATCACTGCCGGTAATGGCGAGGTTATATCCTGAGTTAACGTAATCGTGGATGGCAGAGTTGGCCGAATAAATTGAACCACTTCATCTACAATGTGTTCAAGTGAAACAGGTTGAATATCCTGTTCCACTTTGCGGCTAAAGGTAAGAATCTGCTTAACCAGCCCACGCGCTCTTTTGGATGCCTCAACAATCCTCTGGCAATGTTCACGCATTACTGAGCTGTTTTGGGGATCAAGCAACATCAACTCAGCTCGGCCCATGATGGGTGATAAAATATTATTAAAATCGTGTGCTATGCCGCCGGCAAGACTACCAATGGCTTCAAGTTTTTGTGATTGCTGAATTTGTTTTTCATATGCTTTTTTCTCATTTTTAAGGCGAGTTTGCTCCGTAATATCAATCACCGATGCATACACTTTTTCCCATGTTGTTTCATAGCCTTCAGCAACCACAGCACGCAATTCAAGGGTAAGTTCTCGACCAGACAGGGTTCTGTCTTCAATGGTTATTTCATAATGGCCTCTGGTTAACAGGTTGACGATTTCCTCCCTGATGATCCATTCCGAACCTTGGGGAAGAATATCTTCAATGGTTGACAGCTGTTGCCGGTCATTCATCTCATACAGCTCAAGAGCTTTAGCATTAACATCGGTTATCTTGATTTTACCGATGCACGCTTTCAAGGCGTCAGGATGACTTGCTAAATATTGCCCCAAATCCGTCACGCCATCGCGCAATAACGCATCAACATATGTTTTTGCCCCAGAAAAATCTTCCTCCCACAATGAAATAGGGGATTGTTGAAAAAGTAACCGGTATTTGGCTTCAGCCTTTTCAAGATCACGGGCAGTTTGCAGAATCACCTTTTTTTTCTGGTGATTCAGCATAATGAGCAGCAACAGTAAACAGATAACCACAACAAGACCAAGCACAGGTACAATCTGGTCTGTGCTGACAGTTATATTTCCTAAAGCTGCGTTCGCTGGCGTGGAGTCCACAAAAAACAGCACCACAAGCAGTGCTAACAATGATAAATGGGCAAATTGTTGTTTCAATGCAGGTTAAATAGAATTACTCAAAAATTAGGAATATACACTCAATCTTGGAATGCCCCTGGCATCCTTTTTTTTTCACATAACTCAAGTATACCCGGAGAACCTCCTGAAATAAAAACTTTTTATTTTTTCCTGCGATAAACATTGGTTGTGGTAAAAAATGCTTGTAACGCAATATGGATATCGTAGCCAGCTCCCTCCTGTAGCGGGCAACACATCGCTTACCATAGCCCTGGATAAAAACAGTATCTTGCAGGTTGTTTTATTTTACTCAAATGCAGTTATGGTGTAGGTATACATACAATATGTCGTTGTAAGAAGAAAAACGTTACGCAAACTGTTCTTACCTGTGAGGAGGGTACACCCTATGACTATTTTCAAGTATGAAGCAAAAGAACTTTTTCAATGGCTGACAGAGAAACAAGACATCGTCATTCTTGATGTTCGTAATGATAAAGATTTTAAGCGGTTCCAGGTGGAAAGCCCCTACCCCTTTACAATGCTGAACATTTCCTACTACGACTTCATGGAAATTGAAGAGGAATGTGTAGCCAAGGTACCACGGGATAAGGAAATCCGCATTGTGTGCGCTAAAGAAGGCTCAGCCAAGTACGTTGCTGAAATACTGGAAAAACATGATTTCAAAAATATTGGCTACCTTGCTGGCGGGATAAAATCCTGGGGCAACCTGCTTGTTCCCAAATGTATTGAGCAGCAGGATGATTTTACGCTGTACCAGTTCATCCGTCCAGGTAAGGCATCTTGCAGCTATGGCTTGATCAGTGGTGATGAAATTATGTTTTTTGATCCATCCCGGGCGGTGGACTTCTACCTTGATTTTGCCAAAGAGCACAACTGCAAGGTGGTGCGTACCTTTGAAACCCACCTGCAGGCTGATTATATTGCAGGCAGCAGGGATATTGCAGCCAGGACAGGCGCTGTTTTCCATGGCAATGAGGGAGATTTCAGCGGCTCAAAAAACGCCTACACCAAGCTTGTTGACGGTGAACAATTTACCTTCTCCAATGGCGGCCCAACCGTACAGATT
Organism: Desulfobulbus propionicus; assembly: GCA_002746685.1. Lineage (GTDB taxonomy): Bacteria > Desulfobacterota > Desulfobulbia > Desulfobulbales > Desulfobulbaceae > Desulfogranum > Desulfogranum propionicus_C. The sequence continues at coordinate 23,960 of PDQK01000014.1, read as the reverse complement.
CTTTTCACCCCAGGCCATACTCCAGGCTCCACCTCATTTATCATAGCGGGAAAATACATTGTTTCCGGTGATACCATCTTCATTGATTCAATTGGTCGTCCTGACTTAGGTGGCAAAGCAGAGGAATGGGCGCATCTACTGTTTGAAACCATTGGTAAAGTAAAACAACTTGATACACAGCTCCAGGTGCTGCCAGGTCATTACATTGACTGGAAGGAAGCAAACAGTGATCTGGTATTCATATTGCCACTAAGTGAAGTGATTGAACGCAACAAACATATCTACGATATCGCTGATGAAGCTGCCTTTACGCAATTCATTAAAGACAACATGCGTCCTCAGCCAGAAGAATACGCTACCATCAGGCTAGTAAATGCAAACCTTGAACAGTTTGAGGATGACAAACAAGAAGAGCTGGACCTGGGGAAAAATGAGTGTGCGGCATCTGCCTATGCCGCAGCACAGAGTGCCGCCGCACAATAGTCAGGTTCAGCGTATCCATTGAACATCCAATGTGCACTACAAGCTAACCATTTACGCCTACTCTCCGGCAGGCAGTAGAGGCGGAAAATTATCCGTTGCAGTCATGGTAAGATCAGGTTCTACCCAGAGAGCTGCAGCATCGGGATAATGCTGTTTAAGAAACCGACGCCCCAGGTTTGGCCCCATGATCATCAGTGTGGTAGCCAGGGCGTCGGCCAGCTCAGTGGTTGCTGCCACTGTTGTTACGCCAATGCTTTTTTTTGCCGAGGTTCCGGCAGCGATGTCAATGATGTGATGTTTACGTGTTCTTTTACCGTTTTCCTCACTCATGACAAATTGGTAATAGTCCCCTGAGCCGCATACTGCCTTGTTTTGCACCTCAATGATACCAAGCAGCTCATTTTTTCTAGGATGCTGAAGACCACAGCGCCATTTCTTTTGCCCGAAACAAAAAAAATCCCCCCCAGCCTCGACAATTCCCACGGAAATGCCTTGTTTTTTCAATTCAGCAACCACTGCGTCGATAACCGTGCCCTTTGCAAGCCCGCCCAAATCCAGAGCCATCTCTTCTTTGGGGAGATACACCTGTCTGGCAGTGGGATCAAAGACGATTTTCCTGAAATCAACCAGCTCTCGCTGCTTGTCTGTAGGCCGATCACGGAAATATTCAACATTACGACTGACAGCGCCAATAGAGATATCGAACACCCCGTCTGTTTTTGCACAAAAACTGAGGGCTCGACCTATCAGCGCGCTTGCTCTGTCCGTAATGACTACCGGTTCACGTCCGGCAGCCTCATTAATTCGACCAATAGAACCCTGAATGTTACGGTGATCAAAATCCTGTTGCAACTGATGAATCAATGACATCCCGCTTTTTGCTGCACGGTCTGCCTGTTGTTCATCTTCATGCTCAATGGTCATCCGAACTATGGTGCCCATGGCAATATTGGCGTATCGAAAACGGCTGTACTCTTCCTCCGGTTCCTGCAGCGTCAGTGCTCTAAAGCCAAGGGAGAGGACGAGCAATAACACGGCCAACACACTTCCAGGGAGCAAAAACGGTATGTGTTTACCAAACTGATGTTGCATTTTCTGTAAAAGCAGGGGAACACAGCACACAATGCCCAGCAAACCAGCTCCCTGTAACGGGCCTGTGAGTTCTGCCCCACGCTGGACCATAACCCCGGCAAACAGCGGCCCTGCAACAAACCCCATATTGGCTGCCAAATGAAACCAGCCGGTTATACTTCCTTTTTTTTCACTGAGCCCGACAGCCAATGCCATTGCTGCAGGTGCTGATATCCCGGCACCTGTTCCGAGGAGTGCTCCTCCAAGGAAAAATCCTGCCGGGGAAGGGAAAATACTGATCAGCAGTAAACCGCATCCGCTGATTACCATCCCGACGAGCGTGGCCCAGGTGCGTTTTTGCCTGTTGTTCCATAATCTTGCCAGCGGTAGTGTCAGACAAGTGAAAAGGGTGGGAATACCAAAAAAAACGGCTAACACAAATCGCTCACCAATGATCACCTGTTTAAGCAAAAGTGGATATAAGGTTATCAATACAGCGATGCCGAGCGTGCGCCCTGCCACGGCAAACATCAGGGGTACCATTGCTGCAATCCCTGTTGGTTGTGCATCTTTGGCTGTGCCACCAACAGGTGCAGTTAGCCCCAACTCTTTTGGGATAGAAAAAAAAAGCATCAAGGCAGCTAGGAGCTGGGTTGCGCAGAGAAACAGTAGTAATGGGGTTGTCGGCCCAACAAGATAAAGCAGGCCAGCTGTCAGGGGGCCTGCCATCAGCGCCAGGTTAAACAGGAGGTTGTAGCTGCCAAACAGCTTTGCTTGTTGCTCTTGGTTGGCATCGGCACCGATGACGGCCATGCCAAGGGGCTTGAGAATACCACCAGCAAAACCGAGAGCGAATTGGATAAGATACAGGTTTGCTGATGAGGGATCAAACAGATACAGACAGGGGATAACCGCAGCAAAAAAGCTTGCCGTAAGGAGCAGAGGGCGAATCCCCAACCGGTCGGCAAGCTGCCCTGCCGCCGGAGCAAGAATGAGTTTAACCAGGAAATATCCGGAAAAGGCTGAACCCAAATAGATGCCCCCAATCTGCTTTTCCTCTGCAAGCAGGGGAAAGGTAAAGGTAAACGCCGACACTCCAAGGGTGGACAAGAAAAGGCTGAGGATAACAGCCCTTGAACTGGACAGGCTCTTCATAAATATGATTGGGAGGTAATGGGATGTTGCTGAGTAACCGCCAGAGTTAAGAGCAATGGTGAAATCTCAATAAACAGCATAAAAAAAGCGGCGAACCGTAGAGTAAGCAGTTCGCCGCAATGATCACGCTGTAAAATAAAAAAGGGGTTATCTCAAAGAGTTTTTAGGTACCAGCAAACCGGGAATGGAGCTATCTTGCCTGCTCCAATGCCCTTGCTACAGCAAGTTCCAAAGCATTGGAGGACATGGTCGCATCTGCCACAGCATCCACGTTAAGGGAATTACCGGCAATAATTCCAGCAGGAATTTGCTCCTTTGCTGCTGTTACAACTGGGCCGTATTTTTTATGATCAACACTCTGTTCAAATTCAAGCACATTGATGCTTTCGATCTTATTTTCAGCAACGGTTACCTCCACGGTGACCACACCTGAATGCTTCTTGCTGTCCTTCCCCATGGCTGTACCCTTATAGGTGCCTGGTTTATAGGCAACCGTTGCCTCATGAAGTATCTTTGCTACGGCAAGTTGCAGGGCATTAGACGAAAAGGTTGCCTTGGCAACGTTATCCACGTTAACAGACTGGTTAGCTATTATGGCGGCCGGAATCGTTTCCTTAGCCTGGCTCACCCCAGGTCCGTACTTTTTATTATCCACACTTTGTTCGTAGGTCAGCACTTTAATATCTTCGATTTTATCTGCAGCAAGGGTGACTTCAACTTCGATCAGACCGGAATGTTTTTTGCTTTTCTTTCCTTGCACAGCTGCTTTGTACGTGCCAGGTTTGTACTCGGCTAAGGCAGAACCGCACAGTGTTAGCGCTGCGACAATCAGGGTTACCACAATTGCATGTTTTCTCATTTTCCTGTCTCCTTGGTTAAAGGTTGTTTTCCATTTTACCGAAGTAAAGTGGTTTTTCTTCAAAACCTGAACACCTAAACGTTCGCTAGTTTACAGTCAATTTGGTATACCTAATTTGCGCTTTTGTCAATACAATTCCATTTCAATGCAAAAGGTTGCATGTGATCTTCTCTACCGTAATGATGGTTGCTATCTTGTTATAAAAAAGGATGAAATCCGCATAAACAGACCAATCTATACTCGAATTACTCCTGTAATAGTGCAGGACTCAGCAACCGCCTCACCGCTCTTCTTTCAATGCCAGCTGTTAAATAAGCATTCCTGCCACCAAGCCTTTGACATTGGCACCCCTAACCTATACGATGATAGAACAAGACACAAAATGGCCACAGAGGTTGCAACGCATTCGGCTGTTATACCTTAAGAGATAGCTATTGAAATGATTTTGAATACGCCAAATCTTCATCTTTTACAGCGAAAAAGGGAACTCTCTGATCGCTCCCATACGATTTCACCCCTTATCTATACTACACAGTAATAAACACTATGAATGACAAACGCAGAACAGCAAAACGAGTTATCTTTAACACCTCAGCACAAGTCCGGCATGGAAATGATCAACAGATCACTGCCACAGTACAAACCAACAATATCAGTCTTAAAGGCATTTTTTTAGATTGTGCCACACAACTCCCTTTAGATACTGAATGTGAAGTAACGCTCTCACTAAAAGGTGCAACCAGCGCAATGGAGTTCCATGTTTCCGGGCGTGTGTGCCGAAATGAACCCGATGGTTTTGCCATTGCTTTTACCAAGCTGAATCCAGACAGTTATGCACACATCACCAACCTCTTGGTTATGGAAGCAAACAAAGAGAAATAATTGCTGACCATGCAACAAACCAGTCGCAGATTTCAGCACGTTATTACACTTTTTCTCCTGGTTTTCTTATCCTTAGGAGCATGCTTAAACACGGCCCTGTTTTTTCTTTTCTACCTGATGGTGGAGCGTTACGAGTCCGTGCTCCTTTTGCAGTTTTTTGTGTCCTGCTTGCTGATCTTTTTCTTGGCGTCCCTTTGCTCCTGGTTTCTCACTCTCATGGTCATGAAAAAAAGATGGGCTCACCGGTGGCTGCAAGATAGCACGTATTTTGACGGTTTAACCCGTCTTCCCAACCAACAACATTTTCTTGATCGAGTGGCGGAATGTATATCTTATGCCAGTCGTTACGAACACAAACTTGCCATTGTGTTTATCAATCTTGATGGATTTGATGGCGTAAACAAAAAGCTTGGTCATCGAATTGGCGATCAAATCCTCCAGCACACTGCTGACTGTTTACGGAAAATAAGCAGGCAATCAGACACATTGGCCAGGCTTGATAAGGACGAATTTTGTGTGCTCATTCCCAGGGTGGAAAACCAGCAAAATATCGAATCTATAGCAGCAAAGATCATTGCCGCCTTATCAATACCTCTGACCATTGAGCGGGAAAAAGTGCAGATTGGGGCAAGCCTGGGAATCGCCATTTGCCCGTCGGACGCAAGCTCTGGCACAGAACTCATCAAAAAAGCACAAGCTGCCATGGCCCTTGCAAAACAACACGGCCCAAACCAGTATTTGTTTCACAGCGACACTGAGCCGCACAGTTGATATACCAACCTGTTAACGATTTCTTAAAGCTTCCACATCACTGATTGTGATGGTCTTTCCCTGCACCTGAATTATCCCTTCCTCGCTCATTTTAGCAAAAATCCGCGACAACGTTTCAGGAGTAGTACCGAGCAGGCTGGCAAGCTGTCCCTTTGGCACATCCAGGGTTACCTGATCATCTCTTCCCTGTTCTTCCATCAAATACAGCAAATGCGCAGCTAGACGACCCGGCACCTCTCGCAAGGTTAAATTTTCCACCTGAGCTACAAAATGACGTAATCGCATGGACAGTACCGCAAGCATTTTTAACGCAAGCGAGGGATTATCTCTCACCAAAGCGATAAACTCTTTGCGAGGCAAAAAAAGTATTTCCGCAGAAGCAAGTGTCATGGCAGTGGCAGGAAAAGGTGCACCATGAAATACGGCAACCTCACCAAAGGGCTCTCCATATCCAAAAATATGCAGTATCTGCTCCTTACCTTCCTGGGAGACCTTGAAGATTTTAACTTTCCCGGAAGCAACCAGATAAAAACCATTCCCCTCGTCACCTTCATGGAAAATGGTTTCTCCCCGTTTATAGCTCTTGCAAACCGTTATGGCTTCAAGCTGTTCCAACTGCTCACCATCAAGCCCGCCAAACAGCATACTCTTTTCCAAAATTTCTCTTGTTTTCAATGTGTTCCCGAAAAAATGTTTTTTGATGTAGAGCAAATCAATTGTCGTCGTGTCACGTAGAGTTATCGCACAATGAGCACCAACGGCTTTAACATAACCTAACAGAGAAAAAAGTACCATGCTCTCTGACAGTGTGAACAAACTGCCAAGGACAGAGGCTGTACCGTCGTCGGTGTATGCAGCAAAATGAGCAGATATCCGCTTGTCCGGACATTCTTCTGTATCCCCATGCCAGAAGAGTGAGCTCAAGGTATTTTTACCTTTCCTTCTCGACTCCTGCTTGCCTCCCTGATGACAATCTTGTAGGATTGATTCTCATTTTTTTTGTACATGACCTCAACGACTACGACTTATGAAAACCAACCTCACGCTCATTGGTATGCCTGGTGCCGGAAAAAGCACCATTGGAATCATCTTGGCCAAGAATCTCTCGCTAGGGTTCATCGACTCTGATGTGCTCATCCAGATCAATCAGCAGAAATCACTGCAAGATATCATAGATGAAAGCGATTATCTCAACCTGCGTCAGATTGAAGAGGATGAAATCTGTAAGCTCAATGTAACTGGTCACGTGATTGCCACAGGTGGAAGCGCTGCTTATAGTACCAAGGCCATGCACCATCTGAGGGAAATATCTACAGTTATCTTTCTTCATGTGGAATACGAAGAGATTAAACGGCGGATCAAAAACGTTGCTACCCGCGGAATTGCAAAAGCCGAGCACCAGACCTTCCGCGATTTATTTAATGAACGCCAGGAGTTGTACCGTAAATACGCAGACATCGTTATCATCTGCGACCAGCTGGATCAGGAAGAGGTTGCCATGGAAATTGCTCGTATTTACCAGCAGCATAAAGGCTGAGTCACTTTACTTCTTCCCCATCTTATCCATTTTTATTGAGGACTATTCACGCTCATACCAATGATCACTCAACAGATTATAAAGCAGCTTCAAAAAATTGTCGGACCGTCCAATCTGCAGACCAGCGGCGCTGACCTGATCACCCACAGTTATGACGCCACCCAGCAGGAACACAGACCTGATGCAGTTGTCTATGCTGAAACGACTGAGCAGGTAAGCAACATTGTCCAGCTTGCCAACACCCATAACATTCCTGTTATCCCCAGAGGAGCTGGAAGCGGGTTTACCGGTGGAACCCTCCCTGTTCAGGGGGGGATTGTGCTGGTCCTAACCAAAATGAACCGCATCATCTCCATTGATCAAGACAACTTGACCGCAGAAGTGGAGCCTGGAGTGGTCACAGCATATCTGCAAAAGGAGGTGGAAAAGCTTGGTCTTTTTTATCCCCCTGATCCGGCTTCAAAGGAATTTTGTACCATGGGTGGGAATGTGGCTGAATGCGCTGGCGGGCCGCGCTGCGTCAAGTATGGAGTAACAAAAGACTATATTCTGGGCCTTGAGGTGGTTACCCCAACAGGTGATATCATTCACACCGGTGGTGCAACCATGAAAAATGTGGTGGGCTACGACCTGACTCGACTCTTTGTTGGTTCAGAGGGAACCCTGGGAATTGTCACTAAAATGATCATCCGGTTGCTGCCCAAACCGGCTGCAAAAAAAACCATGCTAATCCAGTTCACCTCCATTGAAGGTGCAGCCCAGGCAGTTTCAGCGATCATCAGAGGTAAAATTATTCCCACCACCCTGGAATTTTTGGACTCCAACACCCTTGATTGTATTCGCCACGTCTCTCCTTTTCCGCTCCCTGATGCCTGTCAGGCGCTTTTGATCGTTGAAGTGGATGGGGATGAAGAGCTGCTGGACAGCCAAACAGACAGAATTACCAGGTATGTTGCATCACACGGTATGCTGGAAACGATCATAGCTCAATCCGAGGAGGAATCTGAGGAAATCTGGTCAGTCCGGCGAAGTGTCAGCCCCAACATGAAAAAAATCAACCCTGATAAATTCAATGAAGATATTGTTGTACCTCGCTCAAAAGTTCCAGACATGATCCGTGCTCTGGAGCAGCTCTCCAAACAATATGGAGTACCCATTGTCAACTTTGGGCATGCCGGTGATGGCAATATCCATGTGAATGTCATGGTTGATCTTGCTGAACCTGGTATGGAAGAAACGGTTGAAGAGGTGCTGAAAAAAATATTTCAACAGACCGTCGATTTGGGCGGCTCAATCAGCGGCGAGCATGGCATAGGCACTGCCAAGGCATCTTATTTGTCCATGGAGGTGGACAATCCCACCCAGGCTTACATGCAGACCATAAAAAATGCACTGGATCCCAACAATATACTTAATCCGGGTAAAATTTTTCTCCAGCCACACCACCTGGGCAATGGATAAGTTGCAGGAACTGAAACAGTATCAGGAATCCATTGATCAGTGCGTTCGCTGTGGTGCCTGCCAGGCACATTGCCCGGTATATGATCAAACGCGCCATGAAGGTGGGGTTGCCAGAGGAAAACTCGCCATTGCCAAGGCCCTGCTTGATGGTCATGTAGATATCGACGATCCCCGTTTAGCCGAAGACATCAGCTTATGTCTTATGTGCGGTTCGTGCGTGGTTAAATGCCCCAACAAGGTGCCTACGGAAAAAATTATCGGGGCCATGCGAAGGGCCATATACCAAAGCGAAGGCACTACCCTGATGGGAAAAGTTGTCAGTGGTGTTACCGGTTCACCGGCTGTGCTGAAAAATCTCACCAGGGCGGCGTCTGTTTTTTCTCCGGCACTGTTTAAAAAGGTGCCTGGATCAAGTGGCCTGCACCTCCGTTTTCCTCTTGCAGGCAAACACAAAAGAACCTTCCCCTTCATCGCACCCAAGTCTTTGTTTGAACGTATCCCTGAATGCACACAAGGCAAGCCGGGAAAACCGGTGATCGGGCTGTTTGCAGGATGCAGTATTACCTACCTCTACCCTGAAATTGGTATGGCAATGTATCGCCTGCTGCAGGCACTGGGATTTGGTATTGTGTTCCCTCATGAACAGGGATGTTGTGGCATTCCTGGCCGTTCCGTTGGTGATAGGGATTTGATTGAACGCCTTACTGAGCGCAATATCAAGGCCTTTACCCAACATCAGGTTACCCAGATTGTAACCGCCTGTGCAACCTGTAATTCAGGTTTGAGCGAAGGGCTTGCCGAAACAGCTTCCCAAAGCGATATGCACATTGTTGATATCCAGGCTTTTCTTTACGCAAATGGCCTCTGCTCTCTGCTGAATAAACGTATAAGTGGCCCTGAGAATATCGTAATTACCTATCACGATCCATGTCATCTCCGGCTAAAAGGCATCACCAAGGAACCAAGAGCATTACTTAAGGCCATACCTGGAGCTGAGTTTGTGGAAATGGAGAATGCTGCCACCTGTTGTGGATTGGGTGGGACCTTTTCAGTAAAGCATTACGAACTCAGCCAGGCCATTGGCCGTAAAAAAACACAAGGTATAGCAAAAAGTGCGGCTGATTATGTGGCAACAAGCTGCCCTGGCTGTATGATTCAACTCCAGGATTCCATTAACCAGGCTCAGCTTTCCACCAAAGTTGTCCATGTGCTGGAGTTGTTGGAACAGGCTGTTACTGCTATTCCTGTTCCTGAGCAAGGCTGACATGAAACCATCCCAAATTGCCCTTGCCTACGGCAACACCTTTATTGACCTCAAGATTCCGCAAGATACCACCATTCTCAAGATCAAAGAGCCGTTAATAAGGGTCTCAAAAAAGCGATTTATACAAGGTCTTGATGATATCTTACCTGCAGGGCCCATTTATGGCTCAATAGCAATTGTGGTAGCGGACAAAACCAGGTTATGCGGGTATGAGTATGCGCTGGAATGGCTCATGGAAGGGCTTGGTTTACGGCAGGTGAAACAGGAACAGGTGCATTTTTATATCGCCTACGGTACCCATGCCAGGCAGAGTGACGAGGAATGCCTGCATGCCTATGGAGACAGTTATAAAAAATACCAGTTTATCCACCACGACTGCACAACTCCTGATCTGTTTTCCACGCTTGGAACCACACGCAAAGGTACGCTTATCAGGGTGAGAAAAGATATCCTGGCAACAGATGTCCTGATCACCTTTGGCGCGGTCTCGCATCACTACTTTGCAGGCTATGGTGGCGGTCGAAAACTCCTCTTCCCGGGACTTGGGGAAAAACAGGCAATCTATCATAATCACAGCCTGTTTCTAGACCGCAACACCAGGCGCCTTTCAACCGACTGTCAGCCTGGGAACCTGGATAATAATCCAGTCAGTGATGACCTTTACGAGGTTCACACGAACCTCCCTCATTACATCTCGATTCATGGCATACTTACCAGTACAGGAAAGGTGGCGACCTTCTCCTTTGGGACAAGTTACGCTGATTTCCTCCAGGTATGCGCTGAACTGGACCAGTATTACCGAGTAGAGCAAAGGAGCCAATACGGTCTGGTCATCGCCTCCGGGGGAGGGTTTCCTAAGGATATCAACTTTATTCAGCTCCATAAGGCGATCCATAACAGTGCCAGATTTGTAAAAAATGGTGGCACGCTCATCGTAGCGGGAGAGTGCAAAGACAAGGTTGGTTCAACAACCCTGCTCCCCTATTTTGACATGGGAAGCTATGAGGAGGCATTTTCTCACCTTGTGCACAACTACGCAGGCAATGGAGGGACAGCCCTTGCCTTGATGGAAAAAACCAGGCGTATCCGTATAAAACTGCTCACCTCACTGGATGATGGCATTGTCCAACACCTGGGTATGGAAAAAATTTCCCTGGCTGAAATCCAGGCATTGCTTACCTCAAACCGTGGCAAACACACCATTGCGCTTATTGCCAATGGTGCGTTGCAGATTTGAGTTCGATCCCGGTGCTTTCATTCAGTTAGACTCCTATTGAGGAAAAACCACATCACTACCACACTATTTGACAACTTCCTGCAACTAACAATTGCCATTTGTAATGAATTTCGCTAAAGAGGTTCTCTACCCAGGTCACATCACGTATTTGCGCTCTTTTGAACCAGGATACAGTCTTTCATGTCCACAACGACACCATCACATAAACCCTCGAAAAATTCCCTTGTTGCTTTTTTTGCTTCGGTGCAGCTTGCGTTACTCCTGCTCATTTTGCTGGCCGCAACATCAATTATCGGCACAGTTATTCCGCAAAACTCACCAGCTAAATTTTACGCTGACCAATTTGGGCCCCAAATGGCAAAGTTCATTGAGTTGCTTCATCTCAATGATATGTATAATTCCTGGTGGTTCCTCTTCCTGTTGCTCCTGTTTGCCATCAACCTCATTGTGTGCAGCCTTGATCGTATCCCCCAAGTCTTCCGAATTGTTAAAAAGGATCCACTGGATATCTCGGTAAACCGGTTGCAAAAAATGGCTTTGAGCACCACAGCCTCAGTAACTGACTCACCAGAAAAAGTAACCGCTGCTCTGGTACAACGTTTTTCCGCAGAAGGATGGCATTTTTCACAAAAAAAAGATGCTGGCGGCACCCTTTTGGCCACTCAAAAAGGCGCCTGGACACGATTTGGCGTCTATGTGGTGCACATATCCATCCTGATCATTTTGGCGGGTGCAGTGATTGGTTCATCAATGATCGCCAAAACCGTGCTGAAGAACCCATCCTTTGCCTTTAAGGGGTCCATTATGATTCCCGAGACCAGGGAGAGCGGGGTAATTTTCAGCTTTAAGGAAAGCAAACCCATTGATCTTGGTTTTACGATCCGCTGCAACTCCTTCAACATTGCGTATTACCCCAATGGGATGCCCAAAACCTACCTTTCCACAGTATCCATCCTGGAAGACGGGAAAGAGATGCTTACCACAGAGGTCAAGGTGAATAAGCCACTCACCTATAAAGGGATAACGTTTTACCAATCCAGCTATCAGCCCTATCAGGATTTTGTTATCAACCTGGAACATACAGGCAATGGTAAAAAAATATCCACTGTGCTCCCGCCGGCTCAACAAAAACAGTGGCAAGAAGAGGGTGTTTTCTACGGTATTCTCAATCAGGAAAGTCGAGGTAATGTTACCTCACGGGTGAAGATATGGTTTACAGATAAACGGGGAGAGCCCTCCATATTCTGGGTCAACATGGGCCAGGAAGCACTGATTGAGCGACCAAGCGGCACCTACAAGTTCACAGCCAAACAGTTGTATGCCACAGGGCTCCAGGCCACCAAAGACCCTGGGGTGTATATGGTGTATTTTGGCTGTATTCTGATGCTTGTCGGCCTGTTTGTTGCGTTTTTCACCTCACACAGGAAACTCTATCTTTTCATCTCTGCCGGGAAGGCTAACGAGACCACCCTCCTCCTGGCTGGAAGCACGAATAAGAATAAGGTAGGATTTGAGAAGAATTTTAATAAATTAGCTGCCTGTCTCAATGTTGATAAACCAGCGTAAGCTCTCGTAATGTACAAAAGCAACACCGGACACATCACTACAATATAAGCTCACAGGAAATATATGGACAGTTCACAACTTTTCGGCATAACCATGATAGCCTATCTGCTATCGACCGCCTTTTATCTGGCCCTGTTTATTTTTAAGAATCAAAAAGTTGGTTTTATCGGTATGTTGCTGGTGCTTGCTGGTGTGTTTATCCAATCAGCCGGCATTGGATTGCGGTGGTATGAGTCCTATCAGCTGAATATCGGGCATGCACCGCTGACCAATATGTACGAATCCCTGGTGTTCTTTTCCTGGTGTGTTGCACTGTTTTACCTGCTCATGGAATGGAAGTACAAGGCTCGGGTGATTGGTGCCTTTGTGATGCCGTTTGCCTTTCTTTCCCTTGCCTATGCCTCATTTGCCGATCGCATCGATGATCAAATCAGTCCATTAATCCCTGCCTTACAGTCCAACTGGCTCATTGCCCATGTTGTTACCTGCTTTATTGGCTATGGTGCCTTTGCTGTGGCTGGTGCACTTGGATTTATGTATTTACTCAAAAACGCTTCTAATCCCAATAACACGAACTCCATGCTTGCAGCACTCCCGGAACTCAACGTTCTTGATGACCTCACCCACAAAACCATTATGTTTGGTTTTATGTGGCTTTCTGTAGGGATTATCACCGGAGCCATTTGGGCCAATGAAGCGTGGGGTACCTATTGGAGCTGGGATCCCAAAGAAACATGGTCCATCATTACCTGGTTTGTATATGCAATCACCCTTCATGCTCGTTTTACCAGGGGCTGGAGTGGAAAACGGATTGCCTGGCTGGCCATTATTGGCTTTGTCTCGGTATTTTTTACCTACTTTGGAGTGAACTTCCTGCTCTCCGGTCTTCACAGCTATGGTTCCAGCTGATACAACGAAATAAATGAATGACCAATGTTATTTACCTCCATGTAATTATAGCATTTTTTGCACTGGCTGCTGTTGACAATACATAGCGAAAGGACTATACAATTATTTATCAACAGTCATTTTATTCATATGCAATTACATGAAAGGAGGAAGGGTATGAGGAAGCTGTTAGTGTGCAGCATAGCTCTGTCATTTGTTTGTCTGGTAGGGATGGGCGTTTCCACAGCTGCTGATAAAGGGCCAGAAAACATGACGCTGAAATCCACCATTGATCCAGCTAAAAAGGCCAAGCCAGCTATTTTCCCCCATGGTGAGCACCAGGGACGCCTGGAATGTGGAGAATGCCATCACGCAAAAGATGCTGATGGCAAGCAGGTTGCCTATGTGGAAGGTCAGGAGATTAAAAAATGTGAATCCTGTCATAACAGCAAAGAATCGATGCCTAAAAAACTGGCTACGTTCAAAGGTGCTGCCCATGAGCAGTGTAAAGGATGCCACAAGACCACTTCTAAAGAATTAGCCAAGTGTAGCACTTGCCATCCCAAGAAGAAGTAATTGTTCTTCAGGAAGGGGTAAAAGAATAAAAAAGGCTGCTCAATTGAGCAGCCTTTTTTATTTGCTCTTAAGATATATTGCTGTTCACGCAAACCTGGAGGGATCTACTCCACATGCATACGAGAGATATCTCCTACCTGAAGCACCAGCTCACCCAGCGCTGTTAAGAGATTCAACCGGTTTTGGCGAACTTGAGGATCTTCTGCCATAACCATCACCTCATCAAAAAACCGATCAACAGGTTCCTTCATTTCAAGCATCTCGGTTAGGGCCTGGCTGTATTGCTTGCTTGCAATCAGTGGTAATGCTTTACCTTGAACGCCTTCAAGGGTCGCAAACAACTCTTTTTCAGCAGTATCTGATAACAGTTGATCCTGTACAACAGTATCGCTATTTTCCTTGATTATATTCTTTATCCGCTTAAAAGAGCCAGCCAGGACGCCAAAGCTATCCTGATGCTGGATGGTGTCAAGTGCTGTAATTCGCGCTAAACAGTCATTGGGATTATCAAAACCAACTGTAGTCGCAGCATCGACGACTTCCTGTAAAAAGCCGGAGGCCACCTGCTCGTTGGCAAATCGCAGGCGGATGAATTCAAGAATATCCACAGCAGTATGTGCAGGAATCTCAACAACCCCCTCATATTCTGCCAGCGCATGCTCAATAAAAGAGCTGAGTGAAATATTGATTGCACACCCTTTAATAATGGCAAGCAAACCAATAGCCTGGCGCCTGAGACCAAAAGCATCCTTGTTACCTGTGGGCCGCTCGCCAATCGCAAAACAGCCTACCAGGGTATCAAGTCGGTCAGCAAGTCCAACTATGGCACCTATCATTGTTGAGGGCAGTTCACTTCCTGCCCGAACGGGCATGTAATGTTCCTGGATAGCCAGTGCAACACTTTGCTCCTCACCATCAAGCAGGGCGTACTCTTTGCCCATGGTCCCCTGCAGAGAAGGAAATTCATTCACCATCTCGGTCAAGAGATCTGCCTTGGCAAGCTCTGCAGCCCGTGTCACCTGATCTTTGAGAGCTGGGTCAATGGCATCAGCAAGTTTTTGGGCCACCTTCATCACCCGCCTGGTTTTTGCAAGCATGGTCCCAAGCTTATGCTGAAAAACAATGCCTTGCAACTGTTCAACCCGGCTGCTTAACGTATGTTTTTTGTCCTCATTAAAGAAAAAGAGCCCATCTTCCAGGCGAGCACGAAGAACACGTTCATGTCCACTGGAGGCGAGTTCCTGGTCAGCAACATTGGTATTGTTGACGGCAACAAACCTGGGTAACAGTGAGCCATTGCTATCAGCAACAGGAAAATATTTCTGATGCTCACGCATGGAGGTAATCAGCGCTTCATCTGGAAGATCTAGAAACTTTTCATCAAAGGAGCCGCAGACCCCATAAGGCCGCTCTACAAGATTCGTTATGGTGTCGATAAGTCCCTCATGCAAAACCGGGGCAGCACCAGCTATTCCAGAGCGTTTTTTAACGGCCTGCTCAACTTCGCTGACCACCAGTTCGCGTCGTTTTGCCATGTCAGCAACAACAAATTTTTCCTCTAACCGGCCAAGATAGCTTTCTTTGTCCTGCACCTCCATTTCCTGGGGCGCCATGAATCGATGGCCTCTGGTCGTAGCTCCTGCTGCAACATCCTCAATGGTAAGCTCCACCACTTTGCCTGCGTAAAGGGCAGTCAGCCATTGAATAGGGCGGGTAAAACTCATGGCTGTATCAGCCCAACGCATAGATTTTGGAAAGACCAACTCCCTGGTTAGTTCTTCCAACACACCGGGGAGCAATGTTTCGGTCTGTTGCCCTTTCACATCTTCAACCGCCATCAGGTACTCGCCCTTGGGCGTGTCAATCACCTGAAGTGCACTTGGCTCAAGCCCTTTAGAACGAGCAAAACCAATGGCTGCCTTGGTCGGATTGCCGTCTGCATCAAAACCTGCCTTGGTGGAAGGCCCAATATGTTCCTGGCGTCGATCAGGTTGCCGTTCCTCTATGGAATCAACACATAAGGTCAACCTTCTGGGGGTGGCATAGGTGGAGATACCAGTAAAGCCAAGCCCCAGGTTAATGAGTTTTTTCTCTGTTTGTGCAGCTAAAAAATCCAGTGCTGGTTGAATATATCCCGCTGGAATTTCCTCGGTTCCTATTTCAAAAAGTAGTTCGCCCATTGCAGTCCGTATCGTGGTAATCTTTGATCTTGTAATGTATCTGGAAATGAAAAGAAGTCCATACATTACCTCAAGCTATAACGAACAGCAACATTTCGGGTCTATTTTTCTATTGGCTTAAGAAAAATATAGGGGGAAGGAAAGAAAGTGGCGCTCTTTCAGTCAAGGGGTTGAGTTGGTTTCTCCCCACAACCACCTACTGCTGTTGCTGAAGTGGTATAATCGCAGGAAATGTTTTCCACCACAGCCTTGTACCATGACAAGGCCGGATTGCCGTCCAACGCCTGAGCTATTCTGTTGCTCAACTGTTCAACGCCATCCTGATCGCCAAGGTGCTGCTGGACGCTCTGCTCAATCAACTCAACAAGATCTTCAAGCCACAGGAAGTGGTTGAGCCGCACTGAGACTGTGGTTTTACCCCAAAATCCGGTGCTTCCTGTTTTGCCATCAGCGGGGGTAATGGGAGTGAGTTCGATTGGTACCGTTACTTCAATGAGCAAATCAAGCTCAGCAGAAAGGGAACCGAGCATACGACAATCATAGCGTTTGGAATAGGCTCCACTTGTGGCCGCTTTGGGAACAAAAAAATAGGGAAAGGTTATTTCAAGATGGGCTGTTTCCGCGTCGAGACGCTCTTTCATTTCCTGCAGGATCAACTGCAGGGTCTCCAGATTAAAACGTCCATGGAACTGATTTAAAATCTCCACAAATCGGCTCATGTGTGTGCCTTTAAAGCGGTGTGGGAGATTAACATACATGTTGACGCTGGCAACGGTTTGCTGCGTTTTATGCGACTTGTCGAGCAGTGTAATGGGGTAGGAGATATTTTTTACCCCTACCTTACGAATATTAATCCGGCGGGAATCGTGCAGGCTCTGGACATCTTTCACGTTCAAAATCCTTGTCGCAACACCCTGCTGACTTGCATCAAAGGGATGAGTTCAAAAAAAGAAACCAGAGGATTAACCAAGGTATTTTTTAACCGTATTCTTTAATTCATCAATATTTGCAGACTTCACCACATATTCCTCCGAGGCCCAGGTGCCAAAATCTTGCTTGAACTCCGGGTAAGCAGAACAGAGAATGACCGGTAAGTCGGCATTTTTTTCCTTCATCTGCCGCAGCACTTCAATACCATTCATCCCAGGCATGTTGATATCCAGAATCACAATATCGGGTTTTTCCTCTTGGAACTTCTGCAACCCCTCTTCACCATTATAGGCAGAGATAACCTCATACCCCTCATCTTCAAACTCACCCCGGTAGAGGAGCTGGATACCATGTTCATCGTCAACCAATAAAATTCGTTTCATGGATTCCTCCTTTGTCTCCTTTTACAGTTTCACCTCTTTCAGGTAAGTGCAGGTTTCTTCGGGCGGCATTGGGTTAATATAAAATCCAGTACCCCATTCAAATCCGGCTATGGAGGTTACTTTTGGCACAATCTCAAAATGCCAGTGGTAATGATCAAGAGGTGAAGAGCGAAGTGGTTGCGTGTGCAGCACAAAGTTATAGGGTACATTGGGTATGACCCCGTTTAAGCGTTGCAGGCTTTCGGAAAAAATTGCTGTCAAAGCCAGCAGTGAGCCATCATCCTGAGCAACATAATTGGAATGGTGCTTTTTAGGCAAAATCCACATTTCAAAGGGTGAACGTGGTGCATAAGGGGTGATGGTCACAAAATGGTCGTTCTGACAAACAAGACGGATATCCTGCTGTAATTCCTGACGAATAATATCACAGAAGATGCATCGATCTTTATATCTGTAATACGAAAGGCTTCCTTCAAGCTCAGAAGAGACCATTCTGGGTAGAATGGGCAGGGCTACCAGCTGGGAATGGGAATGTTCCAGTGAAGCACCTGCTGCCTTACCGAAATTCTTGAACACCATGACGTAACGAAAGCGTTCGTCTTTGGCGAGATCATGGATGCGATCACGGTAAGCCTGGAAAGTCAACATCATTTCGCCAATGTCCAGGTGGGCAAATGATGTTGTATGCGAGGGGGTTTCTATAATGACTTCATGGGCACCAATACCGTTCATCCGGTCATAAAGCCCTTCTCCCTGTTTATCCAGATCGCCTTCAATGACAAGGGCAGGATATTTGTTGGGAACCACCCGGACCTGCCATCCCGGTGTATTAAATCCACCTTCACTCCGGCCATAAGCCAGCACTTCACCTGGCGTTGTTGCCTCATTACCTGGACAGAGCGGACAAAAACCTCCTTTTACAGCGTATTCTTCTACCAGAAAATCAGTGGGACGCTTGCCCCTTTCCTGGGCAATAATGATCCAGCGTCCAAGAATGGGATCCTTACGTAACTCTGGCATGTAGATATCAGCGTCCTTGCGCTTTTTCCTGCTGTTCCTGCCTGGTTTTACATTGAATACAGAACGTGGCAACAGGCCTTGCCTTAAGACGTTGTATTCCTATCTCTTTTCCACATCCTTCACAGATACCGTAGGTCCCTTCATCAATACGGTTAAGCGCTTCATCAACCTTATCCATCAACTTACGCTCACGTCCACGGATGCGAAGTTCAAAACTGCGATCTGATTCAACCGTAGCACGATCAGTGGGATCGGGGATATTGCCATCCTGATGAGTCATTTTCGTTAATGCCTGTTCAACATCAGAGGAAATCTCTTTTTTTATCCCTTCAAGCTGTTCTTTAAGTTCCCGCAGTGATTTTTCGTCCATATCAGCATTCTCCGTTGAAAAGATGAGATATACTTTCTTCTATTCTATCACTTTGCAACGGCCCTTTCAAAGGTACCGCTTTTTCCACCACTCTTTTTTAACAGCCGGATGTCCGATATTTCCATAGACTTATCAACGGCTTTGCACATATCGTAAATGGTCAGTGCAGTTACTGACACAGCGGTCAACGCTTCCATTTCAACCCCTGTTTTGCCGGTCATGGAAACCCTGGCTGTTATGTGGATGGTGTTTGCCTCATCAATAAAGGTAAAATCCACATCCGCTCCAGTGATAGCAAGTGGGTGACAGAGCGGAATGAGCTGGTCTACCTTTTTGGCAGCCATGATCCCTGCAATGCGTGCAACCCCAAGCACATCACCTTTTTTTATACTCCCCTGTCGCACCAGAGAATACGCTTCTGCAGACATGGAAATAGAGCCTTCAGCAGTGGCTTCCCGGTTGGTTTGATCCTTTGCACCGACATCAACCATGATGGCGTTACCGGTTTCATCAAAATGAGTGAATGTTTTGCTCGCTTCAACCATTGGCTACCTTGTCGGAACTCTCAGCTTTCTTTTTTTTGTTGTGAAAAAGACGGGCAAAGAAACCTTCTTCTTCAGTTTCTTTATTCAGATTTTCAAACTCGCGGAGCAGTTCTTTCTGTTTTTTACTCAGCTTAACCGGAGTTTTGACCTGAACTTCAACAAGCATGTCCCCTTTTGAACCGCCACGGAGGCTTGGTACCCCTTCTTTACGGAGGGTAAAACGGTCCCCGGCCTGGGTTCCAACTGGAATTTTCAGTTTAGCCGTACCGTGAATGGTAGGAACATCAATCTCACAGCCGAGAGCAGCTTTGACCATGGGTACAGGAAGTTGAAGATAAATGAGCTGCCCATCGCGCTGGAAATATTCATGATCTTCAACATGGATGATCACATACAGATCACCTGATTGTCCACCACGACGACCGCCTTCACCTTCACCGGTAAGGCGCATTCTGGAGCCGGTATCCACTCCGGCAGGTATTTTGAGGCTAACCTTCTTGGATTTATTGACCAGCCCTTCCCCGTGGCAATCATTACAGGGTTCTTTAATGACCTGACCAGCTCCCTGGCACTGGGGACAAGTGGTGCTCACCTGGAAAAACCCCTGGGAGCGGATGACCTGACCTCGACCATGACAGGTTGGGCAGGTTTCAGGCCGATAGCCTGGCCTGGAACCGCTCCCATCACAGGTAAAGCAGGTTTCTTTTTTCGTGATATCAACCTCACGATTTACACCATGTACCGCATCCATAAAGGAAATCTGAATGTCGTAACGCAGATCATCGCCTTGAACAGGTGCGTTAGGATCACGCTGCCGTGAGCGTCCTCCGCCAAATCCGAAAATATCCCCAAAGAGGTCGTTTATATGGGAGAATATATCTTCGCTGTTTCCTGGGCCGCTATAGCCACTATTGCGCAAGCCATCTTTACCATAACGATCGTAAATCTGCCTCTTCTTCGCGTCACTGAGCACCTCGTATGCTTCAGCAGCCTCTTTAAATTTTGCCTCAGCTTCCTGATCACCCGGGTTGCGATCAGGGTGATACTTCATTGCCAGCTTACGGTATGCCTTCTTGATGGTATCGCCGGATGCATCACGCGCAACACCGAGAAGATCGTAGTAACTCTCACTCATGTTTTGATTATCTTATTCGTTGTTTTCGACGATTTCGTCTTCAGCAATCTCACTTTCAGCATCACGGCGCTTGGGTAACTCATGGATATTATCAAACGTCACCTCACCTGCTGCAATTTCACGCAGGGTCATGACCACTTCCTTATTTTTGCCGCTGGTGAGAAAGGGTTCACCATTGCGGTGCTGCTTGATTCGCTGCACTGCAAGATGGATAAGAGAAAAACGATTATCATCACCAACTTGTTCAAGACAGTCTTCTACAGTAATTCTGGCCATCTTGGTTCCTCCATAAAGAGATGAACCAGAGCAATCAAAAGTGCTCTGGTGTGTTCAGGGCATCACAGCCTGCAGTGAAAAGCAAAAGAACAGGAGCTGTGACATTGCTATTGTGTAACCATTAAAATGATGATGGCAAGGCAAGTTACCTCGCCATCTCCATTTTATTTTTTGTTAAACGGGTTTCTCAGAAGCAGTGTTTCGTCTCTGTCAGGACCGACAGAAACGATAACAGGTGCCACACCGGTGAAATCTTCCATTCGTTTCAGATAATCTTTTGCCTGGATGGGCAGATCATCATAGCTTCGCACGTCGGTGATTTCCTGCTGCCAGCCCTCGACCTCTTCATACACCGGTTGTACTCGCTGAGCAGCGTGGATGTTTTCGGGCATGTAATCATAACGGGTAGTACCATCAGTATAGCTGGTGGCAAATTGAACCTTATCCAGGCCAGAGAGCACATCAAGTTTGGTGACAGCAAGCCCGGTTAAACCGTTGAGGCGCACTGCGTCGTTTGCAACAACACCATCAAACCAGCCGCAACGACGGCGGCGGCCAGTGGTTGCACCAAACTCATGACCCTTCTTTTGCAGTGCATCGCCTATTGCATCCCCTTCAGGAAGCTCGGTTGGGAAAGGGCCTTCGCCTACCCGGGTGCTGTATGCCTTTAAGATACCGATAACCTCATCAATATGTGCTGGACCAAAGCCAGAACCGATACACGCATTACCTGCAATGGTGTTGGAGGAGGTAACAAAAGGGTAGGTACCGTGATCAATGTCAAGCTGGGTGCCTTGTGCTCCTTCAAAAAGAATATGTTTCCCTTGTTTTCTCGCCTTATCAAGCACCACAGAGATATTTGCAATAAAAGGAGCAAGCTGTTCTGCAAAGGCAAAAAATTGCTCTTCAACAACCTCAGCCTGAATTGGCTCGGCATGGTACTGATGAGTGAGAATAAAATTCTTTTCCTCCAGAGCTGCAGAAAGCTTATCTTTAAACAGCGCAGGATCGAGTAATTCGCCTACTTTGAGGCCAATCCGGCCTACCTTGTCAATATAACAGGGGCCAATGCCTCTCCCGGTGGTGCCGATCTTTTTGGCTTTGGAAAGCGATGCTTCACGGGCAATATCCAGGCTCTGGTGGTAAGGCATGATAAGGTGGGCGTTACTGCTGATCTGTAACCGTTCTGGCGTTACAGGCAGTCCGCGTTCATTGAGTTCACCCATTTCCTTGAGCAACACTTTCGGGTTAATGATAACGCCATTGCCAATCAAACAGGTTTTTTCCTGATACAAAATGCCTGATGGTATGATGTGAAAAATATACTGTTTTCCATCAACAACCAGCGTATGTCCGGCGTTGTTGCCGCCCTGGAAGCGGACAATATAATCAGCATATTCGGTAAGCAGATCAACGATCTTCCCCTTGCCTTCGTCACCCCACTGGGTGCCGACCACCACTACATTGGCCATGATATCTCCTGGAATTAAACTCAAAGAAAACAAAAGAAAAGGCTGCTTGCCATTGATCCAACAAGCCAGCCTTACTAAAACCAAACTAATCTAGCACCTTTTTCGCTTTTTGTCAAACAGGTGCCGAGGCTATTCCACCCAAGCCATCCACCATGTAACTTACTGATTACACGAATATAACCAAGACATATTTCAGTGTGCACCGGGAATATAAGAAAAAAGACTGTCCGGGGTGATCAATATCAAGGCAGTGTGGTTATACAATGAATAGATGTATTTACCTCCAGTATATCCATAATGGCATGTACCAGAGTACACCGAACAGGGTACTTTCATCCAAACGCATGCAGCGGGAAGCCAAGTATATGGAGGCTCATCTGGAGTCATCCACTCCTTGCATTGCAGCACCTTGTAGATGAATGGATACAGCCGCCTGCCCAAAAAGAATGCACCTTCCGGGAACTTGACACCTCCTTGCAAATCCCTTAAATTTGGGCCACTTTTTCGCAGCTACTGCAATCGTTAAATTACACATCGAGTAACATTATGTTTGGTATTGGCCTCCCTGAAATGATTGTCATCTTTGTTGTTGCCCTCATCGTGGTGGGACCAGACAAACTTCCCGATTTAGCACGCTCCCTTGCCAAAGGGTTGATGGAGATGAAAAAGACGGTCAACCAGCTCAAAGCAAACCTTTCCGATGAAGAAGAGGTGTTCACTGAAGTACAAAAAGATCTGCACAAGACCGCTGAGGAGCTTAAAAAACAGGTGCATGATACTCAAACCAAAACCTGGTCACAGGTTGAGCTTTCGCCAGCTCCATATGCAGACGAAGAGATTGAGGATGCTGAGGAAAAATTGAGCAAAATTCCCTCCGATAACCTGAGACCGTGGGAAGTGGACGCGCAAAATGCGCCAACGCAGCCACTTGGCGATGAGAATGGGCAAAAGGATAAAGAAAGTGGTGCACCCCAAAATGAGGCAGGAAATATACCACAATGATCACGGCTTTTGACCATTTCAGGCCGCACCACGAGGAGATGCGTAAGCGGCTCATCCGCTGCATTGTTGCGCTTGTACTCTTTTCAGCGGCCGCCTACATGTTCAAGGAATCCTTGGCTCAGCTCTGTATGCAGCCGCTTTTTCAAGCACATCCGGAACTGGAAAAACTGATTTACACCAAGCTCACCGATGCCTTTATCAGCTATATCAAGCTCTCCATTTTAGCTGGCCTGATAATGAGTTTTCCATATATTCTCTTTCAACTGTGGATGTTCATTGCTCCAGGACTGCTTGATAATGAAAAAAGGATAGCTCGTACCATAGTCCTCTGCTCTACACTACTTTTTGCCGGGGGCGCTTGTTTTGCATTTTTTATAGCGCTGCCCAAGATGCTTACCTTTTTCATGGGGTATGCAGGCCCCAACCTGCTACCCATGCCCAAATTTGGCCTGTATCTTACTTTTGTGGGGCGGATGCTGCTCGCTTTTGGGATTGCCTTTGAGATTCCCTTTCTCATGGTTATGGCCAGAAAAACCGGGCTGGTGTCCCCCCTCTACTTTACCTCAAGAAGGATGTGGTTTTACCTCGCCATCGTTGTCCTCTCCTTTCTGCTTGCCACCGGAGAACTCACCGCCACCGTCCTGTTAAGCCTGCCGCTCTTTGTGTTGTATGAAGTTGGAATTGTAGGAGGTAAACTGGTAACCTCCTCAAAATAAGGGCTCTTCTGGAGAATCTGTGGGTAAAATGAGTATCGAAAATATTTTCCCAATCAGCTCCCCGTAGAATGGTGAGGGAAGCTGATTGGGAAAATATTTTCTTGAAGTAGAAAAATAAGTGCATTCAGTCCGACCGACGATTAATTTCGCGGTCTCCCGCCAAAGATCCTGTAAAGGAGAA